>NZ_CP089924.1:0-348750 GCF_021284765.1 Lysobacter sp. 5GHs7-4 | reverse complement strand
CAGGCCGTTGAGTTCGTAGCTGTCGCCGATGTTGCTGTGGGCGCCGCCGACGGTGACGTTGAGGAAGCGCTTGTTCTCGGTCAGGCCGGCATCGAGGTGGCGGCTGACCTTGAACTGGTCGCGGCGCTCGTCCTCGGCGGTGATCTGCACGGCGGAGATCACCGACGGCGGCAGACGGCGGTCGTAGTTCATCGGATCGCCGGTGGCGACCGGGTCCTGCAGCAGCGCGGCCTGGGCGACCTTGCCCGGCGCGACCAGCGGCGGCTTGCTGTATTTGACGCTCTCGACCAGGCCGTTGTCGTCGTAGGTGTACTTGGCGCCGGCCGGGTCCTGGATGCCGCGTTCGTCGACCAGGCGGGTGAAGTAGGCGGCCTCTTCGGCGCCGCGGCTGAAACCGATCGAGGCCACGCGGATCTGCACGTCCGGGTCGGCGGCCTTCCATTTCTTGGCCTGCTCGATGAACTGCTTGTACATGGTCTCGGCGCGTTCTTCGAACGTGTGGCCGCGGATGCCGTCCCAGGTCGAGCCGTCGCCCTGGGTGCCGATGCCGGCGACGTAGCCGGCGCCGATGTGGGGCAGCTGGCCGGCGCGTTTTTGCTGCTGGATCTGCTTGAACACGCGCACGATGCCGGTCTCGTGGGCATCGCTGTCCTTGAACATGTTGTTGCCGGTGCCGTCGTGCACGGCCACGTACAGGCGCTCGTGCGGATTGTTGGCGTGCACCAGCACCGGCGCCTGCAGCTGCGAGAGCTGCTGCTGGGCGGCGCGGTAGCTGTTCAAGTCGTGGGCGTTGGCGGCGTTGACCTCGACGCCTTCGCTCTTGCGCGGTTTGTCGTCGCTCATGTGACGTGTCCTTGTCGGTGCGCCCGGGGTGGGCGGCGCCGCGTCGATGGTTCGGGAATGCGGTGCGTCGGGCCTGCGCAGGTCCGGCGTCAGTAGGTCTGGCTGTAGACCTTGATCAGCTCGTCGCGGATATCGCTGTCGGGATTGGACGGATCCAGCGGCGCCTTCAGCGGGATCAGGGTGCGGGTGTAGACGTTGATGCTGCGGTCGTCGACCTCCAGCAGCACCGCGGTGCCGCCGATGCTGGCGCCCTCGGCGATGTCCTCGCGCGCGACGTGGTGGCGCACCAGGCCGTCGCGGAAGATCGCGGCGATGTCGACCTGCGCCTGCAGCGCGCTGCCGTCCTTGCTGACCCAGTCGACCTGCGCGGCGGGCGTGTTGCGCGGCACCGGGCCGTAGCTGGCCGAGAGCGCGTCGTCGTAGGCCTCCGGGCTCAGCGAGGCCGCCGACGGCGTCGGTTCCGGGTTGCCGAACTCGAAGCCGTGATAGCGCACCTTGCAGCGCTGGGTGTCGAAGCAGGCCACGTCGAAATCGTGGTGGCTGAAGCGCAGCGGCCAGCTGGCGACGGTACCGTCGTCGCCGGGTTCGGCGGCGTGGGCGGCGGTGGAGCCGGGGAGAGCGGTGGACATGGCGAATAGGCTTCCTGCGAGTAGCGTCAGGCCGATCAGGGTCGGCAGGTAGCGGCGGGGCGTGGGAGCGGCGGCGGGCATCAGAAACCGCCCACCAGCAGATAGAGCAGGGCGGCGGCGGCGATCAGGTCGAAGCCGGCCAGGCCGAGCAGAGCGCGGCGACGGCGCGACGGCGCGGAGCGGGCCCACAGGTAGAGCAGGGCGGCGGCCACGGCGACCGCGGCCGCGGCGATCGGCAGGTAGCCGATGAAGGCATAGCCGCGGGCGCCCTCGAAATTGGAGCTGCGTGCGCTCAGCGCCGCCGCCAGCGGAACCGGGGCCAAACCGACCGCAGCCAGGGCCGCCAGCAGGTAGCGCCACACGTAACCGGCCGAGGCGCGCGTGACGGGCGCGTCGGCGGGGGGCGTGCTGGGCGATGGCGGGTGGGTCATGGGCTCGCGGCTTCCTGCTGGAGCGGGGCCGGATCGGCTGCGATCCGTGCCGAACCATGCTGGCACAGGGCCGGGCGACGGCCTAGACGGGCTGCGCCGCGGCGAACCTCCGGTGCGGCAGGCCGGTCTGCGAAGGTTCCACGTGGAACATCAGGACGGGCGCAGCTCTCCGTGTTCCACGTGGAACACCGTGGTCGCCACCTCCAGCTCGGCCAGGGCCGGCGGCGCCTCGGTGCCGGTGATGAAGACCTGGGCGCCGCAGGCGACCAGGCGTTGCAGCACCCGCCGCTGGTGCTGGCGGTCCAGTTCCGAGGCCAGATCGTCCAGGGCGATCACCGGCCATTCCTTGCGTGCCTGCGCATGGTGCTCGGCCTGGGCCAGCAGGGCCGACAGGGCGGTGAGCTTGGCCTGTCCGCGCGACAGCGCCTCACGGCCCGGGACTCCGGCGAAATGGATGCGCCAGTCGGCCCGATGCGGGCCGACCGAGGTGTAGCCGGCGATCTGGTCGCGTTCCCGCGCCAGCAGCAAGGCATCGGCCAGCGGCAGTTCCTCCCGGCGCCAGCCAGGCTGGTAGTCCAGGCGGGTGTCGCCCAGCGCCGGCGCCAGGTCGGCGGCCAACGCGGCGAACCGCGGCTGCAGGTCTTCCAGGTAATGCTGGCGCCGCCGGCTCAGGGGCTCTCCGGCGTCGGCCAGCTCCCGGTCCCAGGCGTCGAGCTGGCCGTCGCGGGCGCGGGCCTTGAGCAGGGCGTTACGTTGCTTGAGGGCGCGGGTGTAGCGCCGCCACAGGCCGATGAAGTCGTGTTCCACGTGGAACAGGCCCCAATCGAGGTAACGCCGGCGCGCTTCCGCGCCGCCGGTGATCAGGGCGTGGCTGCCGGGCTCGAAGCTGACCACCGCCAGGGCGGCGCACAACTCCCCCAGCTGGCCCACGGGACTGCCGTCGAGGCGACCGATCCAGTCCTGGCCGCTGTGGCGCAGCCCGGCCTTGCGCAGGCGCACCGCCGTCGCCTCCCCGGCAGGCGCCGTTGCCCCCAGGTTCTCTTGCCATTCGACGAACACTTCCAACGCCGGATCGCCGGCCCGCACCAGGCCGTCGCGCACCCGCCCGCGGAAGCTGCGCCCGTACGCCATCAGGTGCAGGGCCTCGAGCAGGCTGGTCTTGCCGGCGCCGTTGTCGCCGGTGATCAGGTTGATCCCAGGCGCGGGCGCCAGCCGGACGTCGGCGAAGCGGCGCAGGCCACGGGCTTCGAGGCGGGTTACGTGCATGGCGGAATGATCGCAGATCGGATTTGGGGGAGGGGGAGGGCAGGAACGGTAGGAGCTCCCCGGTGCGAGCCTCTCCCTTTGAAAAAGGGAGATCGAGGGGAATTTCCTCTTGCTTGAGCTACGCGAGCAGCAAAAGCGAATCCTCCCCCGGCCCTCCCGGCCAACAGGCACAACCTGTTGTCGTTCACCCGCGCACAAACCTGCGGTTCGTAAACGCACGGCTTCACCCTTTTCCAAAGGAGGGAGCAAAGCGGATGCACGAGGCAGAAGCAGGTGACCCCATAAACGAAACGCCCGGCAATGCCGGGCGCCTCATGTTCCACGTGGAACCGGCCAGCAGACCGGTCTGCCGTTACAGACGCAGCGGCATCACCACATGGCGGCACTTCTCGTTCGCCGCCTCGCGCACCAGCGCCGAGGAGTTGGCGTCGCGCAAGGCCAGCACCACATGCTCGTCGCGCAAGGCGGTCAGGGCATCGAGCAGGTAGTTGACGTTGAAGCCCACCGCCAGGTCGTCGACCTTGGTGTCGGCTTCCACTTCTTCCTGCGCTTCTTCCTGTTCCGGGTTGTGCGCGCTGATCTTGAGCTGGCCGGGCGAGACCTCGATCCGCACGCCGCGGTACTTCTCGTTCGACAGGATCGCCGCACGCTGCAGCGCCGCGCGCAGGGTTTCGCGCTCGATCCGCACCTCGCGATCGGCGCCGATCGGAATCACCGCCTCGTAGTCCGGGAAACGGCCGTCGATCAGCTTGCTGGTAAAGGTCACGTCGTCGCGCTTGACCCGGATGTGGCCACGGCCCATCTCGATCTCGATCTCGCGGTCGCCGCCTTCCAGCAGGCGCTGCAGTTCCTGCACGCCCTTGCGCGGCACGATGATCTGGCGCTTGGTCTGGCCGCTGCCTTCGTACGCGGTTTCGCACAACGCCAGGCGGTGGCCGTCGGTGGCCACGCAGCGCAGGCTGCTTTCGCGCAGGTCGAACAACAGACCGTTGAGGTAATAGCGCACGTCCTGCTGCGCCATCGCGAACGCGGTGCGCTCGATCAGTTCCTTCAAGGCCGCTTCCGGCACGCGCACGCGCTCGGTCGCTTCGACCTCGTCGATCGACGGGAAGTCGTTGGCCGGCAGGCTGGCCAGGGTGAAGCGCGAACGCCCGGCCTGCACGGTGATCTTCTCGGCCGTCTGCGTGACCGTGACCTTGCTGCCGTCGGGCAACGCGCGAACGATCTCGAACAGCTTGCGCGCCGGGATCGTGGTTTCGCCGTCTTTGGCGTCGTCGACCAGGATGCGCGAGACCATCTCGACTTCCAGGTCGGTACCGGTCAGCGACAGCTGTCCGTCCTTGACCTGCACAAGCAGATTGGCCAGGACCGGCAGGGTCTGCCGGCGTTCGACTACGTTGACGACTTGCGCCAACGGCTTGAGAAACACTTCTCGTTGCAGGCTGAAACGCATGCGGACCCCTTAGCCCCTAGTCGGTTCGGGCGGCAACGCCCAATACAAAAGAGATGGATAAATCAAAAGCGTGGTGGTGATGGTGTCGCCGAAAACCCGGGAAAACTCAATTAACTATTTGTTTTTGCTGGATTTTTCGTTCATGCAAACCGCGGTAGAACCGGACCCTGAGCCCCGGGACAATCTGTGGATAAAACCCGAGGCCGGCTAAGGGCGCCGATCTATCCACAGCTTGTACGCGTGTCGTGCACTGCTTTGTTCGAAGAGTACCCGCAACCGGCGCCGTTCGTCGCCTGCGCTTACTCGCTGAGCTTGCGGATCAGCTTGTCCCAGTCCTCCCGCAGCTTGCCGTCGGTCTCCATCAGGGTGCGGATCTGCCGGCAGGCGTGCAGCACCGTGGTGTGGTCGCGACCGGCGAAGGCGTCGCCGATCTCGGGCAGGCTGTGCTCGGTCAGTTCCTTGGTCAGCGCCATCGCCACCTGACGCGGGCGCGCCAGCGAGCGGGTGCGGCGCTTGGACAGCAGGTCCTTCATCTGCAGGCCGTAGTAATCGGCCACGGTCTTCTGGATGTTGGGAATGCCGATCGCCTGCTGCTGCGCGCGCAGCAGGTCGCGCAGGGTTTCCTGGGCGAACTCGGCGGTGATCGCGCGGCCGGTGAAGTTGGCGCGCGCGGTCAGCGTGTTGAGCGCGCCTTCCAGGTCGCGCACGTTGCTGCGCATCTTCTTGGCCAGCAGGAACGCCACTTCCTCGGGAATCGCGGCGCCGCGTTCCTTGGCCTTGGAGATCACGATCTGCGCGCGGGTCTCGAAGTCCGGCGGCTCGATCGCCACCGACAGGCCCCACGCCAGGCGCGATTTCAGGCGCGGCTCCAGGCCCTCGACTTCGCGCGGGTAACGGTCGCAGGTCAGGATGATCTGCTGCTTGCCGTCGAACAGCGCGTTGAAGGTGTGGAAGAACTCCTCCTGCGTGCGGTCCTTGCCGGCGAAGAACTGGATGTCGTCGATCAGCAACGCGTCCACGCGCTGGAACTGGCGCTTGAACTGATCCATGGTCTTGTCCTGCAGCGACTTCATCATCGCGCTGAAGAACTGCTCCGAACGCAGATACATCACGCGCATGGCCGGATTGGCCTCGCGCATGGCGTTGCCGGCGGCGAACATCAGATGGGTCTTGCCCAGGCCGGTGCCCCCGTACAGCAGCAGCGGGTTGTGCGCGCGCTCGCCGGGTTTCTGCGCCGCCTGCCAGGCCGCGGCGCGGCCGAGCTGGTTGCTGCGGCCTTCGACGAAGTTGTCGAAGGTGTAGTGATTGTCCAGGTTGCCCTGGAAGGGTTCGATCGGCGCGGCCGCCACCGCCGGGCGACCGGCGCTGACCGGCTCGGCTTCGCGCACCGGCGCCACGCGCGGCAGCGAGCCGATTTCCAGGCTGACCTCGGCGCTGCCGGCGAAGTAGTTCAACAGCTCGCGGATGCGCGCCAGGTACCGCTCGCGCACGTGCTCGACCACGAAGGCGTTGGGCGCGTACAGCACCGTGACGTCGTCGCGCTGCGCCGCTTGCAGCGGCTTGAGCCAGGTGTGGACATCCTCGACCGGGTATTCGGCTTCGAGTCGTTCGAGGCAGCGGGGCCAGGCTTCCATCGGTCGGCAGGTCTTCTGTGCGATGCGGCCGGCCCGGGGGCTCGGCGGTCGAAACGCCGCCGGCCGCGCGGTACGGCTCGCGGCGAACGGGGCAGGGGGGTCGGCCAGACTATCACCGCGACGAGGTCCGGAACAGGACTTGTCCACAAGCCAGAACACAGGCTAGTCCACAGGCCGGCGTACCGCGCGAGCCAGCACCGGCGAGGTTCCGGGCCGGATTCGCGGTGGTGCGGCGGCCGTGGCGCGCGGGCCGCTTGTGAATAACCGCGTGCGCCGCGAACGCCGGCCGTTGCGTTCCCGCATTCAGTCCAACTTGACCGCCCCGCGAATGACCGCTAAGATCTCCGGTCTTTTCCGCCGTATTAATAGAGCCGGACCATGGCCACCAAGCGCACCTACCAGCCCAGCAACCTCAAGCGCAAGCGCGACCACGGCTTCCGTGCCCGCATGGCGACCGCCGACGGCCGCAAGATCCTGGCCCGTCGCCGCGCCAAGGGCCGCAAGCGTCTTTGCGCCTAAACGTCGTTCCGGTGGCCTGCCGCTGACGCGGCTCAAGGCCACCGTCCGGCAGTCGCCGGTACCGACCTTATGATATCCACCCGCTTCCCGCGCACCGCGCGGGTACGCGCGCGTTCGGATTTCGACCGCATCTTCAAGCACGGCCGGCGCGTGGCGCTGCCCGTGCTTGCTTTGCATTGGCAGACCGTCGACTGCGAAGCGCGCCTGGGCCTGGCGGTCTCGCGCAAGGTCGATCCGCACGCGGTCGGCCGCAACCGCATCAAGCGCGCGCTGCGCGATACCTTCCGCAAGCTGCGCGCCGAGCTGGCGCGCGGCGATTACGTCGTGGTCGCCCGCCCGGGCGCCTCGCGTTGCACGCGCGCGGAACTCGACCAGGCCTTCCTGGGTCTGCTCAAGCGCGCCGGCGCGTTGCCCGCACCTGCGGTGGCCGGCACAATGCCGGCCGAGCTTGCATCCAGCGATCCTGCACCCATTCACTCTCCACTGCCGGACCCCGGTCCCGGCTGAGCCTGCCTGCTGCCCATGAACCAGACCCGTGTATTCCTGATCTTCGCCTGGCTGATGGTGGCGACCTTGCTGTGGATGGAATGGGGCAAGGAGAAGTCCGCGCCTCCGGCGCCGGCGGTGACCGCCGCCGCCCAGGCCGCCGCGACCAGCACCGTACCGGGCGCGCCCGCGGCCAGCAACGCCACCGTGCCCAGCGCCGCTGCCGCCGCCGTACCGGCCGCGCCGGGCGCCGCAGTGTCCAGCGCGGTCGCCGCGCCCAATGCCGCGCAGACCGTCACCGTCACCACCGACGTGCTCAAGGTCGTGCTCGACGGCGGCACCCTGCACCGCGCCGACCTGCTCAAGTACCCCAGCGAAGCGGCCGACGACAGCGCGCCGGTGCGCCTGCTGGCCGAGGACGCCAACAACTACTTCGTCGCCCAGAGCGGCTGGGTCAGCCAGAACGGCGCGACCCCGACCCACGAATCGGGCTTCGTGCCCGAAGGCGCGCAGCGCGACTACGTGTTGAACTCGGGCGCCAAGGAAATCGCGGTGCCCTTCGTCTGGACCGGCGCCAACGGCGTGACCATCCGCCGCACCTACGTGTTCAAGCACAGCGGCTATGCGGTCACGGTGCGCGATGAAATCGTCAACGCCGGCACCGCGCCGTGGCAGGGTTCGATCTACCGCCAGCTCGCGCGCGTGCCGCGCGCGCTGACCCGCAGCGGCCCGATGAACGCCGAGCAGTACAGCTTCCAGGGTGCGGCCTGGTACAGCAGCGCCGAGAAATACGACAAGCGCAAGTACGACAAATTCGTCGACGACGGTGCGCTCAACCTGAAGGTCACCGGCGGCTGGGTGGCGATGCTGCAGCACCATTTCTTCGCCGCCTGGATTCCGGGCCCGAACGACCAGGGCGAGTTCTCGCTGGCCACCGCCAACACCAACGGCGGCGTGCCGCAGTACCTGATCCGCGATGTCGGTCCCGGCGTCAGCGTCGCGCCCGGCGCGAAGGCGCAAACCCAGGCGCGCCTGTGGATCGGTCCCAAGCTGGTTCATGCGATGAAGGCCGAGCAGGTGCCTGGCCTGGATCGCGCGGTCGACTTCAGCAGCTACAGCATCCTGGCCACCATGGCCGACGCGATCTTCTGGCTGCTCGACAAGCTGCACGGCCTGTTCGGCAACTGGGGCTGGTCGATCATCGGCCTGGTGGTGCTGATCAAGCTGGCGATGTACCCGCTGTCGGCCGCGCAGTACCGCTCCATGGCGAAGATGCGCAAGTTCCAGCCGCGCATCGAGCAGCTCAAGGAGCGCTACGGCGACGACAAGCAGAAGTTCCAGATGGCGATGATGGAGCTGTACAAGAAGGAGAAGATCAACCCGGTCGGCGGCTGTCTGCCGATCCTGGTGCAGATGCCGGTGTTTTTGACTCTGTACTGGGTGCTGCTCGAAGCGGTCGAGCTGCGCCACGCGCCGTGGATGCTGTGGATCCACGATCTGACCGCGCGCGATCCGTTCTTCGTGCTGCCGCTGATCAACATCGCGGTGATGTGGGCCACGCAGAAGCTGACGCCGACGCCGGGCATGGACCCGATGCAGAAGAAGATGATGCAGCTGATGCCGCTGGTGTTCGGCGTGATGTTCGCGTTCTTCCCGGCCGGTCTGGTGCTGTACTGGATCACCAACAGCGGTCTGGGCCTGCTGCAGCAGTGGTGGATGACCAAGCGCTACGCCGAGGCGCCGGCCAAGGGCTGATCCTCGTCCATCCGTCTGCTCGCGAAGCCCGCCCTCCGGCGGGCTTCGTGTTTGTGGGGCCGTCTCGCTCCCGCCGAGGCTTTGGCTTTTGCCGATGCTCCCGCGTCTTCCGATGCTCCCTGTAGGAGCGGCGCAAGCCGCGACCGCGAATCCCGGCTATCGAGCCTATCCGGTTCCGATGGCCTCCAGATCCCGGCGTTGCGCTTTTAGCTCCCTCCTTTGACAAAGGGTGAGGCCGTGCGCTTACGAACCGCAGGTTCGTGCACGGGTGAACGACAACAGGCTGTGCCTGTTGGCCGGGCGGGTTGGGGAGGATTTGCTTTTGGTGTTGTTTCGCTGTTTCTGACCGAAGGTCAAAGGCTTCCGCCTGCTGCGCATGCGGGTCACTTTCTCTTGCTGACCCAAGAGAAAGTAACCAAAGAGAAGGGTCTGAGCCCAGAGCTCCCGTGTGGCTTCGGTTCTTGCGCCGGGATTTTTCGATAGGACATCCCTGTCCTATCGAAAAACGGCGCGCGTCCTGCGCGCCGCCCTCCGGGTCTGGGAGTGGTCGTGTGGCTTCGGTTCTATGGACTTCAATGCCGGAGCAAACTCAACGGCAACGGCAACGGCAACGGCAACGGCAACGGCAACGGCAACGGCAACGGCAACGGCAACGGCAACGGCAACGGCAAACAGCTATGGCAGCGCACGCTGGCGATTGGTTGGCGCCGACCGCTCTCTGTGGGAGCGGCGTGAGCCGCGACTCACTCATGCGGAGAGGCAACCGGGCATCCGTTCTTAAGCGCGACCCGGTCTGACCGATCCTTGTGAGGCCGACCGCCGGTTGCGATCCGAAGTCGCCCTCCGATCGATACCCCAACTCCCGCGACCCGCGCTAACCTTTCCTCCCACCCCGACACCCACCTGCGATGCACGACCCGCATCCAACCGACCGCGACACCATCGCCGCGATCGCCACCGCTCCAGGCGCGGGCGGCGTCGGCATCGTGCGCCTGTCGGGGCCGCGTGCGCGCGAGATCGGTGAGGCGCTGGCGCGGCGGCGCCTGCGTCCGCGCCACGCCCATCACGTGCGTTTCGCCGACGCCGACGGCGCGGCCATCGACGACGGCATCGCCCTGTACTTCGCCGCGCCGGCCAGCTACACCGGCGAGGACGTGGTCGAGCTGCAGGCGCATGGCAGCCCGGCCGTGCTGCACGCCTTGGCCGAACGCTGCGGCGCGCTGGGCGCGCGGCGCGCGCGGCCGGGCGAATTCAGCGAGCGCGCGTTTCTCGAAGGCCGGCTCGACCTGGCCCAGGCCGAGGCCGTGGCCGATCTGATCGCGGCCGCGGACGCACGCGCCGCGCGCGCGGCCCGGCGCGCGCTGGACGGCGAGTTCTCGCGACGCGTCGATGCCCTGGCCGACGACCTGCTGGCGATCCGCGTGCACGTCGAGGCCGCGATCGATTTCGCCGACGAACCGCTGGACACCCTGGGCGGGGCCGCCCTGCGCCGCCGCTTCGACGCCCTGTCGACCGACCTGGACGTACTGCTGGCCGCGACCGAACGCGGCCGCCGCCTGCGCGACGGCCTGCATGCGGTGATCGTGGGCCCGCCCAACGCCGGCAAGAGCTCGCTGCTCAACGCCCTGGCCGGCAGCGAGCGCGCCATCGTCACCGACATCGCCGGCACCACCCGCGACCTGCTGCACGAAACCATCCGCAGCGACGGCGTCGAGCTGACCCTGGTCGACACCGCCGGCCTGCGCGAGGGCGGCGACGCGATCGAGCGCGAAGGCATGCGCCGCGCCCGCGACGAGCTGGCGCGCGCCGACTTGGCGATCGTGGTGCTGGACGCGCGCGAGCCCGAGGCCGGCCGCGCCGCGGTCGCCGACGCCATCGCCGCCGTGCCGGCCCGACTGTGGCTGCACAACAAGGCCGACCTGCTGGAACCCGCCGCCCTGGCCGCGCTCGAAGGCGAGGACCGCATCGCCCTGTCGGCGCGCACCGGCGCGGGCCTGGACGCCCTGCACGCGCACCTGCGCCGGCTGGCCCAGGGCGACGGCGCCGATGCCAGCGAGGGCGCCTTCACCGCGCGCGCGCGCCACGTCGAGGCGCTGCGCCGCGCCCAGGCCGAACTGGCCGACGCCCGCGCCCAGCTCGCACACGAGGCGCTGGACCTGGCCGCCGAATCGCTGCGTCAGGCCCACGACGCCCTGGGCGAGATCACCGGGCGCATCCGCGCCGACGACCTGCTCGGCCACATCTTCTCCAGCTTCTGCATCGGCAAATAGACCGCCCTGGCGTCGCCCGACCGCGCCCGTCGCGCCCCCGCCGCCGGCCCGCCGACGTTGCGGACTTTGGCCGCGCGGCCCGCTCGCCGACCTGAATCGGCGGCCCGCGGAACCCTGGTGTCTCGGATCGGTCACAATTCCCGATTCATGCCCGGCTAAGCCCGATTCGGGTCGCCGCCCGCTTGACAAACGCGGCTCGCTAGCGCGTCCTATCCGGCGTGTGCTCGCTACGGCGCACTTCAGGGGAGTTTTGCCAATGACTGTGAACCACAACGACCGGCGTTCAAGCCGGCTGTCCGTCGTATCGCATGCGACCATCGCGCTGGCCCTGGCCTGCGCACTGGCGGCGTGCGGAAAAGATCAACCCGCCCAGGATGCGGCGGCCACCTCCGCGGCCACCACGGCCCCGGCGGTCACACCGGAAACCGCGGTATCGGCCAAGGTCTCGGCCTTGACCGTCGACCAGCTGCGCGAAGCGGCCCGCAAGGCATACGCGGAAAACCGTCTGTACGCACCGGTGGAAGACAATGCGGTGGAGTACTACCTCGCACTGCGCGACAAGGCGCCGGCCGACGCCGCCGTCTCCAGCGCCCTTACCGACCTGCTGCCGATGACCGTCATCGCCACCGAGCAGAGCGTCGGCCGCGAGGACTTCGCCGAGGCGCAGCGCCTGGCCGCGCTGCTGGAAAAGGCCGATGCGCAGCATCCGGCGCTCGCGCGCCTGAAGGCCAGCATCACCGCCAAGCAGCAGGAAGTGGCCAAGCGGGCCGAACAGCAGGTGCTGACCGCCGAAGAGCAGGCCAAGAAGCAGGCCGAACTCGAGAAGCAGCGTCTGGCCCAGCAGGAAGCGCAGCAGCGGCAAGCCGCGACCCAGCTGGCCGCCTCGCAGGCCGCCGAGCGTCAAGCCGCGGCGAGCCGCGAAGCCGATCAGCGTGCCGCCGACCAGCGCGCCGCCGATCAGCGTGCGGCCGAGCAACGCGCGGCCGATGCGCGTGCCGCCGAAGCCCGCCAGACCGCCGCCGCCGCGTCCACGCCTTCCGCCGGCGCCGACCTGCGCGCGGTGTCCACGCCGGCGCCGCGCTATCCGCCAGAAGCGCTGCGCGCGGGTCAGTCGGGCGAGGTGCAGGTGGAGTTCACCGTCGGCACCGACGGCTCGGTCACGGCCGCTCGCGTGGTGCGCTCCAACCCGGCGCGCATCTTCGACCGCGAGGCGGTCAACGCGGTTCGCAAGTGGCGGTTCCAGCCGGTGGGCGCACCGGTCACGACCCGCCGCACGATCGGGTTCAACCCGGGCGGTTAAGCGACAACGGCGGGAGTGCGCTTGCGCACAGGGGACCCGCCTGCAGTACCCGCAACGCCCGGCTACGGCCGGGCGTTGTTTTTTTGCGCGATTGAAGATGGACGCAAGGGCATGGGCCAACCGTAGGATGCGGGGAGCCGAAGGCGCACCGCAGCGCGCGGAGCATCGCGGTGGGGCGATATTGGCAGTATCACCGCACCCTGCGCCTCTGCTTGCTTGGCACGAAGGTCAACGGCCTCTGCCTGCCGCGCAATGCGGCTCCCTTTCTCTTGCGGGCGCTTTCTGTAGGAGCGGCGTCCCACAGGGATTTCCTTCGGTCATAAGCCGCGACCGCGAACTCCAGCGATCGCGCCTGTCCGATTCTGATTGCCCTTCAGAAACCGATGCTGTGCTCTTGGCTCCCTCCTTTGACAAAGGGTGAGGCCGTGCGTTTACGAACCGCAGGTTCGTGCACGGGTGAACGACAACAGGCTGTGCCTGTTGGCCGGGCGGGTTGGGGAGGATTTGCTTTTGCTCTTGCTCTGCTGCTTCTGACCGAAGGTCAAAGGCTTCCGCCTGCTGCGCATGCGGGTCACTTTCTCTTGCTAGCCCAAGAGAAAGTAACCAAAGAGAAGGGCTTGAGCCCAGAGCTCCCGTGTGGCTTCGACTCTTGCGCCGGGATTTTTCGATAAGACGTCCCTGTCTTATCGAAAAACGGCGCGCGTCCTGCGCGCCGCCCTTCGGGTCTGGGGATGGTCGTGTGGCTTCGTATCAATGGACTTCAATGCCGGAGCAAACTCAACGGCAACGGCAACGGCAACGGCAACGGCAACGGCAACGGCAACGGCAACGGCAACGGCAACGGCAACGGCAACGGCAACGAATAAGCGGTGCGGCTTCTTTTGCCGTCATCCCCGCGAAAGCGGGGATCCAGTGACTTCAGCGCGTGATCCGACTACTGACGAACAATGATTCATCCGAAAACCGCCCGTAGGATGCGGTGAGCCGCAGGCGAACCGCATCGGCGCGCGACTGCGTGGCATGGCGATGGTGCGGTTTGCACCGCACCCTACGGCAAAAAAAGCCCGGCATCGCCGGGCTCTTTTTTCCTCGCGAAACGACGCTGCCTCAGCCGGAAATCGCCAAACGCTCGTTGTGGTAACGCCGCACCGCCGCGAACCACAGCAACCCCGCCAGCGCCGAACCCGCGGCCAGGTACACCATCCACACCTGCGGGCTGATGAACTCGCCGCGGATCACTTTCAGCAGCAACTGGTTCTGCGCCAGGAACGGCACCGCGAACTGCCACAGCTGGGTCTTGAGCGGGTTCACCATCAAGATCACCGTCGGCACCATCGGCATCAGCATCAGCCAGGTCATGTGGCTCTGCGCTTCCTTGATGCTCTTGGCGCCGGCGGCCAGGTAGGTCAGCAGCGCGGTGCCGATGAACAGCATCGGCAGCAGGATCAGCAGCATCTTGCCGATCGCCATGAAGCTCACGTCCAGCATGCGCATGCTGCCGGTGCCCATCTGCGCGCTGAGCTTGAACGCCAGCAAGGTCAGCAGCAGCGAGGTGAAGCCCAGGATGCAGGCCGCGGCGATCTTGCCGCTGACGATGGAGCCGCGCGAGGCCGGCGTGGCCAGCAAGGGTTCCAGGGACTGGCGCTCGCGTTCGCCCGCGGTCGCGTCCAGGATCAGCGCCGCGCCGCCGATGAAGGACGAGAAGATCAGCAGGTAGGGCAGCATGAACGACAGCATCAGGCCGCGCTTGGCTTCCGGTGTGGCCAGATCGCGCATGCCCACGTTGACCGGCCGCGCGACCGTCGGCGACAGGCCGCGCGCAAGCAGGCGCAGCGCGCCGACCTGCTGGCTGTAGTTCTCCAGCGCGTTGCGCAAACGCGCGCTGGGGATCTCGGCGTCGCGGCGCGTGCTGTCCTGCACGATCTCCACCAACGCCGGCTGGCCGTCCTTCCATTGCTTGCCGTAGTCGGCGCCGATCTGCAGCGCCACGTCCACGTCCTGGCGCGCGATCGCCTGGTCCAGGTCGGCCGGCGGCTTGGTCGCGACGATGCCGCGCGTGGCCAGGAAGGCGATCAGGTTGGGCGCGCGTTCGGCGCCTACCACCGGCACCTCCAGGGTCTTGTCGAGCTGGGTCTTGGCGCGCTTCTCGGCCAGCGAGCCCATGCCCAGCATCAGCACCGGATACAGCAGCGGGCCCAGCAGCAGGGCCAGCGCCAAGGTGCGGCGGTCGCGGCCGATGTCGCGCAGCTCCTTGCGCACCACCGCCATCGTGGCGGAAAACCATGACGTCTTCATGCGTGCAGGCCCTCGTCGCTGCCGATCGCGCGCACGAACGCGTCCTCGAGATTGGATTCGCCGGTCTGCGCGCGCAGTTCGTCGGCGGTGCCGGAGGCCACGACCTTGCCCTTGGCGACGATCACGATCCGATCGCAGAGCGCGGCCACCTCCTGCATGATGTGGCTGGAGAAGATCACGCAACGGCCCTCGTCGCGCAGCTGCTTGAGGAAACCGCGCATCGCGCGCGTGGTCATCACGTCCAGGCCGTTGGTGGGTTCGTCCAGGATCACGTTGCGCGGGTCGTGGACCAGCGCGCGCGCGATCGCGGTCTTGGTGCGCTGACCCTGCGAGAAGCCCTCGGTCTGGCGGTCGAGGATGTCGTCCATGTCCAGCGCCTGCGCCAGCGTGCGCGTGCGTTCGGCGATGGCTGCGCGCGACATGCCGTGCAGCTCGCCGAAGTAGGCGATGTTCTCGCGCGCGGTCAGGCGCTTGTACACGCCGCGCGCATCGGGCAGCACGCCCAGCGCGCGGCGCACGGTGGCCGGATCGCGGCGCGCGTCGACGCCGTCGACCTGGATCTCGCCGCGGTCGGGCTGCATCAGCGTGTAGAGCATGCGCAGGGTGGTGGTCTTGCCGGCGCCGTTGGGGCCGAGCAGGCCGGTGATCTGGCCGTCGCGCGCCTCGAAATCGACGCCCTCGACGGCGTGGACCACGCCGGTCTTGGTCTTGAAGCTCTTGTGCAGATCGTTAGCGGTGATCATGGCTTTCCACGGAATGCGTGATGTGGGATTCGGGAACGGCGGAGCGGTGGCGGGATCGGGCCCGGTACACGGCCCGAACCGCGGCGCTTACGGTTCCCACCCGTTGAACGAAACGAACGGCGGCACGTAGTCCAGCGTGCCCAGGCATTTGGCGTCGAGCTGCTTGGCGTCGGCGTTTTCCAGGAACTGGCTCAGCAGCTTGGGCATGCAGCCGGCCGCGAAGCTGCCGTGGCCCTGACCGCGCAGCACCAGGTGGCGGCCGTTGGGCAAGCCCTTGAGCACCTGCTCGCCGTAACGCGGCGGCGTGACCGGATCGAACTCGCCCGACAGCAGCAGCGTCGGCAGGTTCGACTTGAACGGCGCGTGGAAATCCGCCGGGCGCTTGCCGGTCGGCCAGGCCTTGCACTGCGCGACCAGCACCGTGGACAGGTCGCTGCCCATCACGGTGTCGGCGTCGGCGGGATCGTCCTTCAGCAGGTCCGCGTCCTCGGCGCAGATCACCGACAGCTGCATGCCGTGCATGATCTGTTCGCTGACCTGGCCCTGGATCATCTGCGTCAGCGACATCAGCGGCGCGTAGCGGCCCTGGTCGGCCTCGTTGAGCACCAGCGGCAGCAACGCGGCGGCTTCCGGCGCGTAGGCGAACATGCGGGTGAGCCCCGCGACCGCGCCGGCGGTGGCTTGGTCGCGCTTGAGTTCGCCGGTGGTCGGATCGCGGTACTCGACCTCGACCGGCTGCGCCTTCAGCCGCGCCATCAGCTCGCGCAGCTGCGCGCGCGGATCGTCGCCGAAACGCTGGCGGCAGGCCGGCGTCTTGCGGCACTGCTCGAACTGCAGCGCCAGCGACGCGTCCAGGTTGCGCGCGTGTTCGGAGCCCAGCACCAGCTCGTTGGGCACCACGCCGTCGATCACCACCGCGCGGGTGTGCGCCGGATAGCGCATCGCGTACTGCTGCGCCACGCGGGTGCCGTAAGAGCCGCCGACCACGTCGATCTTGGCCGCGCCCAACGCCGCGCGCACACGGTCCAGGTCGCGCACCGCGTCGGTGGTGGTGTAGTAGCGCGGGTCGGCTTTCAGCTTGGCCGCGCATTCGCCGGCGAACTTCACCGCCGCCTCGATGCCGCCGTCGCCGTCCTCCATCACCGCGCTGTCGCCCTGCGCGTTGCGGCAGATCAGCGGATTGGACTTGCCAGTGCCGCGCTGGTCGATCAGCACGATGTGGCGGTGCTTGCGTACCTCGCGGAAGGCCGCGTCCAGGGTCGGCCAGACTTCGGTCGCGGCCTGGCCGGGACCGCCGGCCAGGAAGAACACCGGGTCGGCGGCGATGTCGGATTCGTCGGTCGCCGGCAGCCACGCGATGTTGAGCTCGACCTGGCGCCCCTTGGGCTGGTCGGGGTTCTCGGGCACTGCATAGCGCGCGCATTGCGCGGCGATGCTGGCGCTGGCGAACGGGCTGGCCAGCGAGCAGGGCCGGAACGCGATCTGGCCGTACATGCGCTGGCCGGCGTTGGCCGGCTTGGCGTCTTTCGCCGTCGGCGCCTGGCCGCAGCCGGCCAACAGCAGGGCGGCCGCGAGCGCGGCCGACAGAATGCGGGTGATACCCATGGATCCCTCTTAGTCCTAAGGCGATGCGCCTTCAGGATGACAGACTGGGGCAGGCGGAAGAATGTGACCGAGGGCAGTGGACGGGCGCAGGTCGATGACCGTGGGCGCCGCGAAGCCGAGTTCGCCCGCGATCGCGGGGGCGGCTACAGATCGGGACCGGGCGCGGCGGCCCGGCCTTCCAGTTCGTCGCTTTCGCCGCCCTCGCGCGCGACCTTGGCCAGCGCCTGGTAGCGGCTGCGGTAGCGGTCCAGCGCCGTTTCGTCCATTTCCTCCAGATCCAGCAAGGCGTTGTGGGCCTCCATGGTCGCGCGGATCAACTCGTCCAGCTTGATCTGCATCGCCTCGGTATCGCGGTTCTGGGTGTTCTGGATCAGGAACACCATCAGGAAAGTGATGATGGTGGTGCCGGTGTTGATCACCAGCTGCCAGGTGTCGCTGAAACCGAACATGGGGCCGCTGACCAGCCACAACAGCACCAGTCCGGCGGCGAGGGCGAAACACAGCGGCCGCCCGGTGAAGCGCGCGGCCGCTTTGGCCAGGCGGGTGAATCCGGCTTGCAGGCTCATGACCGATTCCATCGTGGCGGGACGGCCATGGTGGCCACGCGCGCGTAGAGCCGGAGTGCACGGCGGCGGCGCCGCTAAACCTTGTCGCGGCCTGCGGCATCACAAGGGCGCATCCGATCCGGGCATCGCCGGATCGACGCACCGCCTGCGTCGAGGACGCGCGGCACGGTCATTCATTCTTGGGGGTTGCATGCAGTGGGCGAAGTTCCGGTACCCGATCGCCACGTTCGTGTTGGCCGCGTCGATCGCGCTGCCTTGCGCCGCCGCGGATTCGCCGGCCCTGCAGCAAGCCAACGCGCGCGCGCGGCAGTTCGTGCGGCAGGCCCAGCAGGAGCAGCGCATCCCCGGACTGCAGGTGGCGGTGATTCAAGGCGGCCGCGTCGTGCTCAGCGAAAGCTACGGCTGGGCCAATGTCGAGAACCGCGTGCCGGTCACGGCCAAGACCCGGTTCCCGCTCAACTCGGCGACCAAACCCTTCACCGGCGTGGCGATGATGCAGCTGGCGCAGGCCGGGCGCGTGGACCTGGACGCGCCGGTGTCGCGCTATCTGACAGGCTTGCCCACGGCCTGGCAAAGCGTCCGCGTGCGCCAGCTGCTCACGCACACCTCGGGGCTGCCCGATATCGTCGAAGCCAGCGGCTCGATGATAGGCGGCAGCGAGGCGGACGCCTGGAAGACGGTCCAGACGCTGCCGATGGGCGCGGCGCCGGGCGAGACGTTCGCCTACAACCAGACCAACTACGGCCTGCTGGCGAAGATCGTCGCCGAACAAACCGGTGGCACGTATGAGCGCTACCTGGCCGAACGCCAGTTCGCCGTGGCGGGCATGCCCACCACGACCTTCGGCGACAGCTACGACCTGATCCCCGGCGCGGCCACCGTCTACGCCTACTCGCCGCGCCAACCGCTGGCGGACGGCGAAACCACGCGTTTGTCGCATTGGGCTTACGACATCCCGTACAGCCTGTGGGCGGGAGGCGGCATCCAGACCACGGCCGAGGAACTGTCGCGCTGGCTGATCGCATTGTCCGACGGGCGTTTGATCGGAACGGACGCGCTGCGCGCCATGTGGACGCCGGGCCGCTTGAACGATGGCGCCGCCGGCGACTGGGGCCTGGGTTGGCCGGTGCTGCAAACCGCGCCCACGCGCCGGGTGGCGGGCATCGGCGGCGCGCGCGCGGCCTTCGTGGTCTATCCCGACCAGGACCTGGCGGTGATCGTGCTGACCAATCTGGCCGGCGCGAATCCGCAGCGCTTCGTGCCCAAGATCGCCGAGTTCTACCTGACGCCAGCCCCCGTGCGCTGACGCCGCCCGGCTCTAGCGCGCGATGCCCACCGGGCGACAGCGGCCAAACTCGCTACCCATGCCCCGCACCGTCCTGCCGGAAGGCCAACCGGGCTGGCGCAACGGTGCCCGATTTCCGGTGCACGACACCGCCGCCTGCTGTAGATAGACGGCAGGCCGGCACGGACCGCCACGCTCGCGTCTCATTGCGCGAATTCGTCTGTGATACCGTTCGCGGTGGTAGGGGACTCAGGCCGACATTTGCCGTGCAGATGGATCGGCCTGCTCGGGCGCTTCGTGCGCGCGAGCGATTCATCTCGGCGGTCTGGACGATGGCTGAAACAGGGGCGACACAGGATGTGGCAGCGCGTGCGTGATCGTGGTTGGCTGCGGCCGATGGCAACGGTGTTGGCGATCGCGATGTTGGCTGGTTGCAGCGCGTCCACGCCACCGCGCGCCCCTGTGGTGACGGACTATGGCCTGGGCCCGGACAAATGGGCGACCGCCTGGTTGATGGCCCGCCATGCCGAGCCCGGGGCGGAACTGGTGGTGGTACCGCAAGGCCATGCCCTGCCGGAGGGCGTCGCATTCGATGTGCCTTCTTCGCCGCTTCGACGCGAACGCGATCACGCCGCGTTCCAGTCCGTGATCCAACGCTATCGATTGGCCGATCCGGCGCTGGCACGGATGGCGCGGATTGTGCGCGATATCGAGGTGAACTATTGGGGCGCGCCCGACGCCGCGGAATCGCCCGCGATCGAACAAGCGTTCCGCGAGCTGCAGCAGCGCCACGGACGCTATTCGGTGGCGCCGGCGTGTTATCTCGCGTTCTTCGACAAGATCTACAAGCAACTGCAATCGTCGCCGCAACCCGGTCCGGCGTTCGACGCCGACGCCTTGCGCGTGGACTGCCATGCGCTGGCCAGTCAGGAGGCGCAGGGGCCGCTGGTGCCGGAGTTGTCGATCGCCACGCTCCTGGCGGAGATGAAAGCCGGCAGAACCGTGCGCTTCGTCGATGTGCGCGAACCAGAGGAGTTCGTCGAGTCGCACATCCCCGGCGCGCTGAACATCCAGCTGCGGTCGCTGGACGAAAACGCGCTCGCCCAGCTGCGCGGCGCGGACTATGTCGTGAGCTACTGCATCAAGGATTTCCGCGGGTTCGAGATGGCGCGGTCGTTGCGCGATGCGGGTATTCGGAACGCCGTGATCCTCAACCCCTATGGCATCAAGGGTTGGATCGCCGAAGGCCTGCCCACGGCAGGGGCGAAGGCATTGACGTCGGGCGAGGCGCTGACCAGGCTCGACGCCTGCGTGACGTCGCCCGCCGCCTGCAAGGCGGATGGCGCGTCAACGCACGGCGGCGGTTCGCGGGAGGCGCGCCCATGAGCGCGATCGTGCCGGCAAGCCGAGCCCGCGCGCTGGCGCTGTTGTCGCTGTGCTGCGCGCCCTTGATCGTCTGGACGGTGTCGGTCAACGACCCCATGGCTTACGTGCGTTGGGGCGGCTTGCCGCCCGGCCAGCAGTGGTACCTCGCCGCGAAGCTGGCCGGCTTGCTTGGGTTCTGCCTGTTCTGGGCACAGTGCATGCTGGCGCTGGCGCGGCATGTCGCGCCGCTATCGACCTGGTTCGTCGTCGACCTGCGCTGGCACCGCAAGCTGGGCCTCATCACCGCTTCGTTGGTGCTTGCGCATGTCGCGCTGTTCGTCGTGGCGGCCTCGCTAAGGACGGGGCAGCCCGCCTGGGATCTGTTGCTGCCGGACTTCACGCATGGGTACTACCGCTCCAGGATCGCGCTGGGAGCGGCGGCCTTCTGGCTCGTATGCCTGACCGTCTTCGCGGGATGGAAGACGATGCGCGGCGCCAGGCGCTGGAAACGGATCCATTTGCTGTGGCCGGTCGTGTTCGGCCTGGCCTTCTGGCATGCCTTCACCATCGGCACCGAATCGCGCTACGGCGCGATGCGCGGGGTGATGCTGGCTTTGCTGGCGGGCATCGCGGTCATCGCCGCGCTGCGAACGTGGCGAGCGCTGCGCCGGAGCGCGCCGCGCCGATAGGAAATCGGGTGTCAACCGGAGGCGGACGATGGTTCGCCTCACTGCAAAGGAAGCGCGCATGTTCGCCGAACCGAATCATCGAACCGAAGCTGCGTCGGGCGCGAGGCTGAGCCGACGTCGATTCGTCATCGTTGCGACCATCGCGCTCCTGCTGGCCGCTCTGCTGAACGTGACCGCGACACGGGGTGCCGACGACGATCTGCTGCTGTATCCCTTGTCCGCCGTGAATTACGCACGGGTGTTGCGCGTGACCGGCCTCGCCGAGCCAGGTCAACGCGTTCGGATCGAGGTCGATGGCGTTGTCGCGGGCAAGACCGTTGCGAACGCGAGCGGCGACTTCGTCTTCTTGATCGCGCCGTCGCGAGGCGAACACCTCGTACAGGCCGTCGAGGACGCCAAGCACCCGTACCCCGTACGCTCGGTGGCCTTCCGCGTCCGTCACGATCCGCCACCCGAGCGCGAGGCCGCGCGCGCACGGCCGGCGGCCGCATCGGGCGCGGTCGCTGCGGCGACCGGCGCACCCGCGATCGATCCGCCCGCGGCGACCAGTACCACCAACCCCGCGACGATAACCGGTACCGCCGCGGCCGGCGCGGAGGTCAGCGTGTTCGTCAACGGCCGGTACGCGCGCAAGTTCCTGGCGACGACGGGCGGAACCTTCTCGGCCTGGGTGCCGCTGGAAGACGGCCCCAACAGCATCTATGCGATCGCCGACGACGGCAGCGGCGCCAGCCCGGTGTCCAACACCGTCGAGATCGCGTACACGAACAGCCTGCCGCGCAGCTACGGCGCAACCACGATCAGTACGCCGACCGTGTGGACCGTCGGCGACGGAACCCCCTATACGCTCAGCGGCGACATGGTGATCTCCGCCACCGGCGCATTGTGGGTGCAGCCGGGCGTGACCTTGCAGGTGTCCGGCAACTACAAGATCAAGGTCGAAGCCAACGGTGAGGTGGCGTTGCGCGGAACCGCGGCCGCGCGCGTGCGCTTGCGTCCGACCACCACCGCTTGCACCGATGCCACGCCGCGCCGCAGCGACTGGCTGGGCATCGAGGTGCTGGGCGGCGTCCCCGTCAATGCGCTCGGTCGCGCGTCGGTCGAATACGCGGACATCTACTGCGCCAATAACGGCGTCTACTTCAACGGCGGCACAGGATCGCTGCGGGACTCCCGTTTTCTCAACAATGTCAGCGGCATCAAAACGCGCGCGGCGACGGCGGCGGCCCTGATCGCTCCGCTGATAGCCGGCGGCAACACCATGCAAGGCAATACCCACGGGGTAAGTGTCGATATCAATAGTCGGCCTTCGATTACCGGCGGCAACCTGATCACAGGCAATACCTACGGCATAGTCGTCACTGGCGGCAATGTTGGTCAGGACCCGTTGCCGGTCGTCAATGGCAACAGCCTGTATGGGAACTCGACCAACAACTACTACGCGCAGTCGTTCGGCAATCCGACCGGCATCGTGCTCGACGCGCGCGGCAACTGGTGGGGTACTGGCGACCCCACCGCGATCGCGGTAACGATCCGCGATCGCAAGGTCAGCACATCGGCGCCGTACGTCGATTTCTCCGGATACCTGGGCAGCGCGGGCGGCGCTCCGGCATCGACCGACAGTCCGCTGGTCGGGCCGATCAACGCCGATGCCACCCTGGCGGCCGGCGACTATCTGATGATCGGCGACGTCACGGTGCCGTCCGGTGTGACCTGGACGCTCGCGCCAGGCGCGACGATCCGTTCCGTGGGTGGGCGCCGGATCCGGGTGTCCGGTACCCTGCGCGCGCTCGGCAACACGTCCCAGCACGTGCACTTCACCTCGGCCAATCCTTATCCAGCGAAGGGCGACTGGTACGGCATCGAGGTCATGGCCAATGCCGTCGCGCAGATCGATCGCGCGCGCATCGAGTACGCGGTGGCCGGTGTGGACTTCAACGGCGGGCAGGGGACCGTGTCCCAATCGCTGATCCGATTCTGCACCTACGGGATCTACGCCCAAGCCGGGGGCAATCCCACGATCCATCAGGGCAATCAGATATCCCATAACGACTACGGGATCTATGCGTATGCCGGCCAACCGGTGGTCAACGGCAACGCGCTGTTTTCCAACGCGTTGTACAACTACTACACCCGTGGATTCTCGGCGCCGAAGCCGACCCTGGACGCGATCGGCAACTGGTGGGGTGTCGCCACCGAGGCCGGCATCGCCGCCACCATCTACACCGCCGGGACGTCGTCGACCACGGTCAACACTTCGGGTTATCTCCTGTCGGAGCCCTTCGCGCCGGCGATGCTGCTCAGTGGATTCTCGATGAGTAGGCAGCAGGTCCGCCCGCTCATCGCCGCGCTGCCGGCGGAGGGCGTTTTCACGCTCAATCGCGGCGGCAGCGTGGCTTATCGTGTGGTGCGCGATGCGGACGGCGCGATCGTGCGCCAATGGACGCGGGCCTATGCCGACCCTGGCCAATACGCTTTCCAGTGGGACGGCCTTAACGACCAGGGCACTTCGGCTGCCGGCGGTCTGCATCGCGTCATCCTGACCGCGACCGACGGGCTGGACCCTTATGTGTTCGACCTCAAGATGCCCACGACGGTGGTCGTGCCGAGCGGAAGCCTAAGCGGCGGCTTCAATCCGTACTTGAACGAGTTCTACAAGGCGCAACTGAGCTATTCGCAATCGTCGCTCGCCTCCTTGCTGGTCACGCCGCTGGGCGGCACGCCGTTCTATGCGTTCGAGGGGGTTCATTATCCGGCCGGCAGCCATTGGGTTCATTGGAATGGACGCACGCCCGACGGATCGTTGGTCACCGCCACCACCGCCACCTTCGCGACCGATGCGCAGGTGATGCGCGCCAACGGCATTTACGTGTTCGAGCCTGCGGTATCGATCACCGGCACCGGAACGGCGCCCAACATCGAGGTCAAATCCAACCCCTATCTGGTCACTCACAGCTTCGACCAGGCATCGAGCATCGTCTATCGCATAGACGCCGACGCCGTCGTGCGCGTGGTGATGCTGCCGCCGGGCATCGTCGACCCGGCGCACGCTTCGGCCATCGTGCTGCTGAACGACGTCGCGCAGAATGCGCGCGATTCCAGCGGTCTTCCGGTCGATCACACGGTGGTGTGGCGCGGATTCAACGAGAGCGATCCGAACGGCGTGCTGGTGGCGTCCGACGGCGCCTATACCTTCGTGATCGAAGCCACCCTGCCGGCGACCGGGCGCAAGACCGTCTATCGCGGCGTGCTGAGCATGGTGCAGTAATGCGACAGACCCACATTCGGGCCACGCCATCGTCGCGCATGCTGTGCGCGATGGCCTTGGCGTTGTCCCTGCTGCTCGGCGGGTGCCGTTCCGAGCCTGCCGACGCGCCGATCGCTTTCCTCGCGCAGCGCGACGGCTTGTGGCAGGCATGGTGGATCGAGCGCGCCGGTGCGCAGCCCAAGGCGCTATCGAAGACGTCGGAGGACGTGATTCGGTTGTCCTGGTATCCCAACGGGCGCGAGCTGCTGTTGAACCTGCAGGACGGCCGCTTGGTGAAGGTGAATGTCGCCAACGGGCTTACGACGAAGCTCGATTTTCCGGTCGCCGGCGTTGCCGATGCCGTGATCTCTCCCGACGGCCGGCGTATCGCCTACTCGGTCAGCATGGTCGACAGCGGAGACCGCAACGACCTGTGGACCTACGACCTCGCCACCCGCGAACGCCGCAAGCTGACGACGATGCCCGGCCTGCAACACGACCCGGTCTGGAGCCCCGACGGCAAGGCGATCTACTTTCTTTCCGCTGGCGGTCCGCAGGCGCACGACCTGTGGCGACTGGATCTGGCCACGGGCAGCACGGAGCAGCTGACGGTGAACGCCCTGTACCACTTCGACCCGGCGGTCCGCTCCGACGGCCTGATCGCGTATTCCGGCAACGAAGACGGCGACTACGACCTGTGGACGCTGAAGCCCGGCAAGCCGCCGCAGCGCCTGACCCGGGATCCGGCGCTCGATGCGCGCCCCAGTTGGTCGCCGGATGGACGGACGCTGGTGTTCGAATCCACGCGCGACGGCGGTACGCACCAGCTATGGCGCATCGATCCCGAGGGCGGTCAGGCGACGCGTCTGACGAATCTGCCCGGCGGCGCGCGCATGCCGGTATGGGCGCCGACGGGGATGCGGCGGTGAGCCGGTCGCGGGCGATGGGCGCAGGCATGCGCTCGATGGGCCTGGTGCTGGCGCTGGTGTGCGTGGCCGCTTGCGGGAAACAGACGCCGGCAGGGGAGGCAGCGTCTACCTCGCAAGCCAAGCCCGCCGTCGTAATCGCGCAGGTACGCACGGACCGCCTGGCGTTCGATCCGGCCCGATCCGAATCGGTCGCGATTCGGTTCAATTTGAGCGAGCCGGCCGATGTAACGCTCTCGATTCACGACGGCCGCGACCGCCGGGTATTTCAACGCGCCGCCAAGGCCTTGGCCGCGGGCGATCACGCGCTGACCTGGAACGGCCAGGACGGCACCGGCGCGCGGGTACCGGCCGAGGCCTACAGCTACACCTTGACCGCGCGCACGCCCAAGGGCAGCAGCACGCACGACCTGACCGATCTCACCGGCGGCGAGCGCATCGAAGCGCGCGACGTTCGCTGGGACTCGGCGACCGGCACCATCCACTATTACCTGGACAAGCCGGCGCGTATCAATCTGAGAATCGGGCTTGAGGACGGCCCCTATCTGCGCACCGTGGTGGATTGGGTGCCGCGTCAGGCCGGCGCGCAGGCCGAACGCTGGGACGGGCGGGATGCGTCCGGAGTGCTCGATCTGTCCGGCAATCCGACCCTCAAGCCGGTGGTGGCCGCGTACACGCTGCCGGACAACGTGATCTTCGTCGGCGGGCCGGCGGAGACGACTCGCTTCGTGGCCGAGCAGGGCGCCGCGGCGATGCGCGAAAGACAGGCCGTCGTCCGCAAGCAGATCGGCAACAGTACGCAGCAGCCGCTGGACACGCGCGGCGACGTGCGCGCGCAACTGGTTCCGGTCGGAGATTACGCGCGCGACGACCAGGGGCGTTGGATCGTGAGCGGAGCGGTGCGGTTCCGCGTGGACGTGGCCGACGCCGACCGCGAGCGCGTGATTCAACGACGCTTCGAGGCGGTCTACTACGTGGACGGCGTCTTTACCTACGAGAACGAGCTCGGCTATCTGCCGATGACGTGGACCTGGGACACCAGCGCATTCAACCCCGGCGAGCACTTCGTCACTCTCAATATCCGCGGCTACGAAGGCAACTTCGGTGCCGCCACCGTCAAGGTGATGGTGACGCCAAGCGCGCGAGCCAGCACACAGCAGACCGGCTCGCCGGTCGAAGGAAAATGAGCATGCAGCTTTCGCCCGTTCCGGCCGATCGCCGCGGCGCTACGCCCCATCCGCACCCGCGCTCTGCGCGCGGCTGGTACGCGGTCGCCCTGGGTCTGCTGTGCGCCTTCCTGCTGTCGTCGCCTGTTTCCGTCGGTCCGGCGCGTGCCGACGGCATCGGCTCCAGCGTGACGCCGGGCGCCGCGCCGCAGGGGCCCGAGTCGCGCCCATGCAGCGGCGATGGCTGCTGCAAGGCCAATGCACAGGGATCGAACGGTACCGGTGTCGGCGACCCGGTCTGGACCTACGATGGCAGCCTGTATCTGAGTTACGTCGACATGACGGTCGGCGTCAACTTTCCGATCCAGTTCTCGCGCCGCTACGACAGCCGTTCGGAATACGACAGTTCGGTCGGCTACGGCTGGTCGCACAATTACGACAAGCGCCTGTTCGAGTATCCGGATGGCTCGATCGTCATCCGTACCGGTTGTGGCGGCCGCAGCCGCTACGTCTACTCCGGTGGCGCCTATGTGTCTCCCTCCGGCGGCGCGACCGGTCAGCTGCTGGCGCTCACCGGCGGCGGTTTCCAGTTCCAGTACCGCGATGGCTCCCGCGATGTTTACGACTCGCGCGGCTACCTGGCGACCCGCGTCGCGGCCAATGGCTGGCAGCAGGAGCTGAGTTACGACGAGCGCAACCGTCTGCCCCTGATCGGCACCTCGCGCCGCGCGGTCGACCCCAACAAGCCGATGCTGGTGGCCTATCAGCCGCGCCTCACACGGATCGTCGAGAAGACCCATGGCGGCCTGCCGACGGGATATGCGCTGGATCTGCAATACAGCGACACCACCGGCCGGTTGACGAAAATCGTGGCCAACGACGGTCGCGAGGTGAACTACACGCACGACATCCACCAGGGCGCCACGCGCGGAAACCTGGTCGCGGTGGCCGGCCTCACCGACTACAGTCAGGCATTCGCCTACGCGGACGCGAACGACCAGCACAACGTCACCTCGATCACCGATGGCGCCGGCGCGGTCACTGTGGTCAACACCTACAACGCCCAGGACAAGGTGACGCGCCAGAACCAGGGCGGCACCGTATGGACCCTGGCCTATCCGGCCGCAAACACCACGACGGTTACCGAGGCCGTCGATCAGGGCAGCACCACCAGCACGCGTACCTCCACCCAGGTGTTCAATCCCGGCGGGTATCTCAGCAAGGAGATCGATGCCCTGGGCAACGAGCTGCGCTATACCTACGACGGCAACGGCGATCAGACCCGTACCGAGTTGTGGGAGAAGCAGGCCGACGGTTCGTTCGCACTGCTCAAGGCGGTGGACAACACCTACAACGGGCAATCGCAGAAGCTGACCGAAGCGGTGACCCTGGACAGCGGCGAGGTGGTCACCACGGCCTGGACCTACACCAACGGCTGGGTGTCCAGCGAGCAGACCGGCTCCAGTGCGAGTACGCAGGTCTTCCGGACGGAGTTCGCGTTCGTTTTGACGCAGGGCCGCCCCATCGCGATCAGCCAAGTCCGTCGGCGCAAGGACGATGGGACCTTTGCGACCACGACCTACAGCTACTGCACCGGGAGCGATATCTCCGATCCCAATGCCGGCTGCCCCGATCGCCGTCTGGTCAAGCAGATCGACGGCCCGCGTACCGACGTCAACGACGTCGTGACGATCCGTTACTACACCAGCGCCGACACCAGCGGCTGCGCCGCGGGCATCGAGCCTTGCCATCGTCTGGGCGATCGCAAGGAGGTCGAGAACGCGTTGGGACAGAAGGTCGAGTTCCTGCGCTACGACGGCGCGGGCCGGCCGACGAGAATCCGCGACGCCAACGGCGTCGTCGCCGAAATGGTCTTCCACCCACGCGGCTGGCTGCAGCAGCAGATCGTGCGCGGCAGCGACGACGGATCGACCACGGACGACCAGATCACCACCTACGTCACCGACGCGCGCGGCAACGTCACCCGCATGACCACGCCGGACGGCAACTACGTCGACATGACCTACAGCAACCAAAACTGGTTGCTGACGGTACGCGATCAGGCCGGCAACGAACTGCGCTACACCTACGACTCGGCCGGCAACCGCCTGACCGACAAATCCTATGCCCCGGGCAATGTGCTCAAACGCACGCAAACCGTCGCGTTCGACAAGCTCAATCGGGTGGCCAGCGCGGTCGGCACCAGCGGCACCACGCACCTGCTGACCTACGATGCCGCAGGGCGCCAGACCAAAGTGACCGATCCGAACCTGGTACAGACGCTCAATCAGTACGACGATCTCGACCGTCTCGTCACCACGGTCTCCGACGGCGCCAGCGGCGGCCTGCAGATCAGCACCGCGATGACCTACGACGCGGTAGGCAACGTGCGCTCGGTCACCGATCCCAAGAGCCTGACGACCCACTACGCCTACGACGCCCTGGGTCGTTTGACCGAACAAGTCAGCCCCGACAGCGGCGCGACCGCGTTTGTCTACGACGATGCCGACAACCGCCTCTCCCAGACCGATGCGCGTGGCATCACCGCGACCTACGTCTACGATGCGCTCAATCGACCGCTCTCGGTGACGTATCCGAACGCCGCGGAGAACGTGACCTACGTTTACGACGCGGTGAACGCGGTGTGCCAGTCCGGCGAGACCTTCGCGGTCGGCCGCCTGAGCAAGATGACCGACGAAAGCGGCGCCACCGAGTACTGCTACGACCGCTTCGGCAATGTCGCCCGCAAAGTCCAGACGACCGACGGCCAGCTCCGAGTGGTCCGCTATGGCTACGACAAGAGCAACAAGCTGGCCAACCTCACGTATCCGGACGGCACCCAGGTCGACTACGTGCGCGACACCCAGCGCCGGGTCAAGGAGGTCGGGGTCACCGCGGATGGCGGCACGCGCCAGGTGCTGGTCAAGAATGCCGCCTACCTGCCGGCGGGTCCGGCCAGCAGTTGGCAATACGGCAACAACCGCACCCTGACGCGCGGTTACGATCAGAACTACCGCGCGACCACCGTCTACGACGCCGGGCCGAATACCAGCACCTCGGCCAGTGGGATGTTGGACGATGGCCTGAATATCGGCTACGTCTACGACAACGCCAGCTACCTGAAGGAGATCCGTGCGGCCAGCCTGTCGACCAGCACGACGCGGGCGAAGTTCGCCTACGACGCCGTTGGCCGCCTGCTGACGCGTAGCAGCAGCGCGAACGTGGTGCTGGAAAGCTACGTCTACGACCTCACCGGCAATCGCCAGAGCGTGACGGCGGGCGGCAGCACGACGAACTACAGCTACGACGTCGCCAGCCATAGGCTGACTTCGGTCGGAGGCGTCGCGCGCACCTATGAAGCCAACGGCAACCTGAGCACGGTGGGCGGCACCGGTAAGGAATACGTCTACAACCAGGCCAACCGGATGAGCGTCGCCAAGGCCGGCGGGGTCGTGCAGGCCACGTACACCTATAACGGCTTCGGCGAGCAGGTGCAGCGCCAGACCAGCGTGACCACGCGATTCGTGTACGACGAGGCCGGAAATCTGCTGGGTCAATACGATGCGAACGGCCAACCGATCCAGCAGTACGTGTGGATGGAGGGCGTGCCGGTCGGTGTGCTCACCGGGACCGGCGCCGGCCAGGTGCTGCGCTACGTCCAGACCGACCAACTGGGCACGCCGCGCGCAGTGATCGATCCGACACAGCAACGCGCGGTCTGGCGTTGGGACGAGAGTCTGGAGGGCTTCGGTACCGACGCGCCGAATACGGATCCGGACGGCAACGGCCAGACCTTCGTGTTCGACCTGCGCTTCCCCGGCCAGCGCTACGACATGGCCAGCGGGTTGTATTACAACTACATGCGGGACTACGACCCGACGACGGGACGGTACACGCAGAGCGATCCCATTGGACTGTTGGGCGGAGTCAACACATACGCCTATGCTGGCGGCATGCCGACGATGGCCGTAGATCCGTACGGACTCGATTTTTCGCTCGATCCGGTGTGGGGCGCCATTTACGATGCGACGGATGGATGGAGCCCCCAGCAATCAACCGTGGATTTCTGGGCGGGGTGGGGAGACATGGTCAGCTTCGGTTTGACTAACTCCATTCGCGAGTTCAACGGAACGAATGGAAATGTCAATCGGTGCAGTGGCGCGTACAAATGGGGCGAGGCCGCCGGCTTCGCCAACACGCTGGCCGTAGGATGGGCGGGCGGCATGAGGTCCGCTGTTCGCGGTTGGGCCAACTACTCCCATTCCATGTTCCCTGCCAGGTGGGCCACGGGCGCCTTGAAGAACAGGAAGTGGTGGCTGGACAACAAATTCGGACGTTGGTTGGCCGGGAGGAAAAGCAAAAACAGATTGAACGGAGACTACGTACCCTGGCAGCTCCATGCACGTATGGACCCATTGGCCAGAAAAGGGTTGAAGCTGCACGAACTGGCGGCTGCGGGACCGTTGTTTTCCCCCTTACGCCAGGCAATAAATCGAGTTCCGTACTTTCCTGGCAGCGCAATTTACGGAGGAGCGTCGCTTCTAATGAACAGCCAAACGTCCCAGTCTGATTGTGGTTGCCAATAGAATGAACGTCATACAAGCGATCCATTCGCGAATCACAACGAAGCTGTTCTCCTTCGACGACTTCGATAGGGCGCTGCTGGATTTTCTGCTCTCCAGATTGTCCGATGAGAACAGGCACATCTTGTTGTCTCAGATGTCTTTGATCAACAAATGCCAAACCGAATTCGACGAAGAGACGGGCGTTCTCACGAATTATTTCTATAGGATGTTCTTCGGAAATTCGATACGGGACTTCCCCGAGGTTTTCCCGCATTCCGATCGTTCTGAGCTGCTGGCGAGATTGCGGGTGGATGTCAACGAGCAGGTCGTGATCCACGCGGAGTTGATGCAGGTGGATGGCGTGTTCTTCTGTATCAGATACACGTCGAGTTCGGATCTGTTCCGGCCCTTGAGTCCTGATTTCAAGATCACGATCGTGGAACTGCCGGAAGGCATCGCCGGTTAGCACGCCGGCATCCGGACTCGCTGCTCACAAGATTTCGGGAGCGGATCGTCGGCGCAAGCCGTACGCACGTCAGCATCATCTCGACACTGCGTTTTGGCTCTAAGTTCAAGCGGTATACGAGCTGATCGCCCTGGGCACGAGTAGCGACCGAATGGGGCTCTTAGGGGGCCGTTTTCGGCATATACGGCGCCATCCCGACGATGACCTAAACGACGATGACGGACTATCGCTCGACCTTGGGCTGCGGTTTCGGAGCCTGAGATGAAAACATCCCTCTAAAGAAGTGGGAGGAGATATGTTTGATGGCATCAAGCGTTTCTTGTTCGGCGATAAAAGGCAGATAACCGACGTCGTCCAAAGCGACCTGCTCGGGAAGCTGACGTTCGACGACGACGTAGAGGCGTGGGAGTCCGTCGCGAGGATCGGCGGAGAGAAAATCAAATTCCACATCGCAGGGGACTGGGGCAAGGAACAGGTCGTTATTGGCCCATCCCCGCGATTGATCGGCGAGGCGGAGCAGCTTGCGGCGCACTTCGAGGAATTCTCGGGTGCGGTGAGGGAGTTCATCGAAGCCCAGATGGATCAAACCCCTTCGTTGGACGAATGGCGCGAGGAATTGCGGCGGCTGAAGATCGCCCAGATATGCTTTTTCTGGGCTGAGCGTCCAAACGATGGAGAGATCGTTTTCTCGGGCGGAGCGGCCGGCCGCATCTGGGCATGCGCCATCAAGAACGGAAAGCCCGCGCCGACGCTGAGTTTCTCGTCCTGATCGCCGGCGGGGCGAGTCGGCCCTGCTTCAATACCCGCTTCTGCGAGCGGGTGGGCGGCTGTACGGTGGGTAGAGCGCCTCACTCACGAGGCCGATCGGTATCCGGCCTCGTTCCTACCTATTTGCTGCTGACGTACTTCTCGCGGCGGATCGCCGGCACCGGTAGGCCGTGCGCCTTGAGCGCTTCGAAGCAGGCATCGACCATGTTCGGATTGCCGCACAGGTAGGCGATGTCGGACTCGCCGTTGGGCGCGAACTCGTCGATGAACTGCTGCACGTAGCCGTGGCGGGTGTCCGGGTGCGGATCGGCCGGCAGCTCGCGCGAGTAGCAGGGCACGAAGCGGAAATTGGGGTGGGTATCGGCGAAGGCGCGGAACTCGTCGCCGTACAGCAGCTCGTCCGGGGTGCGCGCGCCGAACATCAGCACCACCTCGATGCCGCGCTCGCGGATCAGGGTCTCCAGCTGCGGCAGCATGGCCCGGTACGGGGTCACGCCGGTGCCGGTGGCGATCAGCAGGTAGCGGCGGTTGGCGTCGGCCGGCATCAGGCAGAAGCGCCCGAACGGGCCGCTGGCGTCGACCGTGCCGCCTTCGTCCAGGCCCTCGAACAGCGCCGTGGCGGCGCCGCCGGGCACGTAGCTCACCGCGATCTCCACCGCCTCGCCCGGTCCCAGCGCATGGTCGTGGATGGTTGCCAGCGAGTAGCTGCGCTTGGTGGCGGTGCCGTCGGCGTACTGGAAGTGAACCTGGATGAACTGGCCGGGGATGTAGTCCAGCGGCTGGCCGTCGTCGCGCACGAAGGTGTAGTGGCCCACGGTGGGGGCCAGCATGCGGCGCGAGACGAGCTTGAGGGGGAAATGCTGGATGGCCACGGTACCGACAAACCTGCAACAGTCTGTGGCCGGAGCGCGGCCACGGGGGCGCCTATACTACCGGTTATCGCCGCGCGGCTCGCGGCGCAGGCTTCCCGAAATGACCCAGAACCAAGCAGATACGGCCGCCGCGGGGCTCGCGCCGCCGGTGGCCGCCGGCGCCGCCACGGTGCCGGCGCTGTCCGTGCGCGCGCTGCGCAAGACCTACGACAACCGCGTGGAGGCCCTCAAGGGCGTCTCGCTGGACGTAGCGCCCGGCGACTTCTTCGCCTTGCTCGGACCCAACGGCGCCGGCAAGTCGACCCTGATCGGCATCGTCAGCTCGCTGGTCAATCTCAGCGACGGCGCGGTCGAGATCTTCGGCACCGACCTGGCCAAGCACCGCGACGCGGCGATGCGCCTGATCGGCCTGGTGCCGCAGGAGCTGAACTTCAACATGTTCGAGAAGCCGCTCGACATCCTGGTCAACTACGCCGGCTTCTACGGCGTGCCGCGCAAGGTCGCGATCGAGCGCGCCGAACAGGAACTCAAGCGCGCCCAGCTGTGGGACAAGGCGCAGATGATGAGCCGCACGCTGTCGGGCGGCATGAAACGCCGACTGATGATCGCGCGGGCGATGATGACGCGGCCGCAGCTGCTGATCCTGGACGAGCCCACGGCCGGCGTCGACATCGAGATCCGCCGCGGCATGTGGAAGACCCTGCGCGAGATCAACGCCGCGGGCACCACCATCATCCTGACCACGCACTATCTGGAAGAGGCCGAAAGCCTCTGCCGCAATCTGGCGATTATCGACCACGGCCGCATCGTCGAGCAGGGCCCGATGAAGGCGCTGCTGGCCAAGCTCGACGTCGAGGGTTTCCTGTTCGACATCGACGGCGTGCTGCCGGCGACGCTGCCGACCATCGACGGCGCCAGCCTCAGCGCCACCGACGATCACACCCTGGACCTGGAAATGCCGCGCGCGATGGACCTCAACCGCGTGTTCGCCACGCTGGGCGAGGCCGGCATCCGCGTGCGTTCGATGCGCACCAAATCCAACCGTCTGGAAGAGCTGTTCGTGCGACTGACCAGCGACAACCTCGACAAGGGCCCGCTGGGCAACGGCGTGCCCGCGCAACCGGAGCAAGGCGCATGAGCGAGGCGTCCACCCCAATGCAAGACCAGCACGCGCAGCCCAGCAACGCGCAACGCAACCTGACCGCGCTGGGCACCATCGTCCGCCGCGAAGTCGCGCGCATCCTGCGCATCTGGGGCCAGACCCTGGTGCCGCCGGCGATCACCATGGCCCTGTACTTCCTGATCTTCGGCGGCCTGATCGGTTCGCAGATCCGCGACATGGGCGGCTATAGCTACATGGAGTTCATCGTCCCCGGCCTGGTGATGATGAGCGTGATCCAGAACAGCTACGGCAACATCTCCTCCAGCTTCTTCGGCGCCAAGTTCGGCCGCCACGTCGAGGAGCTGCTGGTCAGCCCGATGCCGAACTGGGTGATCCTGACCGGCTACGTCGCCGGCGCGGTGCTGCGCGGCCTGATGGTGGGCACGATCGTGCTGCTGATCGCGATGTGCTTCACCAAGGTGTCGATGCCGCATCCGCTGGTCACGCTGTCGACGGTGCTGCTGGGCGCGACCATCTTCTCGCTGGCCGGTTTCATCAACGCCGTCTACGCCAAGAAGTTCGACGACGTCGCGATCGTGCCGACCTTCATCCTGACCCCGCTGACCTACCTGGGCGGCGTGTTCTATTCGGTCAAGCTGCTGCCGCCGTGGGCCGAGGCCATGACCCACGCCAACCCGATCTTCTACATGGTCAACGCCTTCCGCTACGGCCTGCTGGGCAGCAGCGACGTGCCGCTGTGGATGGCCTACGGCCTGATGCTGGGCTTCGTCGCCGCGCTGTCGGCGCTGGCGCTGTGGCTGCTCAAGCGCGGCGTGGGGCTGCGCAGTTGAGGCCGCGTCGCGGCGCGATCACGGCGATGCTGATCCTGGCGCCTGCCCTGAGCGGCGGCGCCATCGCTGCCGAAGCCGCCTCGGACGCGGCGCGCGCGCTGCGCGAACTGGCGATCGCCGACGGCGTGCAGCTGAGTCGGGCGTCCTACTGCGGTTACTCGCGCGAGGACCTGGACCGGCTGCTCACGCGCCTGCACGAGCGGACGATCGCGCGCGCGCAAGCGACCGGCGCGTCCGTCGACGACAAGGCTTACAAGGACGGCATGTACGTCGGCATGCAGCAGGCCATGGACGAGGTGCTGCGGCTACCGCCGCAGGACATCGCCGACGAGCACGTCTACCGTGCCAAGCACTGCGGGAAAACGCGTGCGCAGATCGACGCGTTGCTGGCTCCGGTGCCCTGAGTCCGGGGGCGCCGCGCATCGCCGTCCCTTTCGTAAGATGCGCTGAGCCGCAGGCGAACCGCATCGTCGCGCCGCGGCGAATTCCCGCGACGGTGCGGTTGGCGCTGCACCCTACGGCGTTACCCCGGCCTCACTCGCAGACCGCGCCCTCGCCGCCATCGGAGCGGCACACGCGCGGCCAGCCGCGCTCGCGCCAGAACGCCAGCAGGCCGCTGTCGCGCAGATAGGTCTGGAACGCGGGATCGCGGCGCAAGTCGCGCGACTCGGGTTGCCACAGCACCCACTGATACGACGCATAGCCGGCGCGCTGCACCGCGTCCAGGCCGGCGATGTCGCGCGGGTAGTCGCGCACCGGCAGCAGCAGGCGGGTGAAGTCGTAGCGCACCTGACCGTAGTGCGGATGGCGTTCGGAGACCTCGATCGCGGGCAGCACCGCCGGCCAGCGCGCCGGCTCCTGCAGCGCGGCGGCGGCGGCGATTTCCGACTCGCGCCACGGCATCTCGGCCGGCAGCGCGGCGGCCAGACGCGCGGCGGTGGCGTAGTCCTTGCGCCAGGCCGCGTTGAAGTAGCGCGCGGTCTGGGCCTGGATCGGATCGGCCATGGCCAGGTGCGACTGCGCCTCTTCGTGACGTCCCAGGGTGTCGAGCACGCGGCCGCGCCAGAAATGCAGCATCGGGTCGTAAGGCGCGATCAGCAGGGTGTCGTCGATCTCGCGCAGCGCCTGATCGACGTAGCCCATGGTCGCCAGCCGTTGCGCATGCGCGCCGCGCCAGCTGGTGTCCGACGGCGTCAACGCGATCGAGCGCTGCGACAGCGACAGGCATTGGTTCCATTGCTGCTCGCGGCAGGCGCGGTTGGCCCATACGCCCAGCGCCTCGGGCTGCTGCGGGTCCAGCGCCAGCGCCGTGGCCGCGGCCTGTTCGGCCTGGTTGCGCACGTCGTCGCGGCCGGCTTCCGGGGCCAGCGAGCGCACCCACAGCTTGGCCGACAACGCGCCCCAGGCGCGTGCGTAGCGCGGGTGTTCGCGCAGCAGCGCGCGCAGTGCGGTTTCCGAGGGCAGGCTGGAGGCGTTGGTGTTGCGCAGGCCGCCGGCCGAGGTGTTGCGCGCGATCAGATAGCGCTGGTACAGCGCCGGGTCTTCGTCGGCCGGCGGCGGCGGCGGCTTGCGGCCAAGCTGGCGCTGCATGGCGTTGCCGATCGCGTAGGCGATGTTGCGCTGGATGACGAAGATGTCGCGGAACTCGCGGTCCAGGTCCTGCGTCCACAAGGTGCGGTCGCTGGCCGCCTCGACCAGGCGCAGGCTGATGCGCAGGCGCTCGCCGTCCTGGCGCACGCTGCCTTCCAGCACGTGGGTGGCGCGCAGGCGGCGCGCGATGTCGGCCAATGACAGCGGGGTGTCGCGGAACTGCACCGAGGAGGTGTGCGAGGTCACGCGCAGGCCGTCGATGCGTGCGAGCAGGCCGATCAGTTCCTCGCTCAAGCCGTCGGCGAAGTCGCGGCTGCGCGGGTCGTCGCCGAACGCGCGCAGCGGCAGCACCGCCAGTACGGGTTGCGTCGTGGCTTGCGTGGCGGATGCGACCGCGGCGGCGGGCGCCGCCTCGCGCCCGCCGGAGTGGCGCCACCAGGCCAAGGCGCCCAGCGCCAGCACGGCGACCACGGCGACGATCGTGGCGACACGGCCGCGCGCGCGCGTGGGCACTGGCGCGTCGGCGCGCGGCGGCGTCGCGTCGCCGTGGCCGTCCGCGTCCGCGTCCGCGGGCGGCGTGGCCTGGGCGCGCTCGGTGTCGGCCGACACCGGCAGCTCGAAGCGATAGCCGTAGCCGTGCACGGTGTGCAGGTAGCGCGGCGAGGCCGCGTCCTCGCCCAAGGCATGGCGCAGCAAGGTCATGACCCGGTTGAGCACGCCCGGGGTGACGTGGCGATGGCCCCAGACCGCGTCCAGGATCTCGTCGCGCGCGAACACCCGGCCCGGCGATGCCGCCAGCAGCGTCAGCACCGCGAACGCCTTGGGCTCCAGCGCCTGCACTTCGCCATCGCGCAGCAGCCGGCGGCCGGCGCGGTCGATCACGATCGCGTCGAAGCGCAGTGCGGCGGAGTCGGCGGGCGGGTCGGTTGCGGTCATGAAGAAGGTGAGGGCCTGCGGGGGGATCGGCCATTAACGGTTACGCGTCGGCCGCGCTGACGCGGCCTAAGCATTTCCCAAGCTTAGGTCTGCGCCCTCACGCTTCCCAGTGACCTTCCTCATGCCGCCCTCAAGCTTGCCGCGGCGGCCGGCGCGAGCCTGTGCGCGCCGGGACGTCCGGCGCCTTGGAACCCACGCCATGAAGCGCTTCGTGTTCGCCACCGTTTTCGTTCTGACCGCCGCACCCGCTGTGGCCGCGCCGCCGTCGCTGCTGATCGACTGCGCCCGGCCGGTGCTGCCCGACCAGCAGGCGGTCGCGCGCCTGACCGGTTTGGACAACCCCGGCCAGGTCTATGCGGCGCGCGCGCGCCTGATGGCCGAGGCCGGCCGCGCCTGCCATCGCGACGGCGCGCAGCAGGTGCGCATCGTGTTGGCGCCGCAGGCCGAGCGCGCGCGGGCCCTGGCCGCGGCGCGTTAACCCGCCGGCCACGCGGTCTGCGGTCTACTGGGCGCCACGAACCGCCCGGAGCGACCCATGCGCCTGATCCCCTGCCTCGCCGTCCTCAGCCTGAGCCTGGCCGGCTGTGCCGCCACCGACCCCGGCAAGACCGCCGCCACGGCCGAACCCGCGCCCGCTGAGACCTCGCCCGCGGTAGCGCCGCGCGGCAAGATCGGCGCCGACCAGGTCGGCCAGGTCAGCCCGGTGCCCGCGTTCAAGGGCCTGGGCGAGCATTGGTCGGTCGACATCCAGGCCCGTGGCGGCATGGACCACAGCGTCGCCCTGGTCTGGGGCAGCGGCAGCTACCGCGCCGACGGCCACGCGCTGTACCGCGGCCAGCCCGCCGATGCGCCCAGCTCGCTGATCGTCCTGTCCGGCGAACTGCAAACGCCGCAGGGCGCCAAGCCGATGACCATCGAGATCCTGCGCAAGGATTGCACCGACGACGGCGACCGTCCGCACCAGCACAGCGTCAGCGTGCACGTGGAAGGCATGGACGCGCTGCGCGGCTGCGGCGACCTGGCGGTCTACTGATCGATCGCGCGGTGGCATGTCACACGGCCGCGGGCTGGATCGTCGACCCAGTAAGACGGAACGGTCCGTCATTACTGGAGCCCGACATGAACGACACCGCCGCACGCCCGATCAACTACCAGCGCGAGATCCCCGACGTGCTGCAGGCCCTGGGCAGCGTGCACCGCGCCATGGACAGCCACGGCCTGGAGCGCGGCCTGCATCATCTGGTGCAGCTGCGCGCCTCGCAGCTCAACGGCTGCGACTACTGCATCAAGCTGCACACCCGCGAGGCGCTGGAGGACGGCGAAACCGGCGAGCGCCTGCAGGTCCTGGCCGACTGGCGCGCGGTCGCGGACTTCAGCGCGCGCGAGGGCGCCGCGCTGGAGTGGACCGAGGCGCTGACCCGGCTGCAGGCCGACACCGAACTGGGACCGTTGCGCGCGCGCCTGCGCCAGCACTTCAGCGACAATGAGATCGGCGTGCTGACCTCGACCGTGGCGATGATCAATCTGTGGAACCGGATCCAGGTGTCGAGGCACTGATGGCGCAGGCCACTCCGCCGCAGGCGGCCGCGGTCGCGGCCACGTTCGAGAGCCAGCGCGGTCTGCTGACCGGCCTGGCCTACCGCATCCTCGGCTCGCGCGCCGACGCCGAGGACGCGGTGCAGGACACCTATCTGAAATGGCGCGAGGCCGATCACGCCGCCATCGCCAACCCCGCCGCCTGGCTCACCACCACCTGCACCCGGCGCAGCGTCGACTTGCTGCGCTCGGCCCATCGCAGCCGCGTGGACTACGTCGGTTCCTGGCTGCCCGAGCCCATCCACAGCGCCAGCGACGATCATCCCGAAGCCGCGTTGTCGCTGGCCTCGTCCTTGAGCACCGCCTTCCTGCTGCTGCTGGAACGGCTGACGCCGAAGGAGCGGGCGGCTTACCTGCTGTACGAAATCTTCGACCAGCCCTATGCGCAGATCGCGCAGGCCCTGGACCTGCAGGAAGCCGCCTGCCGCAAGCTGGTCTCGCGCGCCAAGGCCCACGTCGAGCGCGCCGACGTGCGCCACGCCACGCCGTTGCAGCGCCAGGATCAGCTGCTGAGCGCATTCGAGAGCGCCATCGTCAGCGGCCGCACCGACGCCTTCGCCGCGCTGCTGGCCGACGACATCGAACTGCGCGCCGACAGCGGCGGCAAGGTGCCCACGCGCCTGGACGTGATGCACGGGCGCGAGCAGGTGCTGGATTTCGTGCTCGGCTCGCTGCGCCAGTACTGGGGCGAGTACCGCTGGACCGTGTCCGACCTCAACGGCGCGCGCGGCGTGATCCTGGAACACGACGGCCGCGTCGAGGCCTCGCTGTCGTTCGCCTACGACGCGCACGGCCGCGCCACCCGCATCTACATCATGCGCAATCCCGACAAGCTGGCCGCGCTGGACGCTCCGGCGATCGCCTGAGGCGCGGGCTTCACACCGCCCGCGCTCGCGCGTTGTAACGGAAGACGGCAGCGCCGCCGTCGCCGTCTACAGGAGCGCTCCATGCGTGTACTCGTCGTCGCGATCGTCGGCTTGGGCCTGGCCAGCGTGCTCGCGTCCTGGCCGGCGCCGGTGCGCTCGGCCGATCCGGTGGCCGCCGGCTATCCCGCAGCGGTGTTCCGCGGCGGCAACCAAGGCTGGGGGCTGATCATGGACACCAGCGTCAAGCCCGCGCGCTATCACTTGGTGGTGCCGCAGCTGGTCGGCGTCGCCTACGGCAACCTGACCCAGGACTCGCAGGTCCCAATCAAGCCCGACCGCTACGCTCTGATCGGGCGCGTCAACGTCGGCGGCCAGCCGCGCGAGCTGGTGGTGCGGATCAGCAAGGCCGCCAGCGGCCAGCCCTGCCTGAACAGCGCCGGCAAGGCGCACGGCTACGCGGTGATCGCCGGCGCGGCGCAGACCGCCAACTGGTACGGCTGCGGTGACTTCGCCGCGCCCTGAGCGCGAACACGTGCGCCGGATCCCTTGGCTGGGATTGCTGGCGTTCGTGCTCGCCGGCCTGGGCCTGCCCCCGGCGCCCGCGACGGGCGAGGCCGGTGTGCGCCCGACCGCCTACGACGCAGCCGTGGACTGCGTGGTGGCGGGTTCGCTGGCGGGGGCGGCCCAGGCCGAATCGAGTGCGGCGTGCGCCGCGATGCTGCTGGCGTCGGTGGGCGACGCGGGGCGGTAGGCGCTGGCGCCCAGGGGGCGCGATCGCGGCTCACGCCGCCCCCACAGAATGCGGGGGCGGCGCTTTTGGTCCTTACACCGGCGGCAGGCGGAAGAAGGCGCGCGCGGTGGCGGTGCTGTTGGCGGCGGTGACGGCGACGTCCTCGCCGCGGTCGCGCGCGAGTTCCTCGACGATGTGCGCCAGGTACATGGGCTCATTGCGGCGGTGCGAGGGCGCGGGCCTGACCGTGCGCGGCAGCAGGTAGGGCGCGTCGGTTTCGATCATCAGCCGGTTCGCCGGAATGTTCCTGACCAGCTCGCGCAGGTGCTGCCCGCGGCGCTCGTCGCAGAGCCAGCCGGTGATGCCGATGTGCCAGTCCTGGTCGAGATAATCGAACAGTTCCTCGCGCGTGCCGGTGAAGCAGTGCACCACCGCCGGCCCCAGCCGGCCGTCGAAGTTGCGCAGGGTCGCCATGAAGTCGGCGTGCGCGTCGCGCTGGTGCAGGAACAGCGGCTTGCGCGTATCGACCGCGATCTGCAGCTGCTGCTCGAATGCGCGCCGCTGCGCCGGGCGCGGCGAGAAATCGCGAAAGTAGTCCAGCCCGCATTCGCCCACCGCCACCACTTCGGCATGCGAGAGCAGGGCGCGCATCTCGGCGTCGCACTCGGCCGTGTATTCGGTGGCGTGATGCGGGTGCACGCCGGCGGTCGCGTACAACTCGCCGGGGTGCTTGCGCGCCAGCGCCAGGGCCTTGGGCGAGTGCTCGCGGCTGGCGCCGGTCACCACCATCTGCGCCACGCCCGCGTCGCGCGCGCGCTGCAGCACCGCGTCGCGGTCGGGATCGAAGCTGTCGTGGGTGAGGTTGGCGCCGATGTCGAGCAGTTGCATGGGGGAGCGTTCGGTAGCGAGGGGCGCAGTTTAGCAATGCCGGCTTGGCGGCTTCCCGCGCTTCCTGTGGGAGCGGCGTAAGCCGCGATGGGCTCCGGCTACGACGTCCTCGGCGATCTCGGCGAGCTGGAGCCATCGCGGCTTACGCCGCTCCCACGCAAAGCGGTCACGCCGCGGAGCGGCAGCCACGATGGCAAGCGCAACGCCCCCGCGTATCCTTGCGCGCGTGACCGCGCCCGTCTTTCCCATCGATCCCCTGCTGCCGCAGATCCGCGACAGCCTCGCCGCCCACCCGCGCCTGGTGCTGGAGGCGCCGCCGGGTGCCGGCAAGACCACCCAGGTGCCGCCGGCGCTGCTGGACGCGCCGTGGTTGCAGGGCCGCAAGATCGTGATGCTGGAACCGCGCCGCGTCGCCGCGCGCGCCGCCGCGCAGTTCATGGCGCGCCAGCGCGGCGAGGCCGCGGGCGAAACCGTCGGCTACCGCATCCGCTTCGAGAACCAGGTGTCGGCGCGCACGCGCATCGAGGTCGTCACCGAGGGCATCCTCACCCGCATGATCCAGGACGACCCGACCCTGGACGGCGTCGGCGCGCTGCTGTTCGACGAATTCCACGAACGCCATCTCGCCGCCGACCTCGGCCTGGCCCTGGCCCTGGACGTGCAGGCCGCGCTGCGCGAGGACCTGCGCATCGTGGTGATGTCGGCCACCCTGGACGGCGAGCGCCTGGCCCAGTTCCTGGACGCGCCGCGCCTGAGCAGCGCCGGCCGCAGCTATCCGGTGAGCATCGCCCACTCTCCGGCGCGCCGCGACGAGAAGCTCGAACATCAGACCAAGCGCGCGGTCGAACACGCGCTCAGCCAGCATCCCGGCGACGTGCTGGTGTTCCTGCCCGGCCAGCGCGAGATCGCGCGCGTGGACGCGGCCTTGCAGGCCAGCGACGCGCTGCGCGGCGTCGACGTGCTGGCGCTGCACGGCGAACTGCCGGTGGAGCAGCAGTCGCGCGTATTGCAGCCCGATCCCGACGGCCGCCGCCGCGTGGTGCTGGCCACCAACGTCGCCGAATCCAGCGTGACCTTGCCGGGCGTGCGGGTGGTGATCGATTCGGGCCTGGCGCGCGAGCCGCGTTACGACCCCAACAGCGGTTTCGCGCGCCTTGACGTGGTGGCGATCGCGCAGGCCTCGGCCGACCAGCGCGCCGGCCGCGCCGGCCGCGTCGCCGAGGGCTGGGCCTACCGGCTGTGGCCGGAGTCGCAGCGTCTGGAGCCGCAGCGCCGGCCCGAGATCGCCCAAGTCGAACTGGCCGGACTGGCCTTGGAGCTGGCCGCCTGGGGCGACGCTTCGCTGCGGTTTCTGGATACGCCGCCCAGCGGCGCACTGGCCGCCGCGCGCGAGCTGCTGCAGCGCCTGGGCGCGCTGGACGGCGGCGCGATCACCGCGTTCGGACGCCGCGTGCTCGCGCTGGGCACGCATCCGCGCCTGGCGGCGATGCTGCTGGCGCCCAGCGACGCCGGCGAACGCGCGCTGGCCTGCGACCTGGCGGCGCTGATCGAAGCGCGCGATCCGTTGCGCAGCGGCGGCGACGCCCTGGCGGCGCGCTGGCAGGCGCTGGCCGCGTTCCGCGCCGGCCGTGCGCCGCCCGAGGCTTCGCGCTCGGCGTTGGCCGCGCTGGACCAAGCCAGCAAGCAGTGGCGCCGCCGCCTGCGCGTGGATCGCGCGCCACCGTCGCAGGTGCCCGCGCATGCGCTGGGCGATCTGCTGCTGCACGCGTTCCCCGACCGCATCGCGCGCCAGCATCCCGGCGATGCGTACCGCTACCAGCTCGCCAACGGCCGCAGCGCCAAGCTGTTCGACGACAGCGCGGTCTACGGCGAGCCGTGGCTGGTGATCAGCGAGCTGCGCGACGATCCGCGCGACGCGCGCGTGCTGCGCGCCGCGCCGCTGGACGAGGCGCGCCTGGAGCGTGAGTTCCCGCAGCGCTTCGTCAGCGAGGACCGCGTGGTCTGGGACGCCAACGCGCGTGCGATCGCCGCGGTGCGCGAGCGCCGTTACGACCGCATCGTCATCGACAGCCGTCCGCTGGCGCGGCCGGATCCCTCGCGCTACGCCGACGCCCTGGTCGATGCGGTGCGCCAGCTCGGTCTGGACGCCTTGCCCTGGACGCCGTCGCTGCGGCAATGGCGCGCGCGCGTGCGCAGTCTGCGCGCGTGGTTGCCCGAGCTGGCGGGCGAACTGCCGGAGCTGTCGGACGGCGCGCTCATGGACACGCTGGACGACTGGCTCAAGCCGGCGCTGTCCGGCAAGACGCGTCTGGACGCGCTGAGCGAAAGCGAACTCGGCGAAGCGCTGCGTTCGCGCCTGGACTGGTCGCTGCGCCAGCGCATCGACGCGCTCGCGCCGACCCGCATCGTCGTGCCCTCGGGCATGGAGCGCGGCATCGAGTACGCCTTCGAGGAGGAGGGCGGGGTCGCCGCGCCGGTGCTGGCGGTGAAGTTGCAGGAACTGTTCGGCCTGGCCGACACGCCGCGCATCGCCGACGGCCGCGTGCCGCTGACCCTGCACCTGTTGTCGCCGGCAGGCCGGCCGCTGCAAGTCACGCAGGATCTCAAAGGCTTCTGGGAGCGCACCTATCCGGAAGTGAAGAAGGAAATGAAGGGCCGCTATCCCAAGCATCCCTGGCCGGACGATCCGTGGACGGCCAAGGCGACGCATCGGGCGAAACCGCGCGGGACCTGAGGCGCAGGTCGCGGCGAAGGATCGTCCGGGTGGAAGCGATACGTCGCCGGCCTGCGGCCGTGACGCCCCGCCGGCATGCTGGATCCCCGCCTGCGCGGGGATGACGAGCAAAAGCAGAGCGAACCAGCAAAAGCAGAGCGAACGAGCAAAAGCCGACGATGCACCGAACGTCATCCCCGCGCAGGCGGGGATCCAGGCCACCCGCGTCCTACCCCGCCAGCCCGCGCATCGCATCGCCTACACTGCGCGCTGTCCCCGCCGACCCGCCGCGCATGAGCGCCAGCCCCGCCGATCTGCCCGAGTTGCTGCCGTTCAAGCTCGACCTGGTCGGCCGCCGCGTGCTGTGGTTGCGCCTGAGCGCGCAGCAGCGCGAGGAGGCGGCGTTTCTCGACGATCGCGCCGTGCCCGCCAACGCCGAAGGCGGCTGGATGCCGCTGGCCTCGCTGCCGCCGGCCGCCGCGTCCGGCGCGCGGCCGGCCGATGCGATCTTCCACATCGGCCACTGCGGCTCGACCCTGCTCAGCCGCGTGCTCGGCGCCTGGCCCGAGGTGCAAGGCCTGCGCGAGCCGCTGCCGTTGCGCACGCTGGCCGAAGCCTGGCCGCTGCTGGGCCGTCCCGAGTCGCGCTTGTCCGAACCCGAAGCACCGGAATTGCTGCGCGCGCTGTGGTCGCAATGGAGCCGCGCGCTGTCGCCGCACACGCGCAGCGTGGTCAAGGCCACCAGCGGCTGCAACGGCCTGATCGCGCCGTTGTTGGAGCGCTGCGCCGATGCGCGCGCGATCCTGCTCGACATGCCGCTGCGGCCCTACCTGGCGACCTTGCTGAAGTCGCCGGCCTCGGTGCTGGACGCGGCCAGCGCCGCCGGCGAACGGCTATGCGATCTGCAGGCGCGCGGCCATGCCGCCGGCGTCGCCTTGCACGCGCTGTCGCTGCCGCAGCAATGCGCGATGGGCTGGCTGGCCGAACGCGTGCGTTTCGCCGCGCACGCCCAGGGCGCACACGCCGCGCGTGTGCTGCGCATGGATTTCGAAACCCTGCTCGCGCAGCCCGAACCCAGCCTGCAACGCGCGGCCGCGCATCTGGGCCTGGATCCGCAGGGCCTGCCGCGGGCCCTGGCCGCCGCGGCCTGGGGCCGCTATTCGAAAGCGCAGACGCACGACTACGGCCGCGACGATCGCGCCCACGACCTGGCGCTGGCGATGCAACGGCACGCCGACGAGATCGCGCAAGGCCAGGCCTGGGTCGACGCCATCGCGCGCCGCGAACCCGCCCTGGCCGCCGCGATCGACGCCCCGGACCACCCCTAAGCTCACCCGAGAACCGCATCGCGCGTCACCCGGCGGGCTGACGAGGCTGCGGTGTCCACCGTGCCGCACGGCTCACTCGTCGCCGTTCTCCGATTTCTGCGCCTCATGCTTGCGCAGGATCGTCGCGAGGCATGCCGCCGCAATGCCGAATGCCGCGTAGAACGCCAGGCTGAAAAGCGCGTAGTTCGGAAACAAGGCCAGCGAATCGCGCAGCAGGAAAAACAGCATCAACACCGCGGCGATGAACAGCGCCATCGCCGTGCTGGCCGCCGCCGCGCCCGGCCGGGGCCGTGCCGCGATCAGGCCCAGCACCAGTGCCGCGACCAGCATCGCCGGCAGACCCAGCATGATCGTCGCCAGGCCCGACATGTCGGAGGCGTGCGCATGGGCGGGCAGCAAGGCGCAAAGCGCGACGCCGCAGGCCGCGCGGCGCCGGACCTGCGCGAAGCGCTCCGGTGCGCGTGCGTGTCCGTGCGCCGTTGCGGGACGATTCGCATCCGGGTGATTGCGCATGCTGGTCTCCTGATCGATGGCGGTACCGCGTTACGTCCACCGCGGCGCCGGTACCGCAACGTCACTGTGGCAGATTCGAACGGATCAACGCGGCCGTCTCGGTCAGCTGCTGCGCGGACACCCGGACCCGCTCGCGACGCTGCGCATCCCCGCTGGGATCGTGCGAGGCGCCGCGTTCGCGTCCGGCGCCGTCGAAGGTCGCCAGCTGAGGCGGGCCTATGCCCCAATCGCTGCCCGGCTGCCGCGGCACCACATGGAAATGGAAGTGCGGCGTTTCCTGCCCGCTGTACACGCCGTTGTTCTGGAACGTGAGGATGCCCAACGGCCGATACGCCGCGACCAGCGCCTGCGCCACTCTCTGCGCCGAGGCCATGACGGCCGCGCATTCCGACGCGGACAGATCGAGCAAGGTCGCCACATGCCGGCGCGTGATGACGCAGCACTGGCCGACTTCGAATTGCCACGGATTGATCACGGTCAGCGTGTGCTCGGCTTCCTCTATGACCGCCCACCGTGGTTCGCGACCGGCCATGCCTTCGCAAAGGTCGCAGGGATCGCGGACGGGAAGTTCGATCATGGGTGCTCTCCGATGGATCCGCAGGGCGCGCTAGGTTCGAGGCGAGCCCGAACCCGCGCCGCCCCGCGGCATGGCGGCGCCGCGGTCGTTACCGCAGCTTAGGGCGCAGGCGGGTCCGACTCGCTCTTCATCCGCTTGACCAGGACCACGACGAAGCAGGCGATCATGATCGCGAACAGAACATAGAACGCCACGCCGACATCCACGAACCGGGGAAACAGCGCGAGCGAGTCGTGCACCAGCAACAGGCCGATCGCGCCGGCGACGACGAACACCAGCCAGGCCAGACCGCTGGCGACCCGACCCACGCGCCCGCGCAAGGCCAGTACCGCCAGCACCAATATCGCCACGATCATCGTCGGGATGCCGATCATGACCGCGCCCAATCCCGACATGTCGGAGGCGCAGGCGCTGGCCGGCAGCGCCGCGCAGGCGCCGACCGTCCAGGCCGCGCGGCGCGCGTTCACGTATCGGCCCACATCCGGAACAAGTTGGTGCGCAGCGATTCCAGCAGCACCTGCAGACGCGGGTCCGGTCCGCCGGGCTGGGCGGCGGCGATCGCGCGTGCCTCGTCCAGCTGCACCAGCAGTTCGCGCCGCGAGACGTCGGCGACCCAGCTCTGCAGCCAGGTGATCGCGGCCAGGCGCACGCCGCGCGTGACCGGGGTGACGCGGTGGATGGTGGTGGACGGGTAGAGGATGGCGCTGCCGGCGTCGAGCTTGTAGGTCAGGTGCTGCGCGCCCAGCTCGATAGTGAGCTCGCCGCCGTCGTACTCGTCCGGCGCGTTGAGGAAGATCGTGCACGACAGGTCGCTGCGCAGCGGCGGCGAGGACGGGAACAGCGCCTCGTCGACGTGCCAGCCGTAGTTCATGCCCGGCTCGTAGCGCACCACCGTGGTCCGCGCCATCTGCTTGGGATGGGCGTAGGTGCGCACGTCGGGGTGGCGCATGAAGGCGTCGCGCGCGATCTGGGCGATGCGCGCGTTGGCCGGGTCTTCCTGCGGCGCCTGCAGGTTCTGCTTGATCGTCGAGTCGGGGTTGGTGATGCGGCCGTCGCCGAAGCGCACCTGCGGCAGCAGCTCGCGCACGGCCTGCAGCTCGGCGGCGTTGAGCACGTTGGGCAGCACTCGGATCATGGCGGCTCGCGTCGGGTCGGTCCCGGATCGGAGGATCGGGTGCGGCCATGATCGGCATTCAGCCGCGGGCGGGCAATACGCGACCCCGATCACGCCGTTTCAACGATCCGCGCAGGAGACTGGTCCCCGCATTCCAGCCCCAGGATCCGATCCGATGAGCAAGTTCACTTCCTTGCCCGACCGCGCCATGGAACTCGTCGCCACGGTCGGCGACAGCCTCAAGCAGGTGCCCGGCAGCGCCGGCAAGCTGCTGGAGGCCGGCGTGGCGCTGGGCGCGGTCAAGACCGGTGCGCGCGTGGCCGGCAATTTCGTGCGCCGCAATCCGGCGATCGCGGTCGCCGCGGTGGCCGGCGCCGGCCTGCTGTGGCTGGCGGCGCGGCACCGCGCCAAGCAAAAGCAGGCCGGCGCGCCGATCGAGGGCAGCGCCAAGCGCATCGACGCGCGCCGTGCCGACGGCGGCACCCGCCGTCGCCGCAGCCGCAGCGCGGCCGACGAAGGCACCGCCAGCGAATAAGGTTCCCGGGGTCATGGAGCGCGGCGCCGCGAGCGCCGCGCCTTACTGCGCTTCCGGCAGCTCCACCACGAAACGCGCGCCGCCGCGGCGGCGATCCTCGTACCAGAGCTGGCCACCGAAGTTGGCCACGATCTGGCGCGCCAGCGACAGGCCCAAGCCGCTGGACAGGCCGTCGTCGACGGCGTCGTCGTGCAGACGCACGAAGGGCTTGAACAGCTCGCGCTGGCGCTCCGGCGCGATGCCCGGGCCGCGGTCGGCCACGATCAGCTGCCAGTAGCCCGGCGCGCCCGGACGCGCCGCCAGCAGCAGTTCGCTGCCGGGCGCGTACTTCATCGCATTGGTGAGCAGGTTCTCGCTGACCTGGCGCAGCACGCGCGGGTCGATCGCGACCTCGGCCGCGCCGGGCGGCGGCGCCACCTCGATGCGGATGCCGCGCGCATCCAGCTGCATCTCGTAGCGGTGCACCAGCCACTGCAGGGTCTGGCCCAAGTCGGCGCGTTCGTCGCCGTCGGCGGCGCGACGGCCGGCGCTGCTGCTTTCCAGGTAATGGCGGATGTAGCCCAGGGCGTCGTCGGCGCTCTCGTGGATCATCTGCAGATAGCGCGGCACCCGCTCGGGCTTGCAGCCGCCGCTGCGCAGCAGGTCGCTGGCGAACAGCACGCTGGTGAGCGGATTCTTGAGGTCGTGCGCGACCAGGTTGACCAGTTCCTCGCGCTCGCGCGCGACCCGTTCCAGCCGGTCGCGGGTGAGCTTGAGGCCGACGTGCGCGTTGACCCGCGCCAGCAGTTCCTCGGGCAGGAAGGGCTTGGTGACGTAGTCGACCACGCCGGCGTCGAAGGCGCGCAGCAGCAGGTCGCGGTCGTGGGCGGCGGTGACGAACACCACCGGCACCTTCAGCGGCGCCTGTTCGCGCAGCGCCTGCATGACCTCGAAGCCGTCCATGCCCGGCATCATCACGTCGAGCAGGATCAGGTCGGGCTCGGATTCGGCATAACGCGCCAGCGCCTCGTCGCCGCTGGAGGCGGTGATCACCTCGTAGCCCTGGCGCTGCAGCAAGGTGCCGACCACACGCAGATTGGCGGCCTGATCGTCGACCACCAGGATGCGGCCCATGGACGTGACGGCGATGGTCATACGGTCGGTGTCGCTCCCCAGCGCCTGCGCTGCCAGCGCAGAGTCGGCCGGCGCGGGCTCGTCGCGGGCCGGGGCCGACGCGGTGGGCGGCGGGTCCTGGCCGAGCTCTGCGGCGTCATCTGTGCGCATTTGTAGTGGCAACTTAACAGAATGGGCTGTGGGGCAGCGGTGCCTGTACAGGTACAGTCTGAACCATTCATCGGGGCATGCAATGGCGCCGGTCACGCTGTCGCCGATAGGGCGGACGGGTCCGGCCGCCGCCAACGGGCCTGGGCGGCGCGGCCGCGTCCGGCTCCGCGCGCCCGCTATCATGGTGGGGCTACGACCTCGCGAATCCGCCGTGACCCCCACCCACGATCCCGCCGCCCGGCGCCTCGGCCTGAGTCTGGCCGCTGCCGGCGCCGTCCTGTTTTCGGCCAAGGCGATCCTGGCCAAGCTGCAGTACCGCTACGGCATCGACGCGCTGGACGTGATGGCGCTGCGCATGGCCCTGTCGCTGCCGCTGTTCCTGCTGCTGGGCGTGCGCGAGACCCGCCGCGCCCGCGCGCGCGGCGACGGCCTGAGCCGGCGCGACCTGGGCCTGATCGTGGTGCTGGGCGTGCTGGGCTACTACCTGTCCAGCCTGTTCGATTTCTGGGGCCTGGAATACGTGCCGGTGTCGCTGGAGCGGCTGATCCTGTTCCTCAATCCCACCTTCGTGCTGCTGATGGGCGTGTTCGCGTTCGGCCGCAAGGTGGCGCGCAAGGAATGGATCGCGATGGCGGTCAGCTATGCCGGCGTCGCCCTGGTGATGGCCGAAAACCTGCGCGTGGAAGGCGAGCACGTGCTGTTGGGCAGCGCGCTCGTGCTGCTGGCGGCGTTCTGCTATGCGCTGTACCTGGCGATGTCGGGCCAGGTGATCCAGCGTGTGGGCTCGCTGCGCCTGGTCGCCTACGCGATGGTGGTGTCGACCGCGGCCACGCTGATCCATTACCTGATCGCGCGCGACGTCGCGCACCTGCTGGCGCTGCCGTGGCCGGTGTACGGCCTGGCCGCGGCCAACGCGCTGTTCTGCACCTTCCTGCCGGTGACCTTCACCATGGCCGCGGTCGCGCGCCTGGGCGCGGGCACCGCGGCGCAGCTGTCGGTGTTGGGGCCGGTGTCGCTGGTGTTCCTGGGCGGCTGGGTGCTGGGCGAGGCGATCACGCCGGTGCAGATCGTCGGCACCGCGGTGGTGCTGGGCGGGGTGCTGATCCTGACGCGGCCGGGCGCGAACTCGGTACCGGTGGCGCCGCCGATGGCGGAGCGGGATTGAGGTGGGCGCGGTAGCGATGCGCGCTTCGGTGGCGACGTCGCCGCATCGTTGTCGCGATCGCGGCTTACGCCGCTCCCACAGAAAGCGCGTCGCCGCTTTGGGGTAGGAGCGGCGTGAGCCGCGACCACGCAACCCACGCACCGCGAAAACCATATGCCCCCTGTGGGAGCGGCGTAAGCCGCGATCGCGACAACGCGCCCGGCCGCGAACCTCGATCGCGCTAAATCTCCCGCCACTCCCCCGGCGCCAAACCGTCGAGGCCATGCTCTGCGATCGCCACCCGCACCAAACGCAAGGTCGGCAACCCCACCGCCGCGGTCATGCGCCGCACCTGCCGATTGCGGCCTTCGCTGATGGTCAGCGCCAACCACGCGTCCGGCACGGTCTTGCGGAAGCGCACCGGCGGATCGCGCGGCCACAACGCCGGCGCTTCGATGCGCGCGGCCCGGGCCGGCCGCGTCGGGCCGTCGTTGAGCGTCACGCCCTCGCGCAAGGCGCGCAGCTGCGTTTCCGACGGCTCGCCTTCCACCTGCACCCAATAGGTCTTGGGCTGCTTATGCCGCGGATCGGTCAGCCGATGCGCGAGGCCGCCGTCGTCGGTAAGCAGCAGCAAACCTTCGCTGTCGTGATCGAGCCGGCCGGCCGCGTACACGTCCGTCGGCAGGCCGAAGCCGGCCAGCGTCGGCCGCGGCGGCAGGCTGCGGTCGGTGAACTGGCACAGCACGCCATAGGGCTTGTTGAACGCGATCAGCATGCGCGCATGATCGCGCAGGCCCGCGTGCGCCGCCAAACGTGGCGGTCGCTACGGGACGCGCATCCAGAAGCGCCGCGCGCGACCGCATCGATCGCGCGCGACGGCCGCCGGCCTCAGCCCGGCTTCTTGAAGCGCAGCGTCATGCGGTCGCTTTCGCCGATCGCCTTGTACTTGGCCGCGTCGGCCGCGTCGTGGCGGTTGCTGGGCGGCAGCGTCCACACGCCGTTGGGGTGGTCGGTGCCGTCCTTGGCGTTGGCGTTGATCTCGCTCTTGGCGTCGAGCACGAAGCCGGCGCCCTGGGCCAGTTCGATCACCAGCGCTTCGGTGAGGTAGCCGGAGGTCTTCATCTTTTCCACATCGGTGCCGGGCTTGGCGCGGTGGTCGACCACGCCCAGCACGCCGCCGGGCTTGAGCGCATCGAAGAACGCCTTGAAGTAGGCCGGCGCGTTGCCGTCGGACACCCAGTTGTGGGCGTTGCGGAAGGTCAGCACCGTGTCGGCGCCGCCGGCGGGGCCGAACACCGGCGCCTTGGGATCGAACACGCGCACGTCCGGCGCGCCGTACACGGCCGGGTTGCCGGCGAACTTCGCGCGCAATGCGGTGTTGAGGCTGTAGCGGTACTTGGGCTGGTCGGGAATCGCGTCGTCCCAGACCGCGGCGACGTAGCGGCCGTGATCCTTGAGGTAGGGCGCCAGCACTTCGCTGTACCAGCCGCCGCCGGGGGTGATTTCGATGACGGTCTGGCCGGGCTGCACGCCGAAGAAGGCCAGGGTCTGCGCCGGATGGCGGTAGACGTCGCGCGCGCTGTTCTTGGCGTCGCGCCAGTCGCCGGCCAGCGGCTTGGCCAGCGCGGCTTCGATGCTCTTGGCCGACGCGGCCGGCTTGGCGGCTTTTTCGGCCGCGTGGCCGACGCCGATGCCGAGCGTGGCGGCGACCACGGCGACCAGCAACGAACGGTGCAGGGGGAGAGCGGTCATGCGTCGGTCTCGCAACGGAAAGGGCGATCAGCCTAACCGCTGCCGCGTTAGCGGCCAGTGCCGGTGGTCCCGGACCCGCTCAGGTCTGCGAGTGCTTGCGCACCTTGCGCATCAGCCCGTCGTCGCTGGGCAGGCTGGCCTGCATGCGCGCCACATAGGCCTGCGCCTGCTCGTGCACCCAGCCGCGGAACGCGAGCAGGCCGGCGTGGTCGGCCGAGCGCTGCGGATACACCAGGTAATGCGCGTAGTCGGTGCGCAGGCGTTCGGGGCGCAGCGACACCAGCTGTCCGTTCTCGATCAGCAGCCGCGTGCGCGCCATGCGCGCCAGCGCCACGCCCATGCCTTCGACCGCGGCGCGGTGCATGGTTTCGGAGTCGTCGAAGTGGGCGACGTAGCGGTTGGGTTCGCGGCCGCCGTAATGCTCGAACCAGTCGCGCCAGTGGTCGGCCGGATCGCCCAGCAAGGGCCAGCGCTGCAGGTCTTCCAGCGCCGGCAGGCCGCCCATGCGTTCGATCAGTTTCGGGCTGGCCACCGGGGTCAGGGTTTCGTCGAACAGGTGCTCGATCACCACCCCGGGCCAGGCGCCGTAACCGCCGCGCAGGGCGGCGTCGACGTTGGTCTCGCGTTCGAAATCGACCAGGCGCGTGCTCGATTGCAGGTTGAGTTCCAGCTGCGGGTGCAGGGCCAGGAAATCGCCCAGGCGCGGCACCAGCCAGGCCGAGGCCATCGAGGCCATCAGGCTCAGGGTCAGTACGTCGTCGCGGCAGGGGCCGTAGGGGCGCAGCGCATCGTCCAGCGCGGCCAGATGCGGGGCGATGCGGTTCATCAGGCGCTCGCCGTCGGCGGTGAGTTTGACGCCGCGCGGCCCGCGTTCGAACAAACGCCGCCCCAGGCGCTCTTCCAGGGTGCGGATCTGGTGGCTCAGCGCGCTGACCGTGAGGTGCATGGAGCCGGCGGCGCGGGTCAGGTTGCCGGCGCGGGCGGCGGCGGCGAAGCCCAGCAGGGCGTGCAAGGGTGGGCGGCTCATGTTGAATCCTGCTCAAGTCTGGCTTGCAGAAATGTCGCTTTTTCAGTGCATGGGCTAAGCGTAGCTTGTGAATCACTCAAGTGGCCAGCCCATCCCGGGCCCCGGAGCCCAGTCCCAAGGAGTACGTCATGAGCATCTACAAAGACCTGCTGTTCATGCAGGGGTACCTGACCGACGACCGGTTCTACGACCGTCCCGCGCCGCTCCCGGCGCCGGCCCAGGAGGCCAAGCCGGTCGCACGCGACCGAGCCCAGCCGCTGCCGGCCGCCTCCGCCGCGGTCCCGGCCTGCGCACCGGGCGCCTGCGCGTGAGAGCAGGACGCGCCGCCCAGCCCACTGTCCGCTGAAGGCCCGGTCGCTCCAGGCCTTCTTTTTGGGCTTCCCGCAGATCAGTGCATTGATTGTGCAAAATATAGGCGTACTATGGTCGCGTCCCCTCTGGAGTGACGCCGTGTCCGCCGCCGCCTTCGACACCTTCCTGGAAACCCTGCGCGAACCCTCGCGCCCGACGCTGTCGCCGGTGCGTATGGCCCAGGCCCTGCACATGGGCGTGAGCGACCTGGCCGGCCTGGCGCGCGTGCACCGCAACACGGTCACCGGCAATCCGGAGTCCTCGCAGCTGCAGGGCGCCTTGCGCGACATCGTCAAAGTGCTGGCCGCGGCCTACCGGGTCAACGACGACCGCGAGCGCACGCTGTTCTGGTTCATCAATCATCCGATCGCCGAGTTCGGTTACCAGACCGCCGCCGACCTGGTGCGCGACGGCAAATCCGAGGCGGTGATCCGCTACCTGGCGACGTTGGAAGGCGGCGCCACCGGATGATCGTCGCGGCACTGGGACCGGACCTCCCGGCGTACCGCATGCACACCCCGCGCTGGTCGTTCCAGCCGCTCAGCGGCGCCGGCGCGGCGATCTCCGGCGGCCGCCTCAATCGGCCCGGCATCGACGCCCTGTACCTGGCGCTGGAACCGGAAACCGCGGTCGAGGAGTTCCGCCAGGACGATCCGCTGGTGCGCCCCGGCACCCTGGTCGCCTACCGCGCCACCATCGCGCGCGTGGCCGACTTCCGCGCCGGCTACGACCCCGCGCACTGGCCGCCGCTGTGGCAGGAACTGTCCTGCAACTGGAAGCGCATGGCGTTCCTGGACGAGATCGAGCCGCCCAGCTGGGTGATCGCCGACGACGCGCGCGCCGCCGGCCTGGCCGCGATCGCGTTCCCGTCCACGCGCCGCGCCGGCGGTTCCAACCTGGTGGTCTATCCCGACCTGCTGGGCGCCGACGACCGCCTGCTGGTGCACGACCCGCGCATGGACCTGCCGATCGATCCGTCCAGCTGGCGCTGACGGCCGCGGCCCAGCGCGAATTGCGTTAGCTTGGGCGAGAACGGAATCGGAACACGCCGCGATGGACACGCAGCCGACCCCACGCATCTCCCCGCCGTCGTCCGCGCGCGAGCGCGACGCGGAACCGATACGCCCGATCGTGCGCGCCGCGCGCGTGGCCGCGGTGTTGGCGGTGTTGATCCTGCTCAGCGCCTGGCTCGCGATCGGTCTGCAATGGAAGTTCGGCGCCGCCATCGCCGGCGTGTTGTGCGCGGCCCTGGCCGGCACCTTGCTGGGTTTCCTGTTCGGTATCCCGCGCGCGCTGACCGAGCCGCCGCCGACGGTGGTGACCGACCCGGCGCGCGAAGGCGCCGCGCCGCGCGCCGATCCGGGCTTCAGCCACAACACCAACCTGGAACAGATCAGCGACTGGCTGACCAAGATCGTGGTCGGCGTGAGCCTGGTGCAGGCGCGCGAGATCGCGGACGCGTTCAACCGCCTGTCGATCCAGGCCGCGGCCGACTGGGGCTTGAAGAACGGCGCGACCACCGCCGGCTTCCTGCTCGCGACCGCGGCGCTGCTGGGCTTCCTGGCGTCCTACATCTGGACCCGCACCGATTTCGTCCAATACCTGGAAAGCAGCCAGAGCGCTGTCGCCGCCGAGCGCCGCCGCCGCCAGGAGGCCGAGCGCAGCGCGCGCGAGAGCAAGGCCACCCTCGACGACGCGGTGGCTTTCATCGCGCGCGGCACCGCGCCCGCCGCCGCGCCAGCGCCGGCCAAGCGCGTCGACGCCGCGGGCCGCGAATCCGCGCGCCCGGCCTTCGTGCCCGCGCTGCGCACCCATTCGGCGCTGTGGGACAGCGACCCCAACAAGAACGCGTTCGGCGGCGCGGCCACGGCCGAGGGGCGCGTGCTCGACGCGACAGTGAGCCCCCTGAATGCCGACGGCAGCCTCTGCGCCGTGCTGCTCAGCGTGCGCATCCTGCCGGGCGCGCCGCCCTTGGTGGGCACGGTGATCTTCCATCTGCATCCCACGTTCGATCCGCCGCAGCGGCGCGTGGTGCCCAACGGCGAGGGCGCCGAGTTGCGCCTGATCGCGGCCGGCGCGTTCACCGTCGGCGTGGAGATCGAGGGCGAGCCGACGCGGCTGGAACTGGACCTGCTGGCGCTGCCCAATCTGCCGCAGGCGTTCCGCGACAACTGAGCGGCCTGGGCCGGCGCTCAGGGCAGACGCCGGTCCAGCGGATACGGCGCGACGTCGGTGTAGCGGCCGGCGCGCAGCGCGTCTTGCACCTGCTGCCACCACGTCACCTGGAAGATCTCCGGGTGCGCGTGCAACAGCGCGCCCAGCAGCGGCGGCGTCAGGCCCAGGAAGCGCGGGAACTGTTCGGGAAACACGTCGTTGCCGGCCGCGTAGAACCAGGCCCCGGCCTCCATCTCGTCTTCGTGGTTGCGCGCCTGCGGCACCGCGCGGAACCGGCAGTCGGTGACCAGGCACAGCTCGTCGTAGTCGTAGAACACCGCGCGGCCGTGGCGCGAAACGCCGAAGTTCTTCAACAGCAGATCGCCGGGGAAGATATTGGCCAGGGCCAGGTCCTTGATCGCCTGGCCGTAATCGATCGCGGCCGCGCGCGCGGTTTCCAGCGGCTGCTCGCGCAGGTACAGGTTCAAGGGCCGCAAGCGGCGCTCGACGTAACACAGGTGCAGCACCAGGTCTTCGCCGTCCTCGGTGATGCTGCCGGCGCAGGTGCCCAGCAGTTCCTCCAGCAGCTCCGGCGCGAAGCGCGCGCGCGGAAAACGCAGGAACCGGAACGGCTGCGCGTCGACCAGGCGACCGACGCGGTCGTGGTGGAACACCAGCGCGTACTTGGCCTCGACCTCGGTACGGGCGATATCCTTGGGGTAGGCGAAGCGGTCGCGAATCAGCTTGAACACCAGCGGATAGCTGGGCAGGGTGAAGACCGCCATCACCATGCCGCGCTCGCCATCGGCGCGTACCAGTGGCTCGCCGGCCTGCGCGGCGAACTGACGGAAGAAGGTGCGGTAGCGCTCGGTCTTGCCCTGCTTGGCGCGGCCGAGCACGGTGTACAGCTCGTCGATGGGCTTGCCCGGCAGCAGCGTGCGCAGGAACACCACCGCGTCGCCGACCGTGCCCAGGTCGGCATGGAAATAGCTGCGCGAGTAGCTGAACAGCTGCACCACGTCCGCGCGCAAGGTCAGCACCGCATCCACGCGCAGCGCGCCGCCATCGTTGACCAGCGCGATCACGCACGGCGAGAACGCGCGCTCGCCGAACACGCGGCCGATCAAATAGGCGCGGCGCTCGCGGTAGAACACCGCATCCAGCAGCTCGATCGCGCGCACCGGATCGGGCCCCCAGTGATGCAGGTCGTCCTGCAGGCGCACCGCGATCCCGGCCGCGCAGCGTGTGCGGTGCGCGTACGGCACCGCGAACGGATAGTCGTCCAGCACGCGCATCAAGGTTTCGGTGAGCCGCTCGCCCGACACCGCATAGCTGTGGCGCGCGACGGGGTGGGTGATCGCGTCGGTGGGCTCGATGTCCAGCGCCACGAACTCGATCGCCGCGTCCACGCCGCGGGTCTTGAAGAAGCGCCGGGTCAGGGTGTTGAAGAAGGTCTTGTAGAGCTCGCGGTCCAGCAACGGTTCGATCTGGCGCGCATAGCCGGCGTGCACCGCCGACCACAGCGCGCGGTCGTGCGCCTGCGCGCCCAGGCGCGCGTCCAGCGCCTGGCTGGCCTCGGCCACGCAGCGGTCGTACAGCGCGATGCGCTCGACCGCGTCGTCGCGCGCGCCGCTCCAGTCGCAGGTTTCGAAGCGGCCCTTGGCGCGCCGCGTGATCGCGGCGAAGCGCGCGTGGTAGTCGGCGAAGGCGTCGCGGATCTGCGCGGCGACGGCATCGGCATCGGCGAGTGGGGCGACGGGGGCGGCCATGCCCGCAGTCTAAGCAGGCCGCGGCAGCGGCCGCCAGCGCCGGTGCTCCGACGGTGCTGCCCCGGCTTTCGCCCGCACCCAGGCTCCGTCATTCCGGCGAAAGCCGGAACCCATGGTCGCTCTTCGCTGGCGATCACGGATGGATCGCTTACAGAGCAACGGCAACATGGGTTCCGGCTTTCGCCGGAATGACGGGTGAGGAGAGCGCCCAGGCTCCGGCCTTCGCCGGAACGACGGGAAACGAAGCGCTTCGCAAACGCGCCAAAGCCGCAAGGCTACGTTTGCCTCAGCCGCCGAACCGATCCAGATCGAACGCCGCCAGCTCGGTGCCGTCGCTCTCGCCGCTCATCGACCGCGCCAGCAGCTCGCCGCTGATCGCGGCCAGGGTCAGGCCCAGGTGCTGATGGCCGAACGCGTAATGCAGGCCCGGCACGCGCGCGCTGCGGCCCATCGCCGGCAGGTAGTCGGGCAGGGTGGGGCGGGCGCCGAACCAGCGGCTGTGCGCGCCGCGCACCGGCAGGCCCAGTTCGGCCACGTGCAGACGCAGGCGCCGCCACTTGCCGGGATCGGGCGGCGAATCCGCGTGCGCGTACTCGACGAAACCGGCGGCGCGCAGACCGCCCTCGAAGCGGGTCACGATCATCGAGCGGTCCTCGAACACCACCGGCGGCAGGTCCGGCCAGCGATGCTCCGCCCACTGCAGGTGATAACCGCGTTCGGCCACCAGCGGCGCGTGGATGCCCAGCGAAGCCATCAGCGCGCGCGAGCGCACGCCCGCGCACACCAGCACGCGCTGCGCGCGCAGCGTCTCGCCCTCGGCGGTGCTGGCGACCAGGCCGCCGCCGTCGCTGCGCAGACGTTCGATGCGGTCGTAGCGGCGCTCGCCGCCGTCGGCGAGGAAGCGCGCCTGCAAGGCCGCGGCCAGGCGCCGCGGATCGGCGATCTGGGCGGTGCCGGAAAAGGCGATGCCGGAATGGATCGGCGCGCTGGACGCCGCGCGCAGCGCGCCCAGGTCGCCGTCGGCCAGCGTCTGGAAACGGGTGTCGCCGGTGTCGCTGCCGTCCCAGCCGGCGCGGCCGCGCGCGGCTGCGCCCGCCGATTCCCAGCACACCCAGTGACCGGTCTCGCGCAGCAGTTGCGGTTGTTCCAGCGTCTGCGCCAGATGCCGCCACGCCGGCAAGGCCTGCGCCAGCAGGCCGCGCAAGGCCACGCGACCGCGCTCGTAGGTATGCGGCCGGCACGCGCGCAAATAGCGCCACACCCACGGCGCGATGCTCAGAGGGTCGCGCAGCGACAGCGGGCCGCCGAACGCATACAAGCGGCCCGGCGCCGAACGCAGCGTCGCCGGCGAGGCCAGCGGCTGCGCCTGCTCGGTGGCGATGTGGCCGGCGTTGCCCCAGGACGCCGCGCTGCCGGCCTGGTCCGGGTCGGTCATCACCACGTCGCAGCCGCGCCGCTGCAGCGCCAGCGCGCAGGCATGGCCGATCACGCCGGCGCCGATCACAAGCACGGAAGAGGCGGTGGACGTTCGGCTCAAGCGCAGGCCCGCGCGGATGGAGGGGCTGATGCTAGGCGCGGCCGCCGCGGGCGACTACGCAATATTCCGCACGCAGCGCGCGGAAGCGAGACAAGCCATGCGCCCGTGCCCGCGCCGACCATGGGCCGGGCACGCGACCGCGTGCGCAGGGAGTCTGGCGATGGATCCCAACCGGGACGGCACCGTGCTGTTGCTGACCGCGCTCACCGCGCTGGCCCTGGCCTACGCCTGGCGCTGGTGGGCGATCGAACGCGCGCGCCGCGCCGAAGCGGCCGCGGACGGCGCGCGCCGGCCCGACGCGCGCGATCTGGCGACCGGCTTCGTCGCCAACTTCTTCGACACTTTGGGCATCGGTTCCTTCGCCACCACCACCGCGATCTTCAAGCTGCGCGGACGCGTCGCCGACGAGCGCATCCCCGGCAGTCTCAATGTCGGCCACGCGCTGCCGACCGTGGCGCAGGCGCTGATCTTCATTGCGGTGGTGCAGGTGGACCTGACCACGCTGCTGAGCATGATCGCCGCGGCGGTGGCCGGCGCCTGGCTGGGCGTGCGCGTGGTCGCGCGACTGCCGCGGCGTGCGATCCAGATCGGCATGGGCGTGGCCTTGCTGATCGCCGCGGGGTTGTTCCTGGCGGCCAACTTGAACTGGCTGCCCGGCGGCGGCGACGCCGTGGGCCTGGCGGGCGCCCGGCTCGCGTTCGCGGTCGTGGTGAGCCTGCTGCTGGGCGCGCTGATGATGCTGGGCATCGGCCTGTACGCGCCCTGCCTGATTCTGGTGAGTCTGCTGGGCATGAACCCGATCGCGGCCTTCCCGATCATGATGGGCGCCTGCGCCTTCCTGATGCCGGTCGGCGGCGGCGCCTTCGTGCGCTCCGGGCGCTACGACCTGCGCGCGGCCCTGGGCCTCACGCTGGGCGGCATTCCCGGGGTGCTGATCGCGGCCTTCGTGGTCAAATCGCTGCCGCTGGAATGGCTGCGCTGGCTGGTGGTGATCGTGGTGCTGTACGCGGCCGCGCAGATGCTCATGTCGGCGCGCAGGGCGGCGCGGGATTGAGCCGGCGGTAATCGCGCGGCGTCAGTCCCACGCTGGCCTTGAACTGGCGGCTGAAGGCGCTTTGATCGGTGAAGCCGCACAACTGGCCGATCGAGGCGATGGTGTCCTCGCCGTGCAGGCGCTGCATCGCCGCCTCGATGCGCAGGCGCGTGAGCCATTGCTGCGGCGCCAGTTGGAACACACGCCGGAATTGCCGCTCCAGTTGCGACAGCGACAGCCCGGCCAGTTCCGCCAAGGCCTGCATGCGCACCGGTTCGCCGTAGTGCGCCTCCATGTGATCGAGCACGCGACGCAGCCGCGCATAACCCGGATGGCGGCCGTCGGGCTGGGCCAGATCGCGCGAGATCCCGATCAGGCCGTGGATCTCACCGTCGTGCCGCAGCGGTTGCTTGCTGGTCAGGCACCAGCCCGCGGCGCGGTTTTGGAACATGTGCATTTCCAGCTGGTCGTCGATGCGCGCGCCGCCCAGCACGCGCCGGTCCTGCGCCGCATAGCCGTCGCCCAGGCGCGCCGGGAACAGCTCGCTGGCGCGGTAGCCGATGACCGCCTCGCGCGCGCCCAGGCCCAGGCGCTGCACCAGGGTCTGATTGGCGTGGGTGTAGCGGCCGTGCCGGTCCTTGATGAAGAACACCACGTCGGGCAGACGGTCGAACAGCTCCTGCAGGAGGTCGGGATCCACCGGCGGCAGCGCTGCGGAAGGCATCGTCGGATTATGCGTCGGCGGAAAAGTTTTGTGCCGATTTCCGCATCCGCGACGACGCAAGCCGGCTAGACCCCCGAGCGCCCGCGGCGGGACCATGACGGTCATGCGCAGCATCGACTACATCGACACGCACACCGGCGGCGAACCCACGCGGGTGGTGCTGTCCGGCCTGCCCGATCTGGGCGCCGGCAGCCTCGCCGAACAACGCCTGGCGTTCGCCGCGCAGCACGACCGCTGGCGCAGCGCGATCGCCTGCGAGCCGCGCGGATCCGATGCGATGGTCGGCGCCTTGCTGCTGCCGCCGCAGTACGTGTACTCGGTCGCATCGGTCATCTTCTTCAACAACGTCGGCACCTTGGGCATGTGCGGCCACGGCACGATCGGTCTGGTGCGCACGCTCGCGCATCTGGGCCGGATCGGTCCGGGCCGGCATGCGATAGACACGCCCGTGGGCACGGTGGTGGCGCAGCTGCACGAGGACGGCCTGGTTTCCATCGACAACGTCGAAAGCTACCGCCATGCGCGCGACGTCGAACTCGACGTGCCCGGCTACGGCCGCGTGCGCGGCGACGTGGCCTGGGGCGGCAACTGGTTCTACATCAGCCGCGACTGCCCGATCCCGCTGGAGGTCGCGCAATGGCGCGAGCTCACGCGCTATACCGAAGCGATCCGCCACGCGCTGGAAGCGGCCAGCGTGCGCGGCGCCGACGGCGCCCAGATCGATCACATCGAACTCAACGGCGCGGCGCGCACGCCCGACGCGGACGCGCGCAACTTCGTGCTGTGCCCGGGCCTGGCCTACGACCGCTCGCCCTGCGGCACCGGCTTCTCGGCCAAGCTGGCCTGCCTGGCCGCCGACGGCGCGCTCGCGCCCGGCGCGGTCACGCGCATGGAGAGCGTGCTGGGCAGCGTGTTCGAAGGCAGCTACCAGCCCGCCGACGGCGGCCGCATCCATCCGCGCATCAGCGGACGCGCGCATCTGATGGCGCAAGGCCGCCTGCTGATCGAAGACGACGACCCCTTCGCCTGGGGCGTGCGTCCGGACTAGACGCGCGCCACGCATTCCCCACACCTCAGTGTCGAGACAGGAACCTCAATGAGCAACGCAAGCTTCTGGCGCGGCGTCGTGCCCGCCATCACCACGCCGTTCAAGGCCGACGGCACGGTCGATCACGCCTTCCTCGCCGATCACGCGCGCCAACTCATCGCCGCCGGCTGCACCGGCATCGTGCCGCTGGGCTCGCTGGGCGAGGGCGCGACGCTGTCGTTCGACGAGAAGCTGGAGATCGTCGCCACCCTGGTGGAAGCGCTGGGCGACAGCGCGCCTGTGATCCCCGGCATCGCCGCGTTGTCCACCGACGAAGCCGTGCGCCTGGCGCAGGCCGCGCAGCGCCTGGGCGCGCGCGGATTGATGGCGTTGCCGCCCTACGTCTATTCCACCGACTGGCAGGAGATGGGCGCGCACATGCGCGCGATCCTGGAAGCCACCGACCTGCCGGTGCTGCTGTACAACAATCCGGTCGCCTACAAGACCGACTTCGTGCCCGAGCGCATCGCCGAACTCGCCGCCGCGTATCCGAACCTGCAGGCGGTGAAGGAATCCTCCTGCGACATCCGCCGCTTCGCCGCGATCAAGGCGCTGCTCGGCGATCGCCTGGAATTGATGGTGGGCATGGACGACGCGATCGTCGAAGGCGTGTCGATGGGCGCGGTGGGCTGGATCGCCGGCGTGGTCAACGCCTTCCCGGCCGAGTCGGTGCGGGTGTTCGAACAGGCGCGCGATGGCGGCGCACCGGCGGCGATGGAACTCTACGCCTGGCTGCTGCCGCTGCTGCGCATGGACACCGTGCCCAAGTTCGTGCAGCTGATCAAACTGATGCAGCAGCGCGTGGCGATGGGCGACGAGCGCGTACGCGCGCCGCGTCTGACGGTGGAAGGCGAGGAGCGCGCGCGGGCGTTGGCGGTGATCGATCATGCGATCGCGACGCGGCCTAAGCGGTGATGTCGCGATGATGCCCAGCGCGAGGACGAGGCGCTGAAGCGTTCTCGCACGAAAGCCCTGGATACCCGCTTTCGCGGGGATGACGATCCAGGGTTTCGCCGCGACTTCCGATGCCGTCATCCCCGCGAAGGCGGGGATCCAGGCCGCCGGCGTCGCACCGGATAAGCCGACCGAACCCACCGCACAAGCGCACCGCGTAGACAGCCCAGGACCCCAAGCCATGGAACCCATCCTCATCGCCGGCCAATGGCAACGCAGCCACGACGAGGCCGGCGGCTTCCGTGCCGTCGATCCGACCACCGGCGAGGCCATCGGCCCGCAGTTCCCGCGCTCCGGACCGCGCGATGTCGAAGCCGCGCTGCGCGCGGCCGGCGCCATCGCCGACGAACTGGCCGCGACCAAGCCGGCCCGCATCGCCGACTTCCTGGAACGCTACGCGGCCGGCATCGAATCGGCCGCGGACGAACTGGCCGCCACCGCGCACGCCGAAACCGCGCTGCCGCTGGCGCCGCGCCTGTCGGCGGTGGAACTGCCGCGCACCACGCATCAGCTGCGCCAGGCCGCCGCCGCCGTGCGCGCGTATGCCTGGACCCATCCGGTGATCGACACCCAGGCCGGGCTGCGCGCGCATTACGCGCCGTTGCACAAGCCGGTGCTGGTGTTCGGCCCCAACAATTTTCCGTTCGCGTTCAACGCCGTGGCCGGCAGCGATTTCGCCTCGGCGATCGCCGCGCGCAACCCGGTGATCGCCAAGGCCCACCCCTCGCACCCGGCCACCAGCCGCGTGCTGGCGCGCATCGCCCACGAAGCCGTGCACGCCAGCGGCCTGCCCGAGGCGACGGTGCAACTGCTGTACGACCTCGACCCGGCCCTGGGCCTGTCGCTGGCCGGCGACCGCCGCCTGGGCGCGATCGGTTTCACCGGCAGTCGCGGCGCCGGCCTGGCCTTGAAAGCCGCGGCCGACCGCGCCGGCATTCCGATCTACGCCGAGATGTCCAGCGTCAACCCGGTGTTCCTGCTGCCCGGCGCGCTGCGCGAGCGCGGCGACGCGCTGGCGCAGGACTTCTTCGCCTCTTGCACGATGGGCAGCGGACAGTTCTGCACCAACCCCGGCGTGGTGATGCTGCCCGAGGGCGCGGACGGCGACGCCTTCGCCGCCGCGGTCGCCGCGCGCTTCGCCGCCACCGCGCCCGCCGTGCTGTTCTCGCACGGCGTGCAGCAGCACCTCGCGCAGGCGGTAGCGCGCCTGCGCGAGGCCGGGGCGCAGGTGGTGGCCGGTGCCGCGCAGTCGCAGGGCCCGGGCGCGCGCTACGCGCCGACTTTGCTGAGTGTGTCGGCCCAGGCGTTTCTAGCCGCGCCCGAAGCCTTGCAGCAGGAAGCCTTCGGGCCGGTGTCGCTGCTGGTGCGTTACCGCGACGCCGAGCAGGCCGCGGCGTTGGCGCGCGCCTTCGACGGCAACCTTACCGGCACGCTGCATTCGGCCGCCGATGGAACCGACGACGCGGCGTACCAGCGCATCGCGCCGGCACTGCGCGCGCGCGTGGGCCGATTGATCGACGACAAATGGCCCACCGGCGTGGCCGTGAGCGCGGCGATGCAACACGGCGGTCCCTATCCCAGCACCAGCCACGCCGGGTTCACCTCGGTCGGCATGCCGGCCGCGATCCGCCGCTACGCCGCATTGCACAGCTACGACCAGGTGCGCGACGACCGCCTGCCGCCGGAGCTGCGTGACGCCAACCCCGGCGGCGTGCAACGCTGTATCGACGGAAGCTGGACCACGGCCGACATCGGCCGCAAGGCCTGAGACGTCGCCGCCGAGCGCCTGCGCGTCCCGCTTCGCCGCCCACCATCGTTACCGAGAGTTCGCGCATGATCGTCCGCCTGCTGTGTCCGTCCCTGTTGCTGGCCGCGCTGGCGCTGACCGCCGTCGCGCCGGCGACGGCCGCCGAGGCCGCCGCCGAAACAACCACGGCCGCGCCCAACGAGGCCACCCGCCAGCTGCGCGCGCTCTACGACGCCGAATGGCGCTGGCGCCAGACCGAGTTCGTGCAGGTGCGCGAACCCGACGGCCGCTGGGAAGACGGCGACCGCATGCCCAGCGTGACCGCGCAGGCCTGGCAGCGCCGCGCCGCGTATTGGGGCGACGTGCTGGCCAAACTGGACGCCATCCCCGAATCGGCGCTGTCCGACGAGGAGCGCATCAACGCCGCCGTGTTCCGCACCTCGGTCGCCGCGCAGCTCAACAACGCGCGCTACCGCACCTATGAGGCGCCGTTCAACAGCGACACCTTCTTCTGGGGCGGTCTGAACCCGCGTCGCCCTTACCAGCGCGCCGAAGACTACCGCCGCCTGCTCGGCCGTCTGCACGACCTGCCGCGCTACTTCGACGAGAACATCGCCAACATGCGCGCCGGCCTGGCGCGCGGCTACAGCGTGCCGCGCGTGAGCATCGAAGGCCGCGACCGCACCATCGAGCCCTATGCCAAGGCCGGCCCGGACAACCCGTTCTCGGTCACCTTCGCGTCCATCCCCGCCCATCTGGGCGAGGGCACCCGCCGCGCGTTCCAGGCCGAAGCCGAACGCGCGATCCGCGACGAAGTGGCGCCGGCCTACGCGCGCCTGCTGAAGTTCATGCGCGAGGAATACCTGCCGCGCACGCGCACCAGCACCGCCGCGCGCGAACTGCCCGACGGCGAGGCGTTCTACCGCAGCCAGGTGCTCGAATACACCACGCTGCAGCTGACGCCCGCGCAGATCCACGAGATCGGCATGCGGGAAGTCGCGCGCATCTCCGCCGAAATGCAGGAGGTGATGCGCAAGTCCGGTTTCAAGGGCAGCTTCCCGGAATTCCTGGCCTTCCTGCGCAGCGACCCGCAGTTCTACGCCAAGACCCCGCGCGAGCTGCTGTCGTACTCGGCCTACGTGACCAAGAAGGTCGACGGGCGCCTGGAGGATCTGTTCACCCAGCTGCCGCGCAAGCGCTTCGCGATCCTGCCGGTGCCGGACGACATCGCGCCGGTCTACACCTCCGGCCGCGGCGGCCTGGACTCGTGCCTGATGAACACCTACGACCTGCCGTCGCGTCCGCTGTACACGCTGGCCGCGCTGACCCTGCACGAATGCGTGCCCGGCCACAGCCATCAGGCGGCGATGGCCCTGGAAGCGCCGGACCGGCCCGACTTCCGCCGCCAGACCTATTTCTCCGGCTACGGCGAGGGCTGGGGCCTGTACACCGAATGGCTGGGCATCGAGCTGGGCGTGTACGAAACCCCGTACGAGGATTTCGGCCGCCTCACCTTCGAGATGTGGCGCGCCGCGCGCCTGGTCATCGACACCGGCCTGCACGAGTACGGCTGGAGCCGCCAGCAGGCCATCGACTACCTGTCCGAACATACCGCGCTGGCGCCGCACGACATCCGCACCGAGGTCGACCGCTACATCAGCTGGCCCGGCCAGGCGCTGGCCTATTACCTGGGTTATCGCAGCATCCGCCAGCTGCGCAGCGAAGCGCAGACGCAGCTGGGCGATCGCTTCAACGAGGCGAAATTCCACGACGCGCTGCTGAACCTGGGCTCGGTGCCGCTGCCGGTGCTGGAGCGTGAGATGCGCCGCTTCGTCGCCGACAGCAAGGACACCAGCGCCGCGCCTGCCGCCGCGCACTAAGCCGCGCCGCCGCCGGTTCGCGAACGCGGCCGCGGAGCCGGCCGCGACGGTTGTGGCATGCTGCCCGCCGACGCGAGACAGGGAGGCCACGCCGTGAACCCACACCATCGCCGGTCCGGCCGGCGCGCGCTGCTCGCGACCGTCGCGCTGGCCGCGGCACTGATAGGCGCACCGTTGCAGGCCGCCACCCCCGCGGCACCGGCCTGGGTGGCCGAAGACGCCAGCGAAACCGCGCAACGCGTTTACCGCGGCAAGGTCGGCACGCGCGCGGTCACCCTGTACCTGGTCGACGAAGCCTCGCCCTGCGGCGGCCACCACCGCCTGGTGCGCGCCATGTACCGCTACGACGGCGTGTCGAACTGGCTGCTGCTGCAGGCCACGCGCGACAGCCGCCACCTGAGCCTGGTCGAGACCGTGCCCGGCACCGGCATCACCGGCGCCATGCTGCTGCGCGCCGACGGCGACCGCCTCGCCGGCCGCTGGCTCAGCCCCGACGGCGAGCGCCTGCTGCCGGTCGCACTAAGCGCAGCGCGCGCGAGCGCGGCCGAACTGACGCGCTACGCCGACGCGTTGGAGCGCGTGGAGCACGATCACAACGACTGCTGAGCCGCGCCTGCGGCACAATCCCTCCGAGAGGATGCAACCGACGCCCGCGTTCGCGCATCCCACCCACGGACATCGCACCGGCGCTGCGCGCCGCCCCAACGAGATCGCACCATGCCCCACGTCCGCATTCCGCTAGTCCTGGCCCTGGCCGCCGCGCTGATCTGCCCGGCCGCGCTGGCTTCCAACGCCACCGACACCACCAGCTGCCACGCCGGCGCCTACCGTCTCGACGACGGCAGCATCGTCGACGTCGCCAACGCCGACAAAGGCGCGCTGCGCTGGCGCCTGATCGACGGCCGCACCGGCCGCCTCAGCGAGCGCGACGGCCAGTGGACCGGCACCCTGGGCTGGACCGAGCGCGCCGACAACGTGCGCGTGAGCTTCGGCGAGTGCGCGCAGGGCAAGATTTCGTTCGACGGCAAGAACGGCAGCAAGCTCAAGTTCGACATCACCGAGACCCGCTTCGAGGGCAACGGGGTCAACCTGCGCGGCCGCCTGGTGCTGCCGCGCGGCAGCGGCCCGGTGCCGATCATCGTCACCGTGCACGGCTCGGAAGACTACTCCGGCGTCAACCGCTACCACGTGCAGAACCTGTTCCCGGCCAACGGCGTGGGCGTGTTCGTCTACGACAAGCGCGGCACCGGCGAGTCCGGCGGCAAGTACACGCAAGACTTCTATCTGCTGTCCGACGACGCCAAGGCCGCGCTGCTGGAAGCCAAGCGCCTGGCCGGCAAGCGCGCCGGCAAGATCGGTTTCCACGGCGGCAGCCAGGCCGGCTGGATCGCGCCGCTGGCCGCCAGCAAGACGCCGGAAGCGGCTTTCGTCGCGGTCGGCTACGGCATGGCGATCAGCCCGCTGGGCGAGGACGCCGGCCAGGTCGCGCTGGACCTGCGCAACGCCGGCTACGGCGACGACGTGGTCGCCAAGGCGCGCGAAGTCACCGACGCCACCGGCACCATCGTCGCCTCGCACGGCAAGGACGGCTGGGACGCGCTGACCGTGGCGCGCAACAAGTACGGCCAGGAAAAGTGGTGGGGCGCGATGAAGGGCGAGTACACCGGCCTGGTGGTGTCGCACACGCCGCAGCAGCTCAAGGCGATGGAACCCGAACTCGACAAGGGCACCAGCTGGGACTACGACCCGATGCCGGTGCTGCGCGAACTCAAGGTGCCGCAGCTGTGGATGCTGGCCGGCGCCGATCGCGAGGCGCCGCCGGAGGAAACCCGCGACCGCCTGCAATCGGTCGCCGCCGCGGGCCGTCCGCTGACCCTGGTGGTGTTCCCCGAAACCGACCACGGCATCCTCAAGTTCGAAACCGCAGCCAACGGCGAACGCACCGAAACCCGCATCGCCGACGGCTACTTCCGCCTGCAGCTGGACTGGATCAAGACCGGCAAGCTGGGGCGCGGGCCGTACGGCGATGCGCAGGTGTTGGCGGGTGGAGCGCCGGCGGCACCGGCGGCGACGCCCGCCGCGGCTGCGCCTAAGGCCGCCAAGCCCTAAGTCGGCGCGTTTCGATGGCAGCAACGAAGGGCGCCGCAGGGCGCCCTTCGTCTTTGCGGCCAACCGGTTCGGCGCAGGCGCGTGACCTCGCGTTGACACCGTCCGAGCGCGTTGCCGACCATGGCGCCCCGCGCTGGGGGCGCGGCGGACGTGCCTAACCGATACGCGAACAGGGGTTCCATGAAACTGATGAAAGCATTTCGGTGCCTGGCGATTTTGGCGCTGGTCCTGGTGTTGTCCGCCTGCGCGACCTCGCGCAACCTCGCCGACGGCAAGCGCATCGCGCCCAGCAAGGGCGTGCTGGTGTTCAAGGTCGAGAGCAACCAGTCCTGGCTGCAATTGCAGTTCAAGAAGTTCCGCGCTCAGGAGACCTTCGGTTCGTCCATGGCCGAGGCCTTCATCGGCCCGGACGAAGCCATATTCGTCAATCAACCGGAAAAGTACTGGGTGATGCCGGTGACCGCGGGCGACTACATGTGGAGCAAGATCGTCGTGGTCGGCCGCGAGGCGAGTTTCCACTCCTCGAACAAGTTCAGCGTCGAAGCCGGCGCCATCACCTACGTCGGTCATATCCGTATCGACTCGCGCGGCAACATGGTGCGCATCCTGGCCACGGACGAGGAGGCCGACATGCGCACCTTCCTCGAACGAGACTATACGCAGTACATGCGGACGATGGCGTTCAAGAAGCACATCACGGACATGAGTCTGTAAAAAGGCCCGGCCGTCGCGGCGGCCTATTCCGGCGAATCCAGCGATGGGCCGACGCCGCGGTAGGGTGCGGTGCAAACCGCACCGACGCAGACGCCCGGCGCCGCGCGACGATGCGGTTCGCCTGCGGTTCACCGCATCCTACGGCTGCTAGGATGCGGTATGAACGTCAAACGCATCGTAACGTTGTGTGCGGCACTGCTGCTCGCGCAGGGCCAGGCCCGAGCCTGCGAGGAGAGCGAACTGCAGCCCTTGCTCGAACGCTTCGCCGCCGCCACCGCAATGCCGTTGACCGACTGCGTGCGCGAAGTCGCGGCGGTCGGCGGCGACGCGTTCTGGCAAAACGAATGCCGTCGTATCGAGGAATCGCCGGATGCGGCGATGCTGCGCGAGCACGGACGGCGCATGTCCATCCAGTTTCGCGAGTTGCAGAGCAACGAGGATGGCGCCACCGCCGTGATCGTCAACCTGCATGGGCCCGATATTCTGGCTTTCAACGAGAAACTGGATCGGTGGAAACAGTGCCGCACCACCGCCGATACCGGCCTGGGCGAGAGCGGGAGGTCATCCGCGGAATCTTGCGGCCCCTGGACCTGGGACGCCATTCCGGTGATCGACCGCTATGGCGCGATTCCACTGACGTGCAATAGCGGCACTTGGGCTTTGATCGCCCCGGCCGCCGCGGCGGCCGACCCGGAGGTGGCCCCTGAGGCGCCTGACCATCGGAACAAATAGCGCGTACCGGGAATGGACGCGGCACAACGCATCCGGCAGCAAGCCTGCGGTTGAGCATTTGAGTTATGCGCAGCACGAACGCTACGCTTCGCCTTCCAAGGCCCTGTAAGGATCATCGCCATCATGTATCGCTCGCTGGCATTGGTAGCGGCGCTAGGGCTCGCAGCGCCCACCACCGCATTCGGCGCGGACCCTGCGCCTGAAGAATGCTGGAAGGGCACATTCACCGAGCAATTGAGCGGGCCCATACGCGAGCTGGGCTCGTCGGCGCGCGGCTCGGGCTACACCAGCAGTTACGACGGCGACTTCAAGTGGAAGGGCGAGCCTGCCAAGCAGGCAATAACCTCGACCTACGTATTTTGTTTCACCGATCGGCTGGACGACGGCGGCACCCTGATCGTCAACGACAAGCGGATCGCGCTCGACCGGATCGGCTCGATCCGGCGCCCGCCCGTGGCGCAGGAGGGCGTTTTTCGCAGCAGCACTTCCATTCGCGACGTGCTGGAGTTCCCAAGGCTGTACGGCATTTTCAGCGCTCCTGGAAAGCCGGCCAGCAGTCTTGAGATCCAGCTGGAGCCGTTGCGCGAAAAGGTTCTGGTCGTTTCCAACACCCGCGACCAGGGCGGGCGCCGCATCGTCAGCGTGATGGAAGGCAAGGCCACCCGCACGACTCCGTGAGACGTCCGATATCCAAGATTGGCGGCGTGTCTTGACCCAGGGTTAGTCGCGATGAGAACTACTGATCCAGATACAGCTGCGGGCACGCGCAAGTCCAGGCGCTGGATCGTGGTCAACACGCTTCGTTTTGTGGGCGCAGCCGCGGTTCTGGCATTGATCCTGCGGGCGTGCTTCTCCTACCAGCCCGTATCGGAGTTGACCGGCGGTAAAGGGCAGGTGGTGAGCAATGGAATGCCGGTAGTCGATGCCACGGTTTCGATCAAGGATATGGGTGGCGTCCTTCAAGCAACCACAGACGAAGAAGGACGGTTCGATATCGCGGTGGATTCGCGACGCCAGCTATTCCTCTCGATGGCAAACCCTCTGCGACATGGGGTGACGGTCGTGATCAAAAAGGACGACGCCGTTCTAATGACCTGGACGTTCGAGAAGCGCGTGCTGGGGCCGAACTATTTCGAGTTGGGTGTAATCGATGTCGAGCGCCAGCCAACGGGACGCACGCCAATGCCAAGTTCCGAAGCATCCGACATGAATCTGTCGGATGGAGAGTAGGATGCGATGTCAACCGCATAATCGGGGCGGCAGCTAGCCTAGCGCGGTGCGATCACCCTGTTCTGGTATTGAGTAATCTTGCATGCGCTCTTTCCTGCTGCCGATCCTGCTTGCATTTTCCAGTGCCGTGGCTGCTTCTGAGGCACATGGCACCGAGAGACCCAGCTTCAAGGACAAGGAGTTGTACAGCTGGCGAGAGTCCGGAACCGGGCCTTGGCGTTTCGTTTTGCTCAACGGAACCAATCGCAGCAAGACACCAGAGGAAGTGCTCGCCAGCGGCGACAAGATCGCGTCCGTCGAAGAACTGAAAGTACGCATGGCTGCCTTGACGCCGGGCGAGACCGTTCTATGGATGATTCCGGATGCGGCGCCTTTCGCCGCGCCGTCGCGAAACCTGGTGGACGAAATAGCCGCATTTGCCCGATCTGAATTCATCGATTTCGCCGCTCCGAACGCAACCGAAATTACGCTTGCGCCGATGCCACACGGTCAGGCCATAAATCTGGTCATAGCCCAAAAGCAGGACGAGATACGGGCCATCGACGATGGGCAAATGGCCTGGTTCGACACCAAGGAGCGCAGCTGGTCGGCACGGCGACCAGTGGGGCCGGGCGTGATCGATACGACTCACAATCTTGTCGTGACATACAGCATCGACGGCGTAGAGCGAGCGAGTTGGCATGTCGACCTTCGATCGGGCGTCGTTGTCCGATTCGAACCCCACAGATCGATCCATTTCAACTCATCGGCAATCAGCAAGTAGGATGCGGCGCTAACCGCATCATCGTGCCTAACTCGAAGGCGACGGCGCGGTTCGCCTGCGGCTCGCCGCGCCCTACGGACGATACTCAGGGATCGTTCCCATCCGGCATCATCAGCACCAGCGGCTCGCAGGCTTTGGCGTCGCAGCCCCACTTGCGCACGGTGTCGCCGCGGGTCCAGGTGGCGGTGGCGGCGGCGTTGATCTCGAAGTCCCAGTCCTGGCCGCCCGCACGTAGGCTGCCCTTGATCGAGCAGGGCAGCCAGTAATAGGTGTCGTGGGTGCCGTCCGGGTACTCGCGCGCGGCGGCGAAATAACTCGCCACCTGTTTGTCGCTCAGCGTCCACGCCTCGCAGCTGGGCTTGAGCGTGGGGTCCTTGCCCGACGCGGCGTCGAACACCGCGCGATCGACGCGCGTGACCGTGATCGCGGAGGCGGTGCCGGACTTAGCGGCTGGGCCCGGATGGCTGCACGACAGGAGTAGCGGGAGTGCGAGCAGGCACGTACAGATCCGCGCCTTCGCCCTGGGTCTTGTACGAGATGGCATCGTGTTTGTAGACGTCTTTGTCATTGAGCCCGTATTCCTTCTGCAGCATGCCCACCAGCTTGTTGATCGACGCGGTCTGCTCCGGCGTCGGCGCGTCCCAGGTCTTGGTCTTGGCGTTGTAGCTGCCGACCACCTCGATGCCGACGCTGTCGGAATTCATCGGGAAGCGCTCGGGGTAGGGCTTGGCCTTCTCGTGGTCGTGGATGGCCTTGGGGTTCCAGCCGGTCTTGTCGAAGAAAGCCTTCTCCTCCTTCGAGCAGTTGCCTTCTTCCATGCAGCGGCCGCGGATCTTGCCCACGTGCTGGGTGTGCTCGTTGAGGCTGGCGGTCTGGTAGATCGTGCCGTCCTTGTCGATCAGGAAATGCGTGCCGGTGCCGGTCTTGAAGGAGTTGAACGCGCCCTGCGCGCTGGAGCCCTCGGTACGGTGCATGACCACCGCGTTGATGTCCTTGAGCGGCCCCTTTTCCAGCGCCGGGATCGATTTCTTGGTGATGTCGGGGTCGACGAAGTAACCGTCCTTGCCGACCTGAGGCGTGTGCGCGTAGGCGGCCAGGGTCTGATCGGCGCTGGTCTTGCTGATCGCGGCCGGTACGCTGACCCAGGGCTGGGCCTCGGGCGGGTTGCCGCTGCCCTTCATCGCGAACACCGACGGCACCGCGGCGTCGGGCTTGCCGACCACGATGCGGTCGAAGTCGCCCATTTGCGGATTGCGCCGCAACTGGTCGTAGAGACCTGCGGCGACGTTGCGCGATTCGGCGTCGTTCCACTGCCCGCCGGCTTTTACGGCGTCGTAGACCTTCTGGTAACGCGCGTGGTCTGGATGGGACGCGTCGTAAGGCAGGACGGGGGTGGGCTGTGCTGGGTCGGCCATCGGAAATCCTTTCCTGTGCGGGCGCGAGCTGGTGCTCGTGGCGCCGAAACTGCCAGCTTTCCGCGGCCCTATCAAGTGATCGCCGGCGGGCGCCGTTATTTCACCAGGCTGAATGCGCGGCGCGACCGACGGTCCCGCCCAAAACAAAGGGCGCCGAGGCGCCCTTCGTCATGCAGCGATGCGAGCGTCGCCGCCTCAGAGATGCTTGATGATCTCGTCGGCGAACTCCGAGCACTTCACCTCGGTCGCGCCGTCCATCAGACGGGCGAAATCGTAGGTGACGCGCTTGCTGCCGATGGCCTTGTCCATCGCCGCGATGATCGCGTCGGCGGCTTCGGTCCAGCCCATGTAGCGCAGCATCATCTCGCCCGACAGGATCACCGAGCCCGGGTTGACCTTGTCCAGATCGGCGTACTTCGGTGCGGTGCCGTGGGTCGCTTCGAACACGGCGTGGCCGGTGACGTAGTTGATGTTGGCGCCCGGGGCGATGCCGATGCCACCGACCTGCGCGGCCAGCGCGTCGGACAGGTAGTCGCCGTTGAGGTTCAGCGTGGCCGACACGTCGTACTCCTTCGGACGCAGCAGGATCTGCTGCAGGAAGGCGTCGGCGATCGCGTCCTTGATGACCAGACCCGCGCCCGGCTTGCCTTCCGGAATCACGTGCCAGGGGCCGCCGTCGAGTTCGACCGCGCCGAAGAAGTCGCGCGCCACCTGATAGCCCCAATCACGGAAGCCACCTTCGGTGTACTTCATGATGTTGCCCTTGTGGACCAGGGTCACCGACTTGCGCTTGTTCTCGATCGCGTAGGAAATCGCGCTGTGAACCAGACGCTCGGTGCCCAGGCGGCTGACCGGCTTGATGCCCAGGCCGACTTCGACCGGCAGCTCGCGCGCCGGAGCGCCGATGGCTTCCAGTTCCTTCAGCCAGGCGCCGTTCTTGTCGGCGGTGCCGAAGCGGATCTTGTCGAACGCCTGCGGGAATTCCTTCTGCAGGAAGTCCAGCACCTTCTGCGCATCATTGCTGCCGCCGGCCCACTCGATGCCGGCGTAGATGTCCTCGGTGTTCTCGCGGAAGATCACCATGTCGACGTCGCCCGGCTTCTTCACCGGCGAGGGCACGCCCTCGAACCAGCGCACGGGGCGCAGGCACACGTACAGGTCCAGCATCTGGCGCAGCGCGACGTTGAGCGAGCGGATGCCGCCGCCGACCGGCGTGGTCAGCGGGCCCTTGATGCTGACCAGGTAATCGCGGCAGGCCTGCACGGTGCCGTCGGGCAGCCAGGTGCCGTAGGTGTTGTTGGCTTTCTCGCCGGCATAGACCTCGAGCCACTCGATCTTCTTGCTGCCGCCGTAGGCCTTGGCCACGGCCGCATCCAGCACGCGCACGGAGGCGCGCCAGATGTCCGGGCCGGTGCCGTCGCCTTCGATGAACGGGATGATCGGGCGATCCGGCACATTCAGGCCGGTCGGGGTCTTGGTGATCTTGGCGCCGCCTGCGGGCGGCGTCGCTACGAACTCGGTCATTACGATCTCCAGTGGGGCCGTCCCGTGCGCGGGCGCAGGGGCGAAGCAGGGTGCTGGCGGGTCGCGATGGCGCTGCGATCCGGCCGGCCATTGTCGCGGTTCGGGCCGGGCGTGGCAAAGGCCGAGGCGGCATCAGGGTCGTACGCTGTGGAATGATGCATTCCGCGGCTAGGGGCGGGCCCCGGGTCCCGGTGTTGACGGGTCGGCGAGCGGCGTTAGGAGTTCCAATGAGCAAGACGAAAGAATCCGGTAAGACCCGCGCACCCGAAGTCGAGGCCGGCGAGCGTTTCGCCGCGAAGTTGCTGTTCCAGTTTCGTGTGATGGTCGATGGCGACCCGGGCGTGATGCGCACCTGCGAGGAGCGGATCATCGTGTTCCGTGCCATGACGGCGCGTAAGGCCTTGGCGCACGCGAAGCGGCGCGGCAGGTCGGCCAAGCATCGGTATCGAAATAGCTACGGAAACGCGGTTCATTTCGAGTTCGTCGGCGTGCTCGACCTGATGCATCTGGGCGGTGAATGCGATGACGATGAAGTCTGGTACGACATCACCAGACGCAAGCTCCCCATGGAGCGCGCGGCCAACTTGATTCCACCGGACCACGAGCTTTCCGCGATCCGCCTCGGAATCTGACATCGACGCGAATGAAAGTCGGAGCTAGTGAAGCATGGCTGTGATTCGGGTCGACAACTCGCGATGGTATGAAACGGTAGCCGCGGTTCCGGTTTGCGTTCTGCCCTGGAATGCGGATGAGTTCGCCGCGAAGTGGCAGCTCACGCTGGACGAATTCGAGGAGCCGGGTCTGGGCTGGGTTCGGACGGCCGTGCTCCAGCTAGGCCATTGCATTTGTCTTGCGGAGGCCCACCTGCAAGGGCCGGACCAAGCGCAACGAGTAAGTATCTCCGTAGCGGGGACCTCGCCCGACACGCGGTTGGACCTGTTCGAAATATTGAGAGCGATGGAACTGTCGGAAGCCGACTTGCCTTGGGTCCGTCCGCTGCTGGGGCCTGCACGGTGGCTGCTATATCGTTTGGACGACAACGGAAACGAGTTCCTGATCGAGCGCTATCAGCAGCCCGAAGCGGCCGAGACGATACGCGCGCAGTACGAGGCCAAAGGACACAAGCAGCTGTACTTCGTTCGGTCGGATCGCTAGTTGCGATCGCTTCGAGTGCTAAAGCCGACGACGCTCCAAGCGCTAGCCGGATTTCTGTTGCGACCATTGCTGCGGCGTTAGAGGCGCCAAGCCATAGGCGATGCGCGCCTTGTCGCATTGCGGGCTAGGTTCGCCGTACTCCCACGCGGCTTGCAGTTCGCGACACGGCGACGGGCGCTGCGCATAGACGCCGCAATGGGCGGAGACGCCGATATCGCCTTGCAGCGCGATGCAACGCAATGCGCGGCCGCCGTAGGTGCCGCGCATCGCGACGCGGTGGGCGTCGAGGGGTTCGGTCAGCTCGGCCGGTGTGCCCTCGGGATCGAACGCGTCGGTTTCGCTCCAGTGCAGAGCGACGCGGAAGTGGGCGCAGCAGGCGCCGCAGCTGAGGCAGGGGTGGGAGGGGCTCTGCATGGTGGAAGCGCGGAGGTGAGGTGGGAGGTGGATGGAGCGCGATGAAACGAGCGCGTATGAGCGGATAGCCGCCCAATGGCTCGCGCGACTGCTTTTGGCTCGTCATTCCCGCGAAGGCGGGAATCCAGTGACTTCAGCGCGAAGTTGGAACGCCGTCGCTACTAAAGAAGAACAGCGTTGCGGCCAGGTTCTGCCGATGATGTCGCTGTGTGTACCGACGTTAAAGTCGCTGGATTCCCGCCTTCGCGGGAATGACGGCAAAAAAGCGAAAAGCGAAAGCCCAAAGTAGGCAGCGTCAACGCGAGCGCGGACGCTATTTTCCCGTCACTCCCGCCCGCGCGGGAATGACGTCAAGACCACGATCGAGATCAAGAACCGCGAGCGAAGCTAGCCCGGGGCGCAGCCGACCCCCATCTCAAGCCCCGCAGCACTTCTTGTACTTCTTCCCGCTCCCGCACGGACAGGCCGCGTTGCGGTCCGGCGTGTCGGCGCGGCGGATCGGTTCGCGCGGGGTCAGCGCCTCGATGCGGTGGTGGTGCAGGTCGGCGAGCATGCCGGGCAGGCCGGAGACGATCTCCAGGCGTTCGCGGTAGCTGATCGGCGTGCCCGGCGCTTCCGGATCCTCGCCCAGCACTTCGCCGCTGGCGAGGCGGTCGAACAGCACGAAGATCTCGTCGATCCATTCGTTCTCGTCCAGCCAGGCCTCCCACGCGGCTTCGCGCAGCTCGACGCCGCGGAAGAAACCGAAGGCCCAGTCGCGGCCGACGTCGAGGTCGTCGCCCTGGTCCACTTCCACGTCCTCGGGCAGCCACAACAGCGGCGCCAGATGGTCGGGCAGGTCGTCGTCGCCGTGGCGCACGCGCGCGGCGGCCATGTTCCAGTGGCCCTGCAGCAGCGCCTCGATTTCGGCCGCCTCGGTCTCGTCGCTCCAGCGCGGCGGGGTGCCGCCCCAGACCGCGGGCTGCCACTCGGCCGCCGGCAGGGTTTCGGGCGCGACCACCAGCGCCGACAGGAAGCCGTCCAGCGCTTCCAGATTGAAGCCCTTGAACGGGACGGCGCGTTGGTCGAGCAGGTCGGCGAGGCGTTCGATCTGGGCGTCGTCGAGGTAAGCGGGCGGTTTCATGTCGGGTCGCGCGGCGGGGTTCGGGACGCGCATGGTAGTCGCAGCGGCGTGCGCTCGCCGAGAATTCGCGTTCCGGCCGCGATTTCGCCGCTGGCCCACCCCTAGATCGAGCCCGCCCCCGACCATGTCCGCCTGTCCCTGCGACCCTTCCCGCCCTTACGCCGCCTGCTGTGGGCCGCTGCACGCAGGCGCGCCGGCCGCCGACGCCCAGGCGCTGATGCGCTCGCGCTACAGCGCCTACGTGCTGGGCTTGCGCGAGTACGTGCTGGCGACCTGGCACCCGCGCACGCGTCCGGCCGAACTGGAGCTGGACCCGGCGGCCACGCGCTGGCTGGGCCTGGACGTCAAACGCCACCGCCCCGACGGCGCCGACGCCGCCACGGTCGAATTCGTCGCCCGCTACCGCGTCGGCGGCGGCTCGGCGGTGCGCCTGCACGAGATCAGCCGTTTCCTGCGCGAGGACGGCCGCTGGTACTACCTGGACGGCGCGTTTCCGGGCGCCTGAGCGCCGCGGCCGCGGACAAAAAAAGGGCGCGGTCCTCGTGGAACCGCGCCCGGGCTTGCCCGCCCATGAGGCGGGGAGAGAGTTACTTGACCTCGAATTCCTTCGACTGCACCACCGCGCCGTCCAGCGACACGTCGACCTTGTACTTGCCGGTCGGGAAGCCCTTCGGGCTGTTGATGCTGAAGTTGGTCACGCCGGGGCCCATCAGCTGCGCGTCGGCGCTGTCGTCCTTCACGGTCTGGCCGTCCTGGAAGGTCCACTTCGCGCCCAGCTTGGCCGGCACGGTCGCGGCGGGGTCGGAGGTGCTGGTGGAGATCGCGACGTAGATCGTGTCCTTGGGCTTGAAGGTGGTGGCCGCGGTGGTGACCTTCTTGTCCGGGCCTACGGCGCTGCCCAGGTCGACGCTGGCGACGCTCGCGGTGGCGGCGACGGGCGCCGGCGCCGGGGTCGGCGCGACCGGCTCGGCGGCCGGCGGCGGGGTCACGGCTACGGGCTCTTCCTTCTTCTTGCAGCCGGCCAGGGCCAGCGTGGCCACCAGAGCTGCGGCCACGGCGTAGGTCGTGCGATTGCGGATCATCATGGTGTTTCTCCTGGAAAGTGCGAACAAGGCGTTCGAGCGCACGGGACCATGGCCCCGGCGGATCGTGTGGTTGGGATCAATCGTTGATCGCGGGGATCTTCAGCACCTGACCGGGCTTGATCTTGTCGGGATCGTCGAGCTGGTCGCGATTGGCTTCGAAAATCGCGTTCCACTTGTTCGCCTTGCCGTAGAACTGCTTGGCGATGTGCGAGAGCGTGTCGCCCTTTTCCACCGTATAGGTCTGGTCCGTGGGCGCCGTCGACGAGGTGATGTCTTCGGTGGAGCTGACCGAGGACTGCACATCGCTGAAGTCGGCCCGCTGGGTTACCTGCTCGGTGCTGTCGACGCTGCTTTGCACGTCGGAGAAATCGGCTTTTTTGTCCGGGGTAGTCATGGGTGTCGTGAGCTCCTGCCAATCGTTGGCGAACTCACGATGACACGCCGATTGTTAAAAAGATATTGCGTCCGTGTGAACGCTCGGGGCCGCCGTTACTGACGTTCGTCGCGCTGTGCCGGCGGGCGCAAAAAGTCTGTAGTGGCACGCCAGGGATTGATGTCCAGGCCGCCGCGACGGGTGTAGCGCGCCTCCACCGACAACGCCTGCGGCGCGGCCAGGCGCAGCAGGTCGGCGAAGATGCGTTCCACGCATTGTTCGTGGAACTCGGCGTGGTCGCGGAACGAGACCAGGTAGCGCAGCAGCCCGGCGCGGTCCAGGCGCGGACCGCGGTAGGCGATGTCCACGCGCGCCCAGTCGGGCTGGCCGGTGACCGGACAGTTGGACTTGAGCAAACCGCTGCTCAGCGTCTCCTCGACGATCCGGTCGGCATCGGCGGACAGGTGCGCGGCGTTGGGCGGGCCGTAGTCGTCGATCGCGATGTCCAGGCCGTCCAGCGACTCGGCCGCGCTCTCGCGCACCGGCGGCAGGCCGAACGCGACCTCGACCGGCGCGCCGGCGGACCGGCTCAGGTCGTCGGCGATGCGCGCGCGCACGGCTTCGGCGCTGTCGAAGCGCGAGGCGTTGTAGGAGTTCAGGTACAGCTTGAGCGACTTGGACTCGACCAGGTTCGGCGAATCGGCCGGCACGCTCAGGGTCGCGGTGGCCATGCAGGGCTTGCCGCGCGGGTCCAGCCAGCTCAGTTCGTAGGCATGCCAGCGGTCCAGGCCGACGAAGGGCAGGGCCTGATCGGACAGGCCGATGTGCGAGCGGCCGAGCGCGCGCGCGATCGGGAACAGCAGCGAGGGGTCGTACTCGCGCGGGTAGTCGACGTGACGGCCGAGGGGGAGTTCTTGGGTCATGCGCGCATTTTACCCGCTTGCCGCGCCGGGGCCGGCGCCAGGGCAAGAATCGGATATCGCGCCCGCGCGCTGCGGCCGAGACTGGCGCCATCGCCCTTGGAACCCGCGCCATGCTCACGCTCTACGACTACCTGCCCTCGCAGAACGCCTGGAAGATCCGCCAGCTGCTGCAGCACCTGCAGCGACCCTACCGCACGCACATCGTCAGCATCTTCGAAGGCGAAGGCCGCCGCGACGAGTACCGCCGCATCAACCCCACCGGCGCGGTGCCGGCGATCGAGCTCGAGGACGGGCGCGTGCTGGCCGAGTCCAACGCCATCCTCGACTACCTGGCCCAGGGCTCGGCCTATCTGCCCGCGGACGCGTTCGGACAAGCCAAGGTGCGGCAGTGGCTGTCGTTCGAGCAGCAGTACGTGGAGATGAGCATCGGCTCGCTGCGCTACTGGACCCTGACCGGCAAACTGCCGCAGCGCGCGCAGGCCTTGATCGACGCCAAGCGCGGCGCGTCTCTACGCGCGCTGGGAATTCTGGAATCGGAGTTCGCGCAACGTGCGTTCGCCGCGGGCGCGGACTACACCATTGCCGATATCGCCTTGTATGCCTACGCGAGTCGTGCGGAGGACGCGGGCATCGACCTGGCGCCGTACCCGAACTTCCGCGCCTGGATCGGGCGCGTGCAGATGCAGCCGGGGCACCTGGCGCAGCATCACCCGTATTCGATCGATCCGCATTCGTCGAAGGAGCTGTAGTTGCGCAGCTTCCGACCTGCGCGATGCGCAAGGAAGAGGACGCCGCCGCTCTCTGTGGGAGCGGCGTGAGCCGCGATCGGCGCCCGGCGTCGTATCCCGACTGACGCAATCGCGACTTACGTCGCTCCCACAGAAGGCAGGAAAGTTCGATGCCTTCCTGTAGGAGCTGCGTAAGCTGCGACCGCGAAACGACGCAGATCGCGGTTCTACCGTTATCGCAATCGATCGCCTTGACGCGGTCGCGGCTCGCGCCGCTCCTAGCCCAACGCGCTCGCTCCGCCGGCGCCGCTCAACCCTGGGGCTGATGCAGATAATCCAACGTCACCTGCAGCAACGCCCTCAAGCCCAGGTCCAGCGAGGACTCGTCCAGCTTGAACTGCGGCGAGTGGTTACTGGGCGCGGTGACCGGGTCGATGCCTTTCTCGGTCGAGCCGACGAAGAAGAACATCGCCGGCACTTCCTTGGCGTAGTAGGAAAAATCCTCCGCGCCCATCTGCAGCGAAGGCTCGACCACGTTGGCCTCGCCGGCCACCGCCTTCAGGCTGGGCAGCATGCGGGCGGTCAATGCCGGGTCGTTGTAGGTGACCGGGTTGCCCTCGCTGTCGGGCACCGCCGACACCGCGGTCGCGCCGTGCGCGGCGCTGACGTGCTCGGCGACGTTCTTCAGGTCGGCGAAGATGCGCGCGCGCATGCCCTCGTCGAAGGTGCGGATGGTGCCGACCATTTCGACTTCGTCGGGAATGATGTTGTAGCGGATGCCGCCCTTGATCGCGCCGAAAGTGACCACCGCCGGCAGCTTGGCGATGTCGGTGCGGCGGCTGACGATGGTCTGCGAGGTGCCGATCACGTCGGCGGCAGCGACGATGGGGTCGATGCCGCCCCAGGGCCGCGAGCCGTGGGTCTGGCGGCCTTTGATCTTGATGCTGAAGCGGTCGGACGCCGCCATCAGCGGGCCCTGGCGCACGCCGATCTGGCCGGCCTGCAGGGTCGAGAACACGTGCAGGCCGAACATGGCGTCGGGCTTGAAATCCTTGAACAGCCCTTCCTTCAGCATCAGCGAGGCGCCGCCTTCCTCGTTGCCGGGCGCACCCTCTTCGGAGGGCTGGAACACCAGCATCACCTGGCCGGGCAGCTCGTCCTTCATCGCCACCAGCGCGTCGGCCACGCCCAGCAGGATGCCGGTGTGGGCGTCGTGGCCGCAGGCATGCATCACGCCGGTGGTCTGGCCGTTGAACTGGGTGGTGACCTTGGACGCGAACGGCAGGTCGACCTGTTCGGTCACCGGCAGCGCGTCCATGTCGGCGCGCAAGGCCAGCTTGGGTCCGGGCTTGCCGCCCTGGATGATCGCGACCACGCCGTGGCGCGCGATGCCCACGCGCGGCTTCAGGCCCAGCGCGCGCAGGTGCTCGGCGACCTTGGCCGCGGTGCGCTCCTCGCGATTGGACAGCTCGGGGTGCTGGTGGAAGTCGCGCCGCCAAGCGATCACCTGATCCTTCACCTTGGCCGCGGCGGCCCCCACCTCCGGGCGTTGCGCCGACTGCGCGGCGGCGGCCAGCGGCAGGGCGAGCAGGGCGCAGCTCAAGGCGACGGACAGCGGACGCTTCATCGACGGACTCCGGCAGGAAAGCCCCGATGCTAGCCCAAGCACCGTCCATGGAGCTGCGCGACCTTGGTCGATTGGGGGCGGATGCGGGTTTTGGTGAGGCGGGGCGCGGGCCTGCGCCGTTGATCGCGCTGACGCGGTCGCGGCTCACGCCGCTCCTACCCCAAAGCAAGGCGTCGCCCAAGAGCCGCGCGCTCCGCTCTCTGTGGGAGCGGCGTGAGCCGCGATCGGCAGCCGGCGTCGCAGCCCGAACTTGCGCAATCGCGACTCACGTCGCTCCCACAGAAATCAACAGCGCTCCGCTGGCCCCCTGTAGGAGCTGCGACCGCGAAACCACGACGACGGCGCAACGTGAAAGGCCATCGTTTCGCCGCGGCTCGCATTCGCGTGGCCGCGGCTCACGCCGCTCCTACCCCAAAGCAAGGCGTCGCCCAAGAGCCGCGTGCTCCGCTCTCTGTGGGAGCGGCGTGAGCCGCGATCGGCAGCCGGCGTCGCAGCCCGAACTTGCGCAATCGCGACTCACGTCGCTCCCACAGAAATCAACAGCGCTCCTACAGGGAAAGACCGCGGCTCACCCTTGCGGCGGCGCGCTCAAATAGTCCCAGGCCAACTGCAGCATCGCCCGCGTGCCCACGTCCAAGGCGCCCTCGTCGAGCATGAACTGCGGCGAGTGGTTGATCGGCGCCTGGGCCGGATCGATGCCCTGCGCGGTGGAGCCGACGAAGAAATACACGCCCGGCACGGTGTTGGCGAACTGCGAGAAATCTTCCGCCACCGTCACCATCGGCATCTCCACCACCTGGTCCGCACCGACCGCGCGCTGCAGCGACGGCCGCACGCGCTGGGTCAGCGCCAGATCGTTGATCGTGGCCGGCGCGTTGTTGACCACCTGCAGCTCGGCGCTGGCGCCGCTGGCATGCGCCAGGTCTTCGGCGGTGCGGCGCAAGCGCGCGATCACGTCTTCGCGCACGCCCGCGTCGAAGGTGCGCAACGTGCCGACCAGCTTGGCCTCGTCGGGAATGATGTTGAAGCGCACGCCGCTGTTGAACTGGCCCGCGGTCAGCACCACCGGCGTCGCGGCGATGTTGATCTGGCGCGCGATCATGCTCTGCGAAGCCAGCAGAATCTGCGCGCCGACGGTGATCGGATCGACGCCGTCCCAGGGCCGCGAGCCGTGGGTCTGCTTGCCGCGCACGGTCAGGCTCCACTCGTCGGCGCTGGCCAGCGACGGACCCGCGCGCACGCCGATGCGGCCCACCGGCAGGCCGGCCCATACGTGCAGGCCGAACACCGCCTCGGGCTTGAAGTCGCGGAACACGCCCTGTTCCAGCATCAGCGCCGCGCCGAAGGGCTCGCCGGGGTTGGGCGGACCCTCCTCGGACGGCTGGAACACGAACATCACCTCGCCCGGCAGCTCCGCCTTGCGCGCCGCCAGCGCCGTGGCCACGCCCAGCAAGATCGCCACGTGCGCGTCGTGGCCGCAGGCGTGCATCACCCCGACCGGCTGACCGCGGTACGTGGTGCTGACCTTGGACGCGAACGGCAGCCCGGCCGGCTCGGTGACGGGCAGGGCGTCCATGTCGGCGCGGATCGCGATGCGCGGGCCCGGTCGCCCGCCCTTGAGCACCGCCACCACGCCGGTGTGGGCGATGCCGGTCTTGGGTTCCAGCCCGATCCGGCGCAGCTGGTCGGCGATCAGCTTGGCGGTGCGCACTTCGTGGTTGCCCAGCTCCGGGTGCTGATGCAGGTCGCGCCGCCAGGCCACCACCTCGGCCTTCACGGCTTGCGCCGCGCGGTCCAGATCGGGCGAGGGCGCGCTCTGGGCGGCGGCGGCGCCGGTGGCGAACAGGGTGCTGGCGATCAGAAGGCTGGGCAGGCGCATGCGGGTAGGGGCGTCGGAGTCGAGAGCCCGATGCTAGACCACGCGAGGCGCAGGCCGGCGCACGATGGGTGATGACGACCGCACCGACCGGCATGGGTTTGCGCGCTCCGGCGGCCAGCCATTAAGATGAGAATGATTATTGTTTGCATGAACGTCCCGCGCCCGGATGCGCTGCCCATGGACCACGCCCGCCCCTGCCCGAGACCCCGATGCCGTCGTTCCCGATTCCCGTCCGCGCCACCGCCAGGGCCGTGCGCTGTGCGCTGGCCGGCCTGTTGATCCTGCCGATGTCGGCGTTCGCGGCCGAACCCGATGCCGCCACCGACCTGGACAGCGTCGAAGTGCGCGCGCCGATCGCCAAGCGCAGCCAGACCGCGACCAAGACCGACACGCCGCTGATCGAGGCGCCGCAGTCGATCTCGGTGATCACCGCCCAGCAGATGCGCGACCGCGGCATCCAAGGCGTGGAGGAAGCGGTGTGGTACGTGGCCGGCGCGCAGGGCGGCGGTTATGGCCAGGACACGCGCAGCGACTGGTTGCTGGTGCGCGGTTTCAGCCCGGCGCGCTACATGGACGGCCTGGCCCTGACCGACGGCGTCTGGACCGGCGCCACCCGCATCGAGCCCTACGGCCTGGAGCGGCTGGACGTGCTCAAGGGGCCGACCTCGGTGTCCTACGGCGCGATGCCGCCCGGCGGCCTGGTCAACCTGGTCAGCAAGCGCCCGACCGAACAGGCGCTGCGCGAGATCGAGCTGCAGGTCGGCAACTACGGCCTGCGCCAGGCCGCGTTCGACTTCGGCGGCCCGTTGGGCGACAGCGGCACGCTGTTCTATCGACTGACCGGCCTGGCCCGCAACAGCGACAACGTCGTCGATTACGTTCAGGACGATCGCTACTACTTCGCGCCGGCATTGACCTGGAAGCCCAGCGATGCGACTTCGCTGACCTTGCTGGCGCGTTGGCAGAAGGCCGATACCGCGCAGGGCGGCGGCTTCCTGCCGGCGGCGGGCACGCTGCTGCCCAACCCCAACGGCAAGATTCCGATGCACCGTTTCACCGGCGACCCGGGCTGGAACGATTATCTGAAGACCATGAAGTCGGCCGGTTACGAGTTCGCGCACCGCTTCGACGGCGGCGTCGAATTCCGTCAGAACCTGCGCTACACCCAGGTCGACGTGGACCACGACGCCGGTGTCGGCAGCTTCGGCCTGCAGGGCGATCTGCGCACGCTGACGCGTTACCTGTTCCCGCTGGAGGAGCACTCCCAATCGCTCGCCGTCGACAACAACCTGCAATTGGGTTTCGACACCGGGCGTTGGAACCACACCGTGCTGGCCGGCGTCGATTACCGCCGTCTGCAAAGCGACTACGCCTCGGCGTTCGCGTTCGGCGCGCCGCCGCTGGACGTGTTCGATCCGGTGTACGGCGCGCCCATCGTGGTGCCGGCCTACACCTCGCACGAGGACAAGGTGCAGCAGCAGCTGGGCGTGTACGTGCAGGACCAGATCCGCTACGGCGGCTGGGTGATCACCGCCGCCGGGCGCCAGGACTGGGTGCGCACGCGCACCGACAACCTCATCGCCAATCCGGTCGCGCGCACGCGCCAGGACGATCGCCGATTCTCCGGCCGGCTGGGCGTGAACTACGTGTTCGAGTCCGGCCTCGCGCCGTACCTGGCGTATTCGCAGTCGTTCCAGCCCACGGTCGGCGCCGACTTCTTCGGCCGCGCGTTCAAGCCCACCACCGGCGAGCAGGTCGAGGCCGGCCTGAAGTACCAGCCGGTCACGGGCCGCGGCCTGGCGACGCTGGCCGTGTACCAGATCGATCAGAAGAACAGCCTCAGCGTCGATCCGAACCACACCCTGTTCTCGGTGCAGCAGGGCGAAACCCGCGTGCGCGGCCTGGAGCTGGAAGGGCGCTGGAACCTGCGCGGCGGCCTCAGCCTGTACGGCGCCTACAGCTACACCGACGCCGAGATCACCCGCAGCACCGACGCGGCCTCGATCGGCAAGCAGGTGGCGCTGCAGCCGCGGCATTCGGCTTCGCTGGGCGCGGATTACACGCTCGCCTACGGCACGCTGTCGGGTTTGGGCGTGGGCGGCGGCGTGCGTTACGTCGGCGACCATTACGGCGATCTCTACAACCAATGGAAGACGCCGTCCTACACCTTGTTCGACGCCACGGTGCACTACGACTACGACCAGTGGCGTTTCCAGCTCAATGCCAGCAATCTGTTCGGCAAGGAGTACGTCAGCGCTTGCAACAGCGCGCTGTGGTGCTATTACGGCTATCCGCGCACGGTCACGGCGACGGTGCGGTACCAGTGGTGAGGTGGTGACGCCACACCGGCATCCGATCGCGGCTCACGCCGCTCCCACAGAAGGCAGGCGCCACGAAACCTCCCTCCCTGTAGGAGCTGCGTAAGCTGCGACCGCGACAATCCGAGCGGTCGCGCCACGCCATAGGCCGTGCATCCCGGTCGCGGCTCACGCCGCTCCTACCCCAAAGCAAGCACGCGACGCTTCAGATCGCCTGCACCCCGCATGCTGTGGGAGCGACGTAAGTCGCGATTACCCCAGCTCATGGCGCTACACCGGCATCCGATCGCGGTTCACGCCGCTCCCACAGAAGGCAGGCGCCACGAAACCTCCCTACCTCCCTGTAGGCGCTGCGTAAGCTGCGACCGCGACAATGCGAGCGGTCGCGCCACGCCGTAGGCCGTGCATCCCGGTCGCGGCTCACGCCGCCCCTACCCCAAAGCAAGGGATGACCGCTTCAGACTGCCCGCCCCGCTTTCTGTGGGAGCGACGTAAGTCGCGATTACCCCAGCTCATGGCGCTACACCGGCATCCGATCGCGGTTCACGCCGCTCCCACAGAAGGCAGGCGCCACGAAACCTCCCTACCTCCCTGTAGGGGCTGCGTGAGCTGCGACCGCGAAAATACGAACGGCCGCGCAACCCACCACACGCCGAGACATACCAGTCGTGGCTCACGCCGCTCCTACCCGCGACACCATCAACCGCTGACCAACGCCATCCCCGCCTGCGAATAGCGTTCGCCCGCGACCGCGTCGGGCGCGAACGCCGCATCCAGCGCCGCCAGATCGCGCGCGTCCAAGCGCACCTCCAACGCACCCACGTTGTCGTCCAGATACTTGCGGCGCTTGGTGCCCGGGATCGGCACCAGGTGCTCGCCCTGCGCCAGCACCCAGGCCAGCGCCAGCTGCGCGGGCGTGCAGCCCTTGCCCGCGGCCAGCGTCTTCACCGTTTCCACCAGCGCCAGGTTGCGCTGGAAGTTGTCGCCCTGGAAACGCGGCGTCTGCAGACGGAAATCGTCGCTTTGCAGCGCGTCGGCCGAAGCGATCTGTCCGGTCAGGAAACCGCGCCCAAGCGGGCTGTAGGACACGAAGCCGATGCCCAGGCGCGCGCAGGTCTCCAGTACGCCGTTGCGTTCGGTATCGCGGGTCCACAGCGAGTACTCGCTCTGCAGCGCGGTGATCGGATGCACCGCATGCGCGCGTTCGACGGTGGCCGCCGAGGCTTCCGACAGGCCCAGGTAGCGCACCTTGCCCTGCGTCACCAGGTCGGCCATCGCGCCGACCGTGTCCTCGATCGGCACGTTCGGATCGACGCGGTGCAGGTAGTACAGGTCCAGGTGATCGGTGCCCAAGCGTTGCAGGCTGCCCTCGATGCTGGCGCGTACGTATTCGGGACGGCCGTTGGCGCCGCGCAGTTCCGGGCGCGCCGGGTCCATCACGATGCCGAACTTGCTGGCCAGGAACACCTGGTCGCGCCGACCCTGCAGCGCGCGGTTGAGCAGGCGCTCGTTGGTGTGCGGGCCGTACACGTCGGCGGTGTCGAGAAAGGTCACGCCCAGATCGAGCGCGCGGTGCAGGGTGGCGATGGATTCGGTTTCGTCGGCCGCGCCGTAGGCGAAGCTCATGCCCATGCAACCCAGACCGAGCGCGGAGACGACGGGGCCCTGCGGGCCGAGAGTGCGGGTGTTCATCGGTGATCTCCTTTGGGGGAAGGATGAAACTAAGGGTGTTAAGCGGCCGGCAGTTGCAGGCCGAAGCGGCGCAGCCGCACTTCGGCGGCCAGCCACTGCGGCGACCGCGCGAAGAAGTCGCGCGTGTGCGGCAGGTCCACGTGCGTCGCCAGCGCGGCGCGCGACCGCCAGCGCTCGTAGATCAGCAGCAGATCCGGATCGTCGCTGGAGCGATGCAGGGCGAGGCCGAGGCAGCCGGGTTCGGTCAGGGTCGCCGCGACCAAGGCCTGCAGTTCGCGCTGCAGGGTGTCGCCCAAACCCGGCTTGGCCTGCAGTTCGGCGATCAGGACCAAGGCTTCGTCGCCCACCGTGGCGTGCGCGTCACTGGGCGACATAGCCGCCGTCCATGACCAGGCCCTGGCCGCTGAAGAAGCTGGCGTGCGGCGAGGCCAGGAACAACGCCGCCCCGGCGACCTCGTCGGCGGTGCCGCTGCGGCCGGCGATGGTGGAACGCGCGAACGCCTGCTTGCTGGCCTCGTCGCCCCAGACGCGGTCCTGGAACGGGGTGTCGATGATGCCCGGCAGCACCGCGTTGATGCGGATGCCGTGCGGGAAGTACTCCAGCGCCGCGGTCTTGGTCAGGCCCATCACCGCGTGCTTGCTGGCGATGTAGACGGCCGCGTTCTGGAACCCGATCAGCGCGCCGATCGAGGCGTTGTTGACGATCGCGCCGCCGCCGGTCTTCAGCATCGCCGCGATCTGGTGCTGCATGCTCCACAGCACGCTGCGCACGTTGGTGTTCATCACCAACTCGTAGTTGGCCGCGTCCTGCTCCAGGAACGGCGCGAAGCGGCCGTCGGTGCCGGCGTTGTTGAAGGCCACGTCGAGCCGGCCGTAGTCGGCCACGGCGGTATCGACCAGGCGGCGGATGTCGTCCTCGCGGGTCACGTCGGCGGGCAGGAAGCGCGCGCGGCCGCCTTCGGCGCGGATCGCCGCGGCCACGGCCTCGCCTTCGTCGGTGCGGCGCGCGGCCGCCAGCACGATCGCGCCCTCGCGGGCGAAGGCGCGGGCGCTGGCGGCGCCGATGCCGGAGGACGCGCCGGTGACCAGCACGATCTTGTCTTGCAGTCCGAAACCAGGGGTGGGGGCGTTCATGCGCTTGCTCCGAGGAAGTAGGGGGACACCACGGAGGCGACTCTAGGACTGGCCGACTAAGCGAAAAATAGGGATTATCCGAACAGGTTCTGAAGGTCTACTTCATAATGAGCACGCACCCGCTACCCGCCGTGATCGCCTTCGCGCGTGTCGCCCGGCTCGGCAGCTTCACCCGCGCCGCCGCCGAACTGGACGTGTCGCCGTCGGCGCTGTCGCAGACCGTACGCGGCCTGGAGGAGCGCCTGGGCGTGCGCCTGCTCAACCGCACCACGCGCCGGGTCGGCCTGACCGAACACGGCGCGCGCTTCCTGGCCCAGGTCACGCCGGGCCTGGAGCAGATCGACGCCGCCTTCGACGACCTGGACGCGGTGCGCGACCGCCCCACCGGACGCCTGCGCATCAACGCCGGCCGCATCGCCGTGCGCACCCTGATCGCGCCGCGGCTGCCGCAGTTCCTGGCGCGCTACCCCGACGTGCAGGTGGAATTGTTCGCCGACGACACCCTGGCCGACCTGGTCGCGGGCGGATTCGACGCCGGCATCCGCCTGGGCGAAACCCTGGCGCGCGACATGGTCGCCCAGCCGCTGGGCGGCCCGCAGCGGCTGCTGGTGGTCGGTTCCCCGGATTACTTCGCGCGCCACGGCCGGCCGCGCGTGCCCGAGAACCTGATCGGCCACGACTGCATCCGTCAGCGCCTGCCCGGCAGCGGCCGCATGCTGCCCTGGGAATTCACCCGCGACGGCGTCGATTTCGAGGTCGACGTGCGCGGCCGGCTGATCTTCAACGACAGCAGCCTGGCCGTGGAGCCGGTGGCGGACGGGCTGGGCCTGGCCCAGCTGTTCGAGACCGTGGCCGCGCAGGACCTGGCGGCCGGGCGGCTGGAGCCCGTGCTCACCGAGTACACGCCGCCGTTCCCCGGCTTCTACCTGTACTACCCGGCGCGCCGGCAACTGGCGCCCAAGCTGCGTGCCTTCGTTGACTTCATGTGCAAGGGCGCGTGATCGAAAACGCGAAATACATGCCTATTGTCTGAGTGAAACCCCGGATTTATGTGCCGCGCGCGCGGGGCTAGGGTGTGCGCGTCCCCCGCCCGCGCAGCCGCGGAGTAAGTCGCGATCCACGTCGTCACGCATCGCGCCGTGGCGATACATGTCGAACGCGGATCGCGGCTTACTCCGCGGCTGCCGCCGGGCCGCCGGCCTCGCCTTTGCGGGTCGGCCATGCGAGGCTGCGACGCAGTCTCCCGGGGACCGACCATGCACCCAGCCGCCACACCCGCCGACGGGTCCGCACCGCTGCAAGGCGACGCCGCGCTGGTGCGCGCGCTGGGGCCGTTCCAGCTCGGCGCCTCGATCATCAACATCATCGTCGGCGCCGGCATCTTCATGCTGCCGGCCTTGCTGGCTTCGCGCCTGGCCTACGCCGCGCCGCTGGCCTTCATCGCCGGCGCGATCGCGATCGTGCCGATCGCGATGTGCTTCTCCGCCGTCGGCAGCCGCGCCGCCGCCACCGGTGGGCCCTACACCTATGTCGGCGCGGCGTACGGCCCGTTCGCCGGCTTCGTCGCCGGCGCGCTGATGTGGATCTGCAACAGCGCCTCCAGTGCCGGCGTCGCCGCCGCGCTCGCAGGACAAGTCGCGCAGGCCTGGCCGTGGTTCGCGCAAACACTGCCGCGCGCATCGCTGATCCTGGGCGTGTACGCGGCGCTGTTCGCGCTCAACGCCTTCGGCGTGCGCCTGGGCGCGCGCATGATCGTGCTGCTGGCGACTTTGAAGCTCACGCCGCTGTTCCTGCTGGCTTCGGTCGGCCTGCTGTTCGTGGACTGGCAGTACGTCGCCTTCGGCGGCATCGGTTCCTGGAGCGCGATGGGCAGCGCGATGGTGCTGGTGGTGTTCGCCTACTCGGGCATGGAAACCGCGCTGGTGCCCACCGGCGAGGTGCGCGACCCCTCGCGTCATGTACCGCGCGCGACGCTGTCGGCGATCGCGATCGTGGTGCTGCTGTACATCGGCCTGCAGGTGGTCTGCCAGGGCACGTTGGGCACGACGCTGGCCCACAGCGGCGCACCCATCGCCGACGCCGCCGGCGCGATCTGGGCGCCGGGCCGCGCGCTGCTGCTGATCACCGCCTGCATTTCGATGACCGGCTTCCTGATGGGCAACCTGTTCGCGTCCTCGCGCCTGCTGTTCGCATTGGGCCGCGACGGCTACCTGCCGCACGCCTACGGCCAGGTCGACGCGCGCCACCGAGTGCCGCGCCTGGCCTTGTTCACCCACGCCGCCGCCGGCGCCGTGCTGGCCGTGGCCGGCAGCTTCGAATCGCTGGCGCTGATCTCCGGCGGCGCCATCTGCCTGGTCTTCGCCGCCGTCTCCATCGCAGCGTGGCGCGCGCAGCGCATCGACCTGCGCGAACGCGGCGAACCGTTCGTACTGCCGGCCGGCCCGCTGGTACCGGCGATCGCGGTGCTGACGATGGTGGCGATCTTGGCGACGATGACCTTGCGGGAGTGGGCGGCGATCGGAGTGTCGCTGGCGGCGTTGGTGCTGGTGTATGGCGGTTTGCGGGTGTGGCGCGGGCGGACCGTCTAGTGGCCGCTACGTAGAAAAAAAGCGGATGCAGAGCGTATCTTCGGGCATGACCACTGCGGCCGGACTTTAATCCTGCTTTCGCGAACCATGACTCAGACAGCCATGACCTATATCGAACATCGCCTAATCGCAATGGTGTTGCTCAGCACAACGATGCTCATGGCATGTACCGGATCTTATGACCGACTTCACGAGCGATACGGCCACGACCACGACCACGACGCGGACGGACGAAAGCTCGACGTCGAACGGGTGACGATAACCGAACGCAACCGCAAAGGAGTGACCAGCATCGGCGATTCGACCAGCGTCTACCTCTCGGAAGAAGCGTTGTATCTGGTGGACAAGTTCGTTTACTTCCCAGGCGATACCCGCATTCCTGCAACGGCAGTCGATGCTTGCAGCATGGTGTGCTTCGGAAGCAGAGACAGGCACGTCGCGTTGGTGTTGGACGAAGCCGGCGCGGAGGTGACTGTGACGGATAGCGACCAACTCAGGCGCTGGTGCTGGCGCAATCGCATCCCCGCGATCTCAGGTAGTGACCGTAGGTCGTGGCTCTATGAAAGAAAAGCATTGCCGACGGCCATTGTGGACAAGTCCTATCAAACGTTTGACCGCAAGATGCGTTCCTCATGCAGCGGGTACTGAGCGCAGAGAGAAGAGCTAGGATTGGAGTTCCGTTGGTTAGGAAACGCCCTATGACCTAAGTATGAGCAGTTGGAGGCTCACATGTTTATACGATCGGCATGGGTCGTGCTTACTACAATGATTCTAGGGTGCCAGGCCTCGACGGAGAAGGCATCTGCGCAGCATGAGCGCTCTGGCGGCGAGTGTGTTGACGTATCGCTCCCGTCGCTCCCCGTCGCAAAGGAATCGCTGATTGCCGAAATAGCGGCTATCACTCGGATTCCACCGGAACAAATCCGCACATATCGTGTATGTCGCACTGACGCGGAGTATCTAATAGCGGTCTATCGTGAAGGGGAGAGGTCCAAGTTCGGAGCAATTGCTCTGGTCAAATTGGACTCTGCCAACAGATTGGTCCTCATTCCGAGCATGTAGGGAAATGGGCTGAGGCCAACCTTCACGCAAGGAATGCTCTGACCACGCTTTTGCCGCTTACTTGTAAGGCCTGTCGCCCGCGTTCAATTCCTCTAGCGGCGGCGAGAGGGGCGAGGGCCGGATGGGGCCGCTTATGGACCGAGCAAAGGACGGGTGAGGTGACTTAAGCGGGCGCCCCTGCAAGCGGCAGGTTTTGGGCCCTCGATCCGGACAGGAGCTGGTTGTACGATGCGCGCTGAGCGCAGTGGGCAGCTAGGTCTCGCAGGGGGTTGAGTTTATGCATGTTCTCGGTCGGTGGCTGATCGCTGCCCATCTATCGATCCTGGCTGGCTGCACTGCGCCGTCAGGGGATGGTTTTTCGACTTCCCCTAAGCACGCTTCCAGCGAGGCGCAGGGTGCGACGGAACTTGTGGCAAACAGTGAGAGCGTCGCATCCCAGGGCCGCCGCTCGGGCATGCAGGTTGCGCAGGTCACTACCGGCTTTCATTTCCTGACCGGTGAGCGCTACCGGCAAATGACAGAAGACGGCGCTTGGCTGACCTACGACGCTGTCGCGGTAGGCGATGTCAACGGCGATGGGCGCGCCGACGTGGTTACGCTTCCTAGCGACCGGCGGATCCATGTGTTCGTTCAGGGAGCGGATGGTCGCTTGACGCTCAGCTATCAATCCCCGGCCAATCGTCCGGCGATTTCCGATCTGGCACTGACTGATCTGAACGAAGATGGCGTGCTGGATGTAGTGGCAACCAGTATCCAGGGAATGTTCGATGCACGCGGAGGATTGAATCTACTGCTTTCCGATGGCTCGGGTGGTTGGACGTTTAGTCAGGTGCTGGGTCACCTGGAGCGAGAGGCCAACAACCTGACGGCGATGGACGTGGATCGCGACGGGCATATGGACATCGTGGGGATCATGAACCTCGCCGACTATTCCATGGGCGCGGACTGCGGCCAAACCTCGTTCAGCTCCTGCCCCTGGCTGCGCATCATGTACGGCAACGGTGTCGGTGGCTTCAGCCAGGTTGAGACTGTTCTGGTGAAGGAGCCTTATCGCATCCACGGCGCTCGTGCGGCGGACATCAATGGAGACGGCCTGAGCGATCTGGTCTTCTTGCTCAACGGGGTATACGGCAAGCCCGGTCGTATCGTGGCGCGTCTGGGATTGCCCCAGGGCGGGTTTTCGGCGCAGCGCGAGCTGCATGGTGCGCTGATAAGCACGCTGGTCGGGCCCGTGTTCGGCGACTTCAACGGGGACTACCGATTGGACTCGTTGCAGGTGGAGGGGAACTATGCCGACGTGTATACCCACGGTGCGGATGGCATCTTTTCGGGAGCTGCCTTGCCTAGCTATCCATTCATCAACTCGCAGCCTGTTGCGGCCGATTTCGATGGCGATGGATATACCGATCTGGTTGCCATGCAAATGCGCCCCGTGCCGGGATCGCCAATTCTTGAGCCCGGCGTGGCTTTTTACTTGCAGCGCAATGGCAGCTTAGGGCTACCGACGATCGGTAATCTCCACCACGAGCTTGGTGCAACGACGATGGGAAATTACGGCTTGGCTTCCGGAGACCTGAATGGCGACGGGTGCCGTGATCTGGTGGCCGCCGCTGGCCACGAAGGGCTATGGTTCTTCTATGGTCAGGGTTGCGTGCCCCCGCTCGGTCCACAAATGTCTTCAGGCGCATGCAGGATCAATGAAGCCTTGCCTGTCGTGATGCAGTCGCCCGCGCCTGATGCGGACGCGCTGTCGAGCGAGCGAAAAGGATGGAGAGACGCTGCAAGCTTCCACGTCGAGGGCCGGACGGTGGGCCAGGGTTTGCCATAGGCCGCTTCCATCCATGTGCCTATGCAGGAAGAAAACCTCCAGCGGGTCTGTTGCGAAAGGCAGGGCCGGCGTGACAGCGCGAATGCTGCGCGATTGTTCCCCATAGTTCTTCAACGCAATAAAGCCGCTACTTGCGTTTGGCGGCTTAAGCAATTGGAGGTTGGTCCGGTGAACGGCGCCATGGCCCCTGCGAGCATCCGCAGTTTGGTGCTCCTGACGACAGTGGACCGATTAAGCGCATCGCTGCTGGCTCGCGGGCGACGGTAACCGTCCAAGCGCTCGCCTGGCGCGCCGAACCCATCCTGAGCGATCGACCAAACTGCGCCGCCGCCGCTTGACACGGCACGTCCAGAGTGGAAACGTTGTGCCCGAAAGACTAGCCGTTGTCGTCGCCCGCAGGGGCCGCATCGCTGTCCCTGCGCCAAGGAGAGGTTTCGCGCGGGAGATACGCACATGACACGGATTCAATCCTGGCTTTCCACCGTTCTGCTGGCCGCCGCCGCGTTGTATGCGCCGGCCTCTCAGGCGCAGACGGCCACCACCACGTTCAACGTCACGCTCACCATTCAGAGCAGCTGCACGGTGAATACGCCGGCCGCCACCAATGTGGCCTTCGGCACGCATCCCTCCACCGACATCGACATCGATGCGGTCGGCCAGTTGAACGTCAATTGCACGCCCGGCACGGGCTACACCATCGCGCTGGATGAGGGGCTCAATGCCGGCGGTGGCGGGGTCGCGGCGCGGGCGATGATCAACGGCGCGTCGGATCTGGTGCCGTATCAGCTCTATGCCGATGCGGGGCGCACCGCGATCTGGGGCGAGACCGTCGGCACCGACACCGTGGCCGGCGTCGGCACGGGCGCGGTGCAGGCGTATCCGGTGTACGGCCGCGTGCCCAGCGCCAGCTTCCCCGCGGCGAGCTACGCCGACACGATTACCGCCACCGTCGCGTACTGAGCGCGACGGTCATGTTGCCCACACGGGCCTCTTCGGGGGCGCCGCGGGTCGTGTTCGCCTTGTTGGCGCTGGCGACCCTGGCGATCGGCCACGACAGCCGCGCGGCGAGTCTGCAGGTGGCGCCGACCACGATCGCGCTGTCGCCCGAGCAGACGGCCGAGGGACTGACCCTGAGCAATACCGGCGCGCAACCGCTGCACGCGCAGCTGCGCGTGTTCCGATGGACGCAGCGTGACGGGGTCGATCGGCTGGACGCCACGACCGACCTGGTGCTCAGCCCGCCGATGCTTGAGCTGGCGCCGGGCGCGCGGCAGCTGGTCCGCGTGGTACGCAGCGCGGCGCCGCCCAGCGATCGCGAGGCCAGCTATCGCGTGATCGTCGATGAGCTGCCGATCGAGGCGCAGGACAGTTCGCGCACGCGTCTGCGGTTGGCGTTGCGCTACTCGATACCCGTGTTCCTGTTGCCGAGCGCGACCGTCACCGCCGCGACGCCGACAGGCGCGATTCTGCAGGTCCGGCTGAGCGACGACGCGGGAGCGCGCTATGTCGAGATCGGCAACACCGGCGACGCGCATGCGCAGTTGGCGGACTTGAGCTTCGTCGGCCGCGACGGCAGGCGCGTCGCCATTGCGCCCGGCTTGTCGGGCTATGTATTGCCCGGTCAGCGCATGCGTTGGCGACTGCCGGCCGCGCTGGTCGCCGGGCCCGATCTGCGGCGCGACGGCGCATTCGAGGCCACGGTCAACGGCGAGCCGGTCGAGCGCAGGCTGGTGCCGGATGCGACGTCGCGGTGAGACAGGGCTGCGCGATGGGCCGCCGATGTCCGCGCTTGCGTCGGTCTCGCCGCGAGCGATGGTCGCGCCGCCATGCGGCCGGCTGTTCGCCGCGCTGCTGATGGCCGCGTTGTCCGCGCCGCCAAGGGATGCCGGCGCGCAGCAGTCGCCCGACGGCAGCGTCGCGGCCGCCGACATTCCGCGCGCGCAAGCGGGTCCGTACGACGACGAGCAGGTGTTGTATCTGGAGGTCGTACTCAATCGCACGCGACAGGCGCGGCTGACGCGCTTCGTGCACCGCGAGGGCCGCATGCACGCGCGGCCTGACGATCTGCGTGGTATGGGCTTCGCCCTGGCCGACCAAGGCGTTGCGGAAGAGATCGCTCTCGACACGTTGCCGGGTGTGCAAGCGCGCTACGACATCGCCCACCAACGCATCGACATCGACGCGCCGCTGTCGCTGCTGGCGTTGGCGACCACGCGATTGAACCTCCGTGGCGGCGCCGCCGCGCCGGTCACCGCCACCGCGCCCGGCCTGCTGCTCAACTACGATCTCTACGCCAGTCACGACCGCGACAGCAGCGGCCTGACCGCCAGCGGCGAGCTGCGTGCGTTTGGGATAGGCCCTGGCGTCTACAGCACGTCGGCGGTCGCGCGCGGCTACCGCAGCCGCGATGGCGGGTGGCGTGGCGAGCACGTGCGCTTGCAGAGCAGTTGGGAGCTGTCGTTTCCCGAAGCGGCGTTGACGCTGACGGTGGGCGATGCCTACAGCGGCTTCCTGGACTGGACGCGGCCGGTGCGGTTGGGCGGCGTGCAGATCGGCCGCAATTTCGGCCTGCAACCCTATCGCGTGACCACGCCGCTGCCGACCTTTCTGGGCGAGGTGGCGGTACCGTCGGTGGTGGACCTGTATGTCGGCGGCGTGCGCCAGTACCGCGGCGAGGTGCCGGTGGGGCCGTTCCAGCTGTCCACCGTGCCCGGCATCGATGGCGCGGGCAACGCGCAGTTGCTCATCACCGATGCCTACGGCCGCACGCGCAGCCTCGACCTGCCGTTCTACGCGAGCCGCTCGCTGTTGGCGCGGGGTTTGTCGGACTGGTCGTTGAGCGTGGGTCTGGTACGAGAGGACTACGGCATCCGTTCGTTCTCCTACGCCAGCAAACCGGTGGCCAGCGGCAGCCTGCGCTATGGCGTCAGCGACAGGCTGACCCTGGAATCGCACGCCGAAGCCGGTGGCGGGCTGCGCAATGCCGGACTGGGCGGCGTGTGGCTGATCGGCCGCGCCGGCGTGGTGGGCATCTCGCATGCGCGCAGCCGGCTGGAACACGCGCGCGGCTCGCAAACCGCCTGGAGTTATGCCTGGAACAACGGACGCTACCACGTATCCATCGACAGCCAGCGCACGCGTGGCGACTACCGCGACATCGCATCGCTGTACGGTCCGCCGCCGCCGGAGGTCAGCGAGCGCGCATTGGCCGGTGTGCACCTCGCCTGGTTGGGCAACCTCAGCCTCAGCCATGTCCGCCTGCGCCAGGCCAGCGATCCGGCCTCGCCCTGGCGTCCCATCGACGCGCGCTACGTCGGCGTCGCCTGGACCCGCAACTTCGGGCGCGACTGGTCGGCCAACCTGTCCTATCAGCGCAACCTCGACGATCGTAAAGACCGCAGTCTGTTCCTCGGCGTCGCCATGGCATTGGACGGCGACCGTCGCCTCGATACGTCCTGGCAACGCAGCAGCGGGCGCGACAATGCGCTGGTCGACCTGAGCCGGCCGATTCCCGGCGACGGCGGCGCCGGCTGGCGCGTGCAGCTGCAGGCCGGCGACGGTGGCAATGGCGGCCTGGCCGAAGCCGGCTGGCTCACCGATCACGGCCGCCTTGGGCTGGGTTTGGCGCATCGCGGCGGCGAAGCTTACGGTTATGCGCAGGCCAGTGGCGGCCTGGTGTGGATGGGCGGGCGAGGCTTCGCGACGCGACGCGTCGACGACGCGTTCGCGGTGGTCAGCACCGACGGGATAGCCGATGTGCCGGTGCGCCTGGAGAATCGCCCCATCGGCCGCACCGATGCCGACGGTCTGCTGCTGGTGGTGCCGCTTAACGCCTGGCAGCGCAACAAGCTGTCCATCGATCCGATGGCCTTGCCGGCGGCGATGCGTATCGCCGATACCGAACGCATCGCCACGCCCAGCGACCGCGCCGGCGCACGCGTGCGCTTCGCGATCGCGCCGGTGCGCGCGGCGTTGGTGGTGCTGCACGACGGCGCCGGCCGACCGCTGCCGTTAGGCGCGCGCGTGCGCCGACTGGGCGGCACGGACGAAGCCGTCGTCGGCTACGACGGCGAGGCCTATCTCGAAAACCTCGAGGCGAACAATCGCCTGCAGGTGCAGACGCCATCCGGCCGCTGCGCGGTGCGGTTCGACTATCCGGATGCCGCGGCCCGCATCCCCCGCATCGGTCCGTTGCGCTGCGACGCGGAGGCCTCGCCATGAGCACAACGCCGCGCGATCCCAGGCTGCCGTTGCGCGTGCTGTTGCGTATCGCGCTGGGGTGGTGCGCAGCGTCGCCGGTGCAGGCCGCGACCAGCTGCACGGCCACGGCCACGCCGCTGAATTTCGGTACGGTGACCGGCGCGGCGGATGTCGACAACAGCGCCGCGGTCAACGTCACCTGCAACACCGGCGCGTTGACGTTGTTGGCCACGGTGCGCGTACGCATGTGCCTGAACATCGACGCCGGCGTCAACGGCGCTGGCCAGACCACCCCCCGGCGCATGACCAATAGTTTCGGCGACCCCATGCAGTTCCAGATCTACCGCGATGCCGCGCGCAGCCAGATTTGGGGCAGCGCATCGACGCCGGCCACGCCCACGCCGGTGCAGATCGACCTGCAATACAACGCGCCGGTGCTGGGCGGCAGCGGCGACGCCTCGGCCACTCTGTTCGGCCGTGTGGCCGCGCAACTGGGTCTGTCGGCGGGGCTGCACAGCAATCCGTTCACCGGCATCCACACGCGCCTGGATTACCGCTACGCCGAACAATTGCTGGGCACGCCGCCCTATCCCGCGTCCTGCCTCGCGGGTGGCACCGGCGGCGGCAGCATCGCCTTCGCATTCACCGCCAGCGCCAACGTGCCCAACCATTGCGTCATCGACAGCGCCAGCGATCTGAATTTCGGCGGCGTTCCCGGCCCGGTGGCCGCCAACATCGACCAGACGTCCACGGTCACCATGACCTGCACCCACCGCACGCCGTGGAACATGGCGCTGGACAACGGCCAGCACGCCAGCGGCGCGCAGCGCCGCATGCGCCTGGGCGCCAGCGGAAATTTCCTGAGCTACGAGTTGTACCGCGACAGCGGCCGCACCCAGCGCTGGGGCGCCACGATCGGCACCGATACCGTGGCGGGCACCGGTGCCGGCAGCTCGCAGTCGCTGACCGTGCGCGGGCGCGTGCCGGCGGTGCAGTCGGTGCCCGCCGGGATTTACAGCGACGTGGTCACGGTGACGGTGACCTACTGAGCGCTGGTCGCAACGCGCGTTCGCATAGAAGCGCGCGTCGCGTCATGTGGGGCGAACGGACGCGTTCAGCCCGCGCAGCGCTCGCGCAGCGACAAGGCCTTGGCGATATCCCGCCAATCGAACGCACCCACGCCCATGTCGTCGTGCACGGCGTAGAACACGCCGGACGGAAAGCGCTTGCTTGCCCTCTGCTGCAACCACACGCCATCGGTATTGCCCACGGTCTCGCCCGCGAACGCGCCCAGATGCTCCAGCGTCTTGCGATCGAATACGTGGAACAGGCTGCGGTCCTTGAACTGGTCGGTGGCCAGCCAGTAGCCGTTGCCGTCGGGGCAGGTCCACAGAGCGATGCCTTCGGCCTGCGCCTTGAACAGGCCCAGGCCCAAGGTGCGGCCGCGGTACTTGCCGTTGAGGTTGTACTCGCGCACGGCGGTGCCGGTCTTGAGGTCTTCTTCGGCGATCAGCAGGCGGTCGTTGGCGACGTCGCCCCATAGGGATTCGGGCACGCGGATCGCGCCTTCAGCGGTGGTGTCGCCGAAGGCGCCGACGTAGCGGGCGGTGAATGCGCCGGTGCCGCTGACCTCGTAGCCCTTGTAACGCGCGTTCAATTGCTCCAGCGGCGGCGGAATTTCGTCGCCGTTGGCGTCTTCGCCGGCCATGTAGGCGTCGCTGACCAGCACTTCGACGCGGCCCTCGGCGGTGTCGCGCACCCACAGGCCGTAGGGCTGCTTGAGTTCGGCGGTACCGAAGCTGCCCAGCGATTCCAGGCCGGGCAACTGCAGCACCTGCACGCGACGGTTGTCGCGTTCGACCACGTAGACGCGGTCGCCGTGCACGGCGATGCCGTTGGGACGCAGGAACTGGCCGGGTTGGCCGCCAGCGCTGCCGTAGCGGCGCAGTTCGGCGCCGGTGTCGCCGTCGTAGATCATCAGGCGGCTGGTCTTCTTGGACGTCGCCAACAGCAGCACGCGGCCGTCGGGCGCGATCCAAGAGGCGGGCGAGTCGACGTTTTCGTCCGGCGTGTTGGCGGTGAGGAAGGCCTCGTGCACCACGGCATGCGGCACCTGCGCGGTGGCCAGCATCGGTTCGGCGCCGGTTTCGTCGGGCTCGCGTTCGGCGCGGTCGACGGTCGCGCAGGCGGACAGCAGCAGCGTGCCGATCAGGGGCAGGGTCATTAGCGGCGCGGTGCGCAGGCGCATGCAGGGTCTCGTCATGGGGTTGGCGGAGCGACGGTCCGCGGCGTGCGGAGCCTAACCGGCCCGGATGACAGCTTGCGGACAGTCGTATGCGCGGGGCAAGCGGCGGTGGCGTGTCATCGTTCCGCCACGCGAGTGACGTAGATAGTCGCGCTTCCCTGAAGCGGACACCGCAATGACCCAGACCCTCCTGGCCATCGGCCTGTCGCGCGCGCTCACCGGCACAGCGTTGTTCGCGCTGGCCGGCGCGGCGTTCGCGCAGACGCCGGGCACCGCCGTTGCCGCCGCCGGTGCGCCCGAGGCGCGCGAACTCGATGCGGTGGTGGTGCAAGGCGAGATCGTCTATCGCAACCGCACCGAGGCGGTGGCGCCAACGCTGTCCTACGATCTGGAGTACTTCCAGCGCTTCGAGCCGCTGACGGTGGGCGACATGCTCAAGCGCGTGCCCAGCGTGACTTTCGTGTCGGACGTGCTGGAGTACGACGGTGCGCGCCTGCGCGGCCTGGACTCGGCCTATACGCAGATCCTGATCAACGGCAAGAAGGTGCCGGGCGCGGGCGACGACCGCTCGTTCTTCGTCGACCGCATCCCGGCCGAGCTGGTCGAGCGCATCGAGATCGTGCGCAGCCCCAGCGCCAACCGCTCCGGCGACGCGGTCGCGGGTGCGCTCAACATCGTGCTGCGCGACGCCTACGAGTTCGACGGCGGCTATCTTCGCCTCGGCGGTCTGCGCTTCGACGACGGCGAGGTCAAGGGCACGGCCGGCGCGGTAATCGGCGGCGCGGTCGGCGAAGGGCGTTTGCTGGGCGGCATCAACATCCAGGGCCGTTACAACCCCAAGATCAAGCGCAGCGACCGTTTCGAGGAGCCCGGCGGCGACTTCACCGACGCCGAGAACCAGACCGACACCCGCGACGGCACCGACTATTCGGCCAACCTGTCCTACACCCGCGACATCGGCAGCGGCCGCCTTTCGTTGAGCGGTCTGTACGTGCGCACCGATCGCACCGAGACCGAGCATTCGCTGGAATACAACGACGCCACCCGCAACGACCGCGCGCACCTGCTGTCGGACAACGATCAGGTCGTGGACATCGATCAGAACAACCTGGCGCTGTCGGGCAGCTACCGTTTCGACATGCTCGGCGGTCAGACCACGGTGGATCTGGGTTACTCGCGGTTCGAGGACGAGCGCACCGATACCGAGGAGGAAACCGGTTTCGACGACGACGACAGCCCGCCCGCGTTCGACGAGCGCGAAGGCACGCGCATCCTCAGCGACCAGATCGACAGCGAGCGCACGCTCACCGTGTCGCACCGGCGCGAGCTGGGCGCGGTGCGCATGGAGTTCGGCGTGGACGCTACCGCCAAGGACCGCAAGACCACGCTGCGCACCAGCGAAGTCGACACCGACGAGGAGGGCGCGCCGCTGCCGCCGTACGCCGACTTCGAGCGCAGCCGCAGCACCATCGAGGAGCGCCGGGTCGATCCCTACCTGATGTTCTCCGGCAAGCGCGGCGCGATCGACTGGGAGGCCGGCCTGCGTTACGAGACCACCGAGGTGGACGTGCGCAACGACGAGGAGCGCGCGTCCAACGATTACGCGACTTTGCTGCCGTCGGCGCACCTGCGCTGGAACCTGAGCGAGCGCGACCGCCTGACGCTGTCGCTGGCGCGCACGGTGCGCCGCCCGAACTTCAACTACATCCTGCCGCTGACCCTGGAAGAGGAGTACGGCGACAACGATTTCGTCGGCAACCCGCAGCTGGACCCGGAAACCGCCTGGGGCCTGGACTTGGGCTTCGAGCGCCGCCTGGGCCGCCACGGCATCGTCGGCGTCAATCTGTTCTACCGCGACGTCGAGGATCTGATCGAGATCAGCAACACCGGCGATCCCAGTGCGACCGCGCGGGACGACTACGAGGACGAGTTGGAGGAGTTCCTGGACGATCATCCGGGCGCGACGCCGGCCACGCCCGGCTATCCGCAGTTCGATCCGAACAGCTTCGTCTATACCGCCAGCAATGTCGGCGACGGCTATGTCTACGGCATCGAGTTCGACATCTCCACGCCGCTGACGGCGCTGGGGCTGCCCAACACCGGCGTGTTCGCCAATTACTCGTGGCTGGACAGCCAGGTCGAGGACGACCTGGGCGAGCGCCGCTTCAATAACCAGTCGCGTTACGTCTACAACGTGGGCTTCATCCACGACATCGCCGATTACGGGGTGGCCTTCGGCGCCAGCTACCGTCGCCAGGGCGACGTGCGCTCGCGCGTGCTGGCCGAGGAAGTGACGACGCGCTACGGCGCCGATCTGGAGGTGTTTCTGGAGAAGCGCTTCGGCGACAACTTCTCGCTGCGCCTGACCGGGTCGAACCTGTTGGATGCGAAGAAGCAGGAGAGCTTCAACAAGTTCGACACCCTGGCCGATCAGCTCGACCGCGACTACGACGAGTACGAGCGCGAGAGCGAGCAGGCGGGGCCGGTGTATCAGCTGATTGCGCGGTATAGGTTCTGAGTGCGGCGTGCGCGCGGAGCGGGCGCGTAGAAGCAAATCCCCCTGGGCCCCCATTTTTCAAACGGGGGAAGACAAGCGGGGGTTGGGCGCACTCGCGCGGTGGCGGCGTGCCAAGATGGGTCCAGGCCCGCCGTAGGATGCGGTGAGCGTCAGCGAACCGCATCGTGCGGCCCGCCGCGCGGACCTGGCACGATCCAAATCGCCCGACTCGTCAGCGACCCGCCGATACCGGCGATGCGCGCCCAGGTTCGACGCCACGCGGCGCCCGATTGACGCCGCGGCCCCTACCGAACGCCGCTAGTTATCGCGCCGCGTCCGCACGAACGCCACCACCAGCACCACCATCAGGGCGAAACAACCGATCACGCCCAGCAGGATGATCCAGTGCCAAAGACTGAGTCCTCCCATCCCCGCCTCCTAACGCATTCCCTCCATCGACGCGCAGGGTAACGGAAGCGGATGTTCGGAAAATGTGTGCGTTGCGAAAGTGTGACTTTGATGTGGAGCGCGTAGAGCGGCCATCGCCTCGTCGGCGCGGGCGCATCGTCAGCCGCGATGCTCCAGCGCCAGATACTCCGCCGACTGCATTTCGATCAATCGCGAAGCGGTGCGCTCGAACGCGCCGCCAAGCTTGTGGCCGCGGTACAGGTCGGTGGGCGCGGCGGCGGCGGTGCAGACCAGGTTGACGTGGCGGTCGTAGAGTTCGTCGATCAGGGTGACGAAGCGGCGCGCCGGGTCTTCGTTGCGGCCGTCGAACAGCGGGATGTCGCCCAGCAACACGGTGTGATGTTCGGTGGCGATCTCGATGTAGTCGCTGGCCGCGCGCGGGCCTTCGCACAGGGCGGCGAAATCGAACCAGGCGTGGCCTTCGGCCAGACCGCGCACCGGGATGTCGCGGCCGTCGATGTGCAGCGGGCCTTGTTCCTTGGGGCAGGCCATCGACAGCTCTTTCCAGCGCGCCGCCAGCCAGGCGTCGGCGTCCGCGTCCAGTGGCGTGCGGTACACCGGCGAGCGGGTCAGCGCGCGCAGGCGATAGTCGTGCGCGCTGTCCAGCAACAACACCTGGCAGTGTTGTTCGATCTGCGCGATCGCGGGCTTGAAGCGGTCGCGCTGCAGGCCGTCGGCATACAGATTGGGCGGGGCGGTGTTGGAGGTGGTCACCAGCGCCACGCCTTCGGCGAACAGGCGTTCGAGCAGGCGCCCGAGCAGCATGGCGTCGCCGATGTCGATGACGAAGAACTCGTCCAGCACCAGCACGCGCAGTTCGCGCCGCCACTGCTGGGCGATTTTCGCCAGCGGATCGCTTTCGCCGGCGTGCGCATGCAGCTGCGCATGCACTTCGCGCATGAAACGGTGGAAGTGGGTGCGGCGCTTTTCGCGGATCGGAAGCCCGTCGAAGAACAAGTCGATCAAAAACGTCTTGCCGCGGCCGACGCCGCCCCACAGGTACAGGCCCTTGGGCGTTTCCGGCTTCTTGCCGAACAAGCCCTCGAACAGGCCGCGCTTGATCGGCTCGCTCAAGGTCGCGTGCAGGCGATCGAGTTCGCGCAGCGCGGGGTGCTGGGCGGGGTCGTCGTTCCAGTCGTCGCGCGCGACGCCGGCGGCGTAGGCGGCGGACGGCAGCGCCGCCGCGGTGGGGTCACTCATGCGGATGCGCAGGCAGGTAGGGCTTGATGCCGTTCTTGATCGCGCCGCGCAGGTCGATCAGGCGGCGGTGGAAGAAGTGGCTGGTGTCGGGCATGCGCACCAGTTCCGGGGGCTGCTTGAGGCTGTCGATCCAGTCGTAGACGGCCTGCGGGTCGACGATCTCGTCGGCCTCGCCCTGGATCACCAGCCAGGGGCAGTCGGGGGCGACGATGCCGGCGAAATCCCAGCGCCCGGCCGGCGGCGCGATCGAGATCAGCATGCCGGGTTTGAGTTCGTCGGCCAGCTTCAGCGAGACGTAGGCGCCGAAGCTGAAACCGGCCAGCCACAGCTGGGCGTCGGGGCGGGTCGCGCGCACCCAGGCGGCGACCGCGCGCAGGTCGTCGGCTTCGCCGTTGCCGTGGTCGAACTCGCCCTGCGACTGGCCGACGCCGCGGTAGTTGAAGCGCACCGTGGCCGCGCCGCTCTCGCGCAGGGCGCGCGCGGTCATGGTCACGACCTTGTTGTGCATGGTGCCGCCCTCGGTGGGCAGCGGGTGGCAGACGATCGCCACCAGCGGCCGCGGGCTGTCCTCCGCGGCTTCGACGATGGCTTCCAGCGTACCGGCCGGGCCGCTCAGGGTCAGGGCGGTGGAGGCGTCGCTGGGGAAGGCGGGTGTGGTCATGCGCGCATCATACGCAGGGGGCGTTAGCGGGCCGGGACGAGCCGGAACGCCAGCAGCAGCGGGTCGTGGTCGGAGCTGCGCCAGGGGCCGCCGGCACCGGCGCGGTAGCCGGCGGACACGGGTTCGTCGGCGTTGCTGTGCCATTCCACCGCGCCGCGCAGGCGCTGGGCCAGGCTGGGGCTGAGCAGGGCGTGGTCGAGCCGGCCCAGCTCGCCCTGGTAGACGTAGCTGTAGGGGCGCTCGACGCGGGCCACGGCGAAGGCGTCGCGCCAGCCGGCGTCCTTCAACAGGCGCACCGGATCTTCCTCGGCGTAGGCATTCAGATCGCCGAGGATCACTGCAAGATCGCTGCCGGAATGCGTGGGGTCGGTTTTCAGCCAGGCGTCCAGGCGGCGCGCCGATTCGGTCCGCAGCGCGTTCCAGCAGGCGGCGCCGTCGCCGCGGTCGCGGTCCTCGCCCTGGGCCTGGCCGCAGCCCTTGGACTTGAAGTGGTTGGCCGCGACGGTGAAGGCCGGGCCGGCCGGGCGGCCGCGGCGCAGGGACACGAAGCTCTGCGCCAGCGGCATGCGGCTGCCGCTGTCGAAGGGGCCGCCGGACAAGGTGGCGGCGGCGCCGCGCGGGGCGACGCGGTCGCCGCGGTAGATCAGGCCGACCCGGATCTGGTCCTGGCCCGGGCCGCGCGCGTCGGCGGCGCAGGGCTGGGTGCAGGTGGCGACATAGCGCCAGTCGCCGCCTTCGCGGCGCAGGCGCGCGACCAGCTGGGCCAGGGTCGAGTCCGGGCCGTAGCCGTCGTTCTCCAGTTCCATCAGCGCGGCGATGTCGGGCTTCAGGCCCTGGATGGTGGCGACCAGCTTGTCCTGTTGGCGCTGGTATTCGACGGCGTCGCGCGCGCCGCGCGGGGTCGGGAACCCGCCGCCCTGGCCGTCGCCGTTGAACAGGTTTTCCAGGTTGAAGGCGGCGATGCGCAGGTCGTTGGCGTCGCCCAGCTGCGGCGCCGGCGCGCGCGCGGCGGCGTGCAGGGTGGGGGTGGCGGTGAGGTGCAGGCGCCAGCCGCCGTCGCGTTCGTCGAGCACGCCTTCCACGCCGTCCAGGGTGCTGCCGCTGCGCGCCTGGGCGTAGCCGGCCGGCAGCACGCCGCCGTCCAGCGCGGGCGCGCCGCTCAGGCGGCCGTCGTCCAGCCACAGGCGGCGGCGGGCGTTGTCGGCCTTGACCGCGTTGGCGGCGTCGCTGCCGGGCGCGGCGCGTTCGCCGGGCTGCCACAGCGGGCCGTCGAAGGCGACCAGGGCGCGGCCTTCCTGGGCGATGTCGTCGGTGTCGGCCAGGGTCAGGGCGCGGCCGATGCCGATGCGCATGCCTTCGTAGCGCGTCCAGTCGGCGGGCGGCGCGTCCAGCACCAGGGTTTCGGTGCGGCCGGGGCCGAGCACGCGCGCGGATTCGGGGTCGATGGCGGTGAGGTGGCTGCCGCGGCCGGTGTCGAGTTCGAGCACGCGCCCGATCAGGCGCACGCGGTCGCCCACGTGCAGGGAGATGGCGGGCGCGGCGCGCACGAACAGGGCGTCGGAGCTGGCCTCGTCGTCGTCGCCGCCGTCCTGCACGAACCAGCCGACGTGGGCGTCGCCTTCGCCGGTGAGGGCGGCGGTGACGGTGCCCTCGATCACCAGCCGGCGGCCGACCAGCGGACTGGCCGGGCCGTGGCCCTGGATGCTGCCGATCGGCGTCGAGGGCGTGCCGTCGGCGCGCAGCGGGTCGCGTTCCAGGCTCGCGCAGGCGGCAAGCAGCAGGCAGGGCAGCAGCAGGACGGTGGAGCGCAGACGGAAGGCAGGCATCGCAGGGGCGCCGCGGAGAGGTCGCGCATTATCGGATGGAACGGGCGCCTGCGTATGACGGCCGCCGCGACGGCCGCATTACGAAAACGACAGAAAGCGCGAGGGCGGCGCGCGGCCGCGGCCGGCAACGAAAAACGCCGCCCGGAGGCGGCGTTTTCGCGGCAGCGCGACGAGGGCGCTTACTTGATGTTCGACAGCATCCAGTCGACGGTCGCCGAGACCTGTTCGTTGGTCAGGGCCGGGTTGCCGCCCTTGGGCGGCATAATGCCGGCGCTGCCGGTGAAGCCTTCGATGGCGTGCTTGTGCAGGGTGTCCTTGCCCTTGGCCAGGCGCGGGCCCCAGTGCGACTGGTCCAGGGTCGGTGCGCCGCCGGCGCCCGACTTGTGGCAGCCCGCGCACAGGCTGTCGTAGATCACCGCGCCGTCCAGGGTGCCGCCGTAGGCGACCTGCGAGGCGGCCTTGGCGGCCGCGGCGGCCTTGGCGGCGGCCTGCGCCGACGCGCCGGTGCTGCCCGCGTAGACCGCGCCGACCGGCGCGATGCGCTGCTCGGTGCGCTTGGCCACGGCCGGATCGACTTCCGGCGGGATCTGCAGGTGCACGAAGTAAGCGGCGATCATCAGCCCGAGGGTGACCAGCATCAGGAAGCCGATCACCATCGAGAATTTCTTCAGGAATTCGAGGTCGTAATTGCGCACGATCCACCTATTGCGCACACCCGACGCGGGCATGCATAGCCATCAACAAGAACCGCACCGAGGTGCGGCCGCGCGCCAGTATAAAGCCGGCTCCCATGCCCGTAGACATGGGAATGGCGCGCCCGGAGGGATTCGAACCCCCGACCAATGGCTTCGGAAGCCACTACTCTATCCGGCTGAGCTACGGGCGCCTGGCTGAGATCCCGCATCGCTCCGACCGGTCGAGCCGGCGCCACGCGGGACCGGCATTCTAGCCGCAAACGCCGGCGCTGGTGGCGGTGCGGCGGCCGTCGCGGCGCGCTTGCGGGCCTTGCTACTCTGATCGGATGAGTTACGAGCGCTACGAAACCCCCGAATCGGTGCCGCCGCCGGCCTGGAAAGTCCGCCTGGGGCTGTACTGGAAGCTGGTCCGCGGCGACCGCCCGATCGGCTGGCTGCTGCTGCTGTGGCCGACCTGGTGGGGGCTGTGGATCGCCGCGCGCGGGGTGCCGCCGTGGTGGACCCTGTTCGTGTTCAGCGCCGGGGTCTGGCTGACCCGCTCGGCCGGCTGCGTGATCAACGACTACGCCGACCGCTGGCTGGACCCGCACGTGGAGCGCACCAAGCACCGGCCGCTGGCGACCGGCGAGGTGCGCGGGCGCGAAGCGCTGATGGTGTTCGCGGCGCTGATGCTGGCCGCGTTCGCACTGGTGCTGACGCTGAACCGCCTGACCGTGCTGATGAGCGTGATCGGCGTGGTGCTGGCCGCCAGCTACCCCTATCTCAAGCGCTACACCTACCTGCCGCAGGTCTACCTGGGCATGGCCTTCGGCTGGGGCATTCCGATGGCGTTCGCCGCGGTGCGCGGCGAGGTGCCCGCGGTGGCCTGGCTGCTGTACGCGGCCAATATCCTGTGGGCGACCGCCTACGACACCTGGTACGCGATGGTCGACCGCGAGGACGACCTCAAGATGGGCGCCAAGTCGACCGCGATCCTGTTCGGCGACCTGGACCTGGTCGCCCAGGGCGTGCTGTACGCGCTGTTCCTGGCGGCGCTGGCGCTGGCCGGGCAGCGCGCGGAACTGGGCGTGTGGTACTACGGCGGCTTGGGCCTGGCGACGGCGCTGGTGGTTTACGAATTCGCGATCGCGCGCGGCCGCGAGCGCGCGGCTTGCTTCAAGGCCTTCCTGCACAACCACTGGGTCGGGCTGACGGTATTCGCCGGACTGGCCTTGGACTACGCCCTGGGCGGCAGCGCGACCTGAAGTCTTGCGCTAGGACGAGGACCGCGCGCCGCGGCCGGTGTCTACAATCGCGACACCGTCCGCCAGCGGAGTGCCGCGATGTGTCGTCTGTCAGTCGTGCTGGGTCTGTGCCTGTTGGGCGCCGCGGCCACCGCGGCCAGCGCCGCGCCCGCCGCGAATGCTTCGGCCGAGCCCACGCGCGAGCACCTCGCGCCGGCCGGTTGGGAGAGCTCCTACCACGACATCCACTACACCCCGGTGCTGCGCATCGGCGACCGCGTGATCGTGTCGGGCATCCCCTCGCGCGCCGGCCCGGACGAGGAGGCCAACATCCGCTGGGCGTTCCAGCAGCTGGAAGCCCATCTCAAACGCGCTGGCGCGAGCCTGGAGGACGTGATCGAGCTCAACAGCTTCCACGTCGCCCAGAACCACGAGGAGTTCCGGCGCGTGGTCGAGCCGGTGCTGAAAGTGCACCGCGAGTTTTTCAAGGACCACTACCCGGCCTGGACCGCGGTCGGCACCACGGCGCTGTTTTCGAAAGGCGCGTCGATGGAGATCCGTGCCGAGGCGGTGATCGGTTCCGGCCGTCGCGCGCGTGCCGACATCGCGAGACCGGACACAACTAGCGTGCCTTAAAGCCACTTCTCTCTTTGCTGGACGTCGTCAGGGCGTCCGCTGTGAAGACCAATTCAGGCTTCCCCTCTGTTTTTTTGTGACACTGGTCACGTTACAGGGGGATACATGACTCAACGTCGTCTGTTGCGCGGCTTGACCGCGTTCGCCATCGCCTGCCTCGCCTTGCCTGCCGCCGCGCAGGTCCAGCGCAGTTTCATCAACATCGGCTTCGAAGCGCCCGTGCTCGGCAACGGCACCACGGCCTGCTATGCACTGATACCCGAAGGCGCGATTCCCGGCTGGACCACCACCCATCCCAACGGCACCGCCGGCGGCACCTGCGTGCCGGCCGGGTCGGTCGGCACCACCGGGCGGCTGATGGAGTTGTGGGCCAACAGCTTCAACGGTGTACCCGCGCGCGAGGGCAAGCAGTTCGCCGAGCTCAACGCGGCGGCGACTTCGCGCATGTACCAGAACGTGTGCATGATCAACGGCGAACGCATCGACTGGGTGTTCAGCCACCGCGGCCGCGCCAGCAACACCGCGCGCGACGTGGCCGAAATGAAGGTCGGCGCCTCGTCGACGGTGATCCGGGTCGGCACCACCGCCAACGGCACGTTCGACACGCCGGTGGTGTCGCAGGGCAGCGCCGCCACGCCGGTCGCCGGCGGCAACGGTTGGGTCGATTACAGCGGCAACTTCAGCTACTCCGGCGCCACCGGCACCAACAGCCTGGGTTTCGAGTCGATCAGCACCGGCGGCGGCGATCTCACCGTCGGCAACTTCCTCGATGCGATCCAGCTGGTGCTGCGGCCGTTCGTGGAATTCGACCAGCCCAGCAGCTCCTCGCCCGAATCCACCGGCGGCAACCTGCCAGCGCTCCGCATCAACGGCACGGTGCCGGCCGGTGGCCTGACCGTGCAGGTGCAGGTCACCGGCGGAACCGCGACCTTGGGCGTGGACTACACCACGCCGGGCAACGCGGCCACCTTCAACGTCAGCGTGCCGGCGGGCACCTACGACGGCGGCAGCACCAGCGTGGTGACGCTGCCGATCGCGATCACCAGCGACGTGCTGCCCGAAGGCAACGAAACCATCGAGCTGAGCATCTCGCCGCCTAGCGGTTCGCCGCTGCCGTTCCTGCTGACGTCCAGCAGCAGCTGCGGCGCCGCCGCGCAAAGCACGCGCAGCTACACCATCACCGACGACGACGCCAACCTGTCGGTGACCAAGAACGCCGACGCGCCGGTGGCGGTGGCCGGCAGCGCCGACCTGTCCGACATCCGCTACACGGTGGTGGTGAACAACCCCAGCCTGGTCGCGGCCAGCTACAGCCTGACCGACACGCCGGGACTGGATCCGGACACCAGCGTGGTCTCGGCCGGCTACACCTTCAACGGCGGTGCGTCGACGGCGCTGACCGGTGCCGGCCCGTGGACCTTGCAGGCGCAGTGGCGCAGCCTGCCGGCCGGGCAGACCGACACCTATGTCATCAGCGTGCGCGTGCGCGTGAACCGCGGCGGCAGCACCGGCAACGATGCCTGCGCCACGCCCAGCGCGGCCGGTAGCGGCTTGCACAACGCCGCGCGCGCGGTGCTGCGCGGTTTGATCGCCAACACCAACTTCGACGCCAGCGCCTGCCGCCCGACGCCGACGCCGGTGTGGGTGAACTTGAGCAAGCAGTTGCAGGGCCGTGTCGTGCCCAACGACCAGGCCACGGTGCGGATCTACTCCGGCGGCATCCTCGCCGCCAGCGCGGCGACCAGCGGCGGCACGGTGCCCGGCACCGCGAGCACCGGCACGGTGATCGTGCCGGCGGGCAACACCATGCAGTTCGAAGAGGCGATCCGCACCACGCCCGTGGGCGCGGACCAGGCACCCAGCGCGTACCGCGTGTCGCTGGTGTGCAGCAATGCCGGCGTGGGCTCGACCACCGTGCTGCCATCGGGCAGCGGCAGCAACGTCGGCAACCGCCAGCAGTGGGCGGAGTTTTCGCCCAGCGCCGGCGACGATCTGAGCTGCACCATCACCAATGCCTTGCGCCAGGCCGATCTAAGCATCAGCAAGAGCGACGGCGCCGCGACCTACACGCCGGGCGGCACCGCCAGCTACACCCTGACGGTGGTCAACAGCGGCCCGGACGCGGCCAACGCGGCGCAGATCAGCGACAGCCTGCCCGCCGGCGTCAGCCTGAGCGGTCCCTGGTCGTGCACGGCCGTCAGCGGCAGTTGCCCGGCCTCGGGCGGCGCGGCCGGCGGTACGACGGTGAGCCTGAGCGTGGATCTCAGCAACGGCGGCAGCGCGACGATCACGGTGCCGGTGCGGTTCGCGGCGGATCCCGGCGGGTACTAGGGGCTGCGTCTGGGTGGGCGTGGGCCTGCGCTGGCCTTGGCCGAAGCTAAAGCAAATCCCCCTCAATCCCCTTTTTTTTTAAAGGGGGAAGACGCAGCCGAAGCCGGACTTTGTCGATACGGCGCGGCAGATACTGACTGAGGTGTCGCGCATTTGGCTGGAGCAGGGCGCGAACCGGGCGTGCACCGATTCAGCGATCGGGCGCCGCCACCTTGTAGGTCAGCTCGGCGAATCCCGTGCCCACCTGGGCGACCGAGACCAGACTCAACCCGGGGCTCAGCACCCGCCGTGGGAATAAGGGCTTGCCTTCGCCCAGGGTGACCGAGCCGATCTGGACGACGATTTCGTCCAGCAGGCCGGCATCGTGGAACTGGCCGGCGAGATCGCCGCCGCCCATCACCCACACGTTCTTGCCCTCGGCCGCGGCCTGCATCTGCCGATGGACCGATCGCACATCGCCCTGCGCGAACGACACGCGTGCGCCGTCGATGCGCGGCAGCGCGCGGCGGGTGAAGACCCAGGTGGGCTGGGCGTAAGGCCAAGCCGAGCCGGTCTGCGCCGACACGGTCGAGGCGTTGCGCAGGATCCATTCGTAGGTGGCCGAGCCCATCGCGATCGCGCCCACTTCCGCGATGAAGGCGGGATAGCTGGTCTGGCCGATGTCGCCTAGCGGGAACAGCCAGTCCAGCGAGTCGTCCTGCGTGGCGAGGAAGCCATCGAGGCTGGAGGCGGCGTAGTACTGGGTCTTCAACGCGATGCCTCGGTGTGGCGGGGGCTTAGACCGTAGCCGTCCGGTGTCGCAGCGGATGAGACTGCCGCGCCGCCGCGCCGCGAACGGCGGCCGTCGACCCGGACAGGCAGGACGGGACGGCGGCCGTGGGTGCGAACGGTTCGCCGACATCGGCGACGTCGGCCCGTTCGTGTGCCCGCAGGTGTCTGGCCGCAACCACACAGCCGGCGCAGACGAACCGCCACGCGTCCCGCGCGAAAGCGTGGCGGCGCTCGCGCTTGCGGTAAGGATCGCCGCCACGGCCGGCCGCATGCGCCGCTGCGCTGCGACTAAAGTGCTACTGGCGCCGCGCTGCGCGTGGCCGACCATGATGCCGCTGCCCAGAGGAACCCGTGCCCATGAATGCGACCCCGCCTTCCCGACCCGCCGTCAGCGACGGTCCGCTCGCGCGCTTCGCCCTGCGCAGCGCGGCCTGGGCCGAGCGCTGGTTTCCCGACGCCTATGTGTTCGCGGCGCTGGCGGTGATCGTGGTGGCGGTGGCGGCGTTGGGGTTCGGCGCCACGCCCAAGGCCACGGTCGGGGCGTTCGGCGAGGGCTACTGGAGTTTGATCCCCTTCACCATGCAGATGGCGTTCGTGGTGATCGGCGGTTATGTGGTGGCGACCGCGCCGGCGGTGGCGCGGCTGATCGATGCGCTGGCGCGGGTACCGCGCAGCGGCCGCGGGGCGATCTGCTACGTCGGGTTGTTGAGCATGCTGACCTCGCTGCTGAGCTGGGGTTTCTCGCTGGTGTTCGGCGGCCTGCTGGTGCGCGCGCTGGCGCGGCGCGAGGATCTGGACATGGACTACCGCGCCGCCGGCGCGGCGGCCTACCTGGGCCTGGGGGCGGTATGGGCGATGGGGCTGAGCTCCTCGGCGGCGCAGCTGCAGGCCAATCCGGCCAGCATGCCGCCGGCCTTGCTGGCGATCACCGGGGTGATTCCGTTCGGGCAGACCATCTTCCTGTGGCAATCGATCGTTTTGACCGCTGCCCTGATCGGCGTGTCGCTGCTGGTGTGCTACGTGACCGCGCCGCGCGGCGACTCGGTGCGGCGTGCCAGCGAGTTCGGCGCCGACCAACGCCAGGCCACGCCGACCTTGCCGCCGCGCACGCGCCCGGGCGAGTGGCTGGAGTACAGCCCGCTGATCACCCTGGCGCTGGCGGCGTTGGGCCTGGGCTGGTTGGTTTATGAGTTCGCCAGCAAGCCGGCGGTGACCGCGATCGCCAGTCTCAACACCTACAACTTCCTGTTCCTCACCTTGGGCCTGTTGCTGCATTGGCGCCCGCGCAGTTTCCTGGACGCGGTCGCGCGCGCGGTGCCCAGCACCACCGGCGTGCTGATCCAGTTTCCGCTGTACGGCGGCATCGCGGCGTTGCTGACTTCGGCGCCGGGCCATGGCGGCGAAACCCTCGCGCACCACCTGTCCAGCGTGTTCGTGCACATCGCCAGCGCCGATACCTTCGCGCTGGTCATGGGCGCGTACTCGGCGGTGCTGGGCTTCTTCGTGCCCTCCGGCGGCGGCAAATGGATCATCGAGGCGCCTTACGTGATGCAGGCGGCGATCGACCTGAAGGTGCATCTGGGCTGGGCGGTGCAGATCTACAACGCGGCCGAAGCCTTGCCGAACCTGATCAATCCGTTCTGGATGCTGCCGCTGCTGGGCGTGCTGGGCCTGAAGGCGCGCGACATCGTCGGCTTCACCTTCGTGCAACTGCTGGTGCACATCCCGCTGGTGCTGGGGCTGCTGTGGGCGTTGGGGCTGACCTTGAGCTATCAGCCGCCGGTGATGCCGTAGCAGCGGCGGTGAAGGGCGGAGTGCGGGCGGCGCATGGAGCGTCGAGTTCGTTAGCGCGTTGAGCAGTCGAACCAGGGCTTTTCCTGCAAAGGCGAGGAGCAGGCGCAAATCTCCCTCAATCCCCCTTTTCCATAGGGGGAGGTCATGGGCGAAGAGAGCGGCGCCGTGTCGTAAGGCCCGCCCTGCATTGCATTTGCGCTCGCTCACGGCACGCGCGCGCATACCCAGGCCTCCACTCGATGCACGCCGGCGCGGCGCAGGGCGGTGGCGGCCGCGTGCAGGGTCGCGCCGGTGGTCATCACATCGTCGATCAGCAGCACGCGCGCGGGCGGCGCGGTGGGGAAGGCGGCAGCGAAGGCGCCGCGCAGGTTGCGCCGGCGCGCCAGCCCGTCGAGGCTGGATTGCGGCGCGGTGTCGCGCAGCCGTCGCAGCGCATCGTCCAACAGCGGCAGGCTCAGGGCCCGCGCCAGCGGACGGGCCAGTTCGCGCGCCTGGTCGTAGCCGCGCTGACGCAGCCGCGCGCGAGACAGGGGCACCGCGATCAGTACGGTCGAGCTGGGGCACGCGTCGCCGGGCGGCGCGGCGATGCGTGGCGGATCGGCGGAGAGTGGCCACGCGCGCGGATGCGGTGGTTGTTCCGGCGGCGAAGCCATCGGCGCGCGCTGCGGGTCGTCCGACGCCGGAGCCGTCAGCGGGCGCCCCGGGTCGTCCAGCATCAGCGCCGCGAGCAGACGGCCGGCGGCGAGGTCGTCGTGGAACTTCAGCCGCGGCAGCAGGCGGTCCAGCGGCGTGCCGTAGACGAAGGCGGCACGGACTGCGTCCAGCGGCGGCGGCCGCTTGAGGCAGCGCCCGCAGGCGGCGGCCGGCACGGCCAGGGGCAGTGCGCAGCGCGGGCAGGCGCAATGGTTCCAGGGCAGGGCGCGCTGGCAGTGCCGGCACAGGTCGCGGCCGCCGGCGCCGCGTTCGCCGCAGACCAGGCAGCGCGGCGGCCACAGTCCATGAGCGAGCCGGGCCAGGCGGCCGTCAACCGCGGGGAAGGGGGTTTGGTTGACAGCGCCGTCCATGCTTTCCAGACTGCCGCTCCTGCCCCGCCTCGTCTGTCGGAAAACCGCCATGTCCGTCGTCAGTAAAGTCCCCGTCGCCGAGTCGGCCGTTTCGCCCCCCCGGGCGCTGCGCCACGACTGGTCGCGCACCGAGGTGCGCGCGCTGTTCGATCTGCCGTTCCCGGAACTGCTGCACCGCGCCGCCAGCGCCCACCGCGAGCACTTCGACGCCACCGAGGTCCAGGTCAGCACCCTGTTGTCGGTCAAGACCGGCGGCTGCCCCGAGGACTGCAGCTACTGCCCGCAGGCCGCGCGTTACCACACCGGCGTCGACGCGACCAAGCTGATGAGCACCGAGGCGGTGCTGGAAAAGGCCAAGCAGGCCAAGGCCGCCGGCGCCTCGCGCTTCTGCATGGGCGCGGCCTGGCGTTCGCCCAAGGACCGCGACATCCCGAAGGTCGCGGCGATGATCCGCGAGGTGAAGGCGCTGGGCCTGGAGACCTGCGCCACCCTGGGCATGTTGTCGGGCGATCAGGCCAAGTCGCTGAAGGCGGCCGGCCTGGACTACTACAACCACAACCTGGACACCGCGCCGGAGTTCTACAACGAGATCGTCCACACCCGCGAGTTCCAGGACCGCCTGGACACGCTGGCGCACGTGCGCGACGTGGGCATGAAGACCTGCTGCGGCGGCATCGTCGGCATGGGCGAGTCGCGCAGCCAGCGCGCCGGCCTGCTGCAGACCCTGGCCAACCTGCCCGCGCACCCGGATTCGGTGCCGATCAACCGCCTGGTCCAGGTCGAGGGCACCCCCCTGGCCGGCACCGCCGAGCTGGACCCGTTCGAGTTCGTGCGCACCATCGCCGTCGCCCGCCTGCTGATGCCGCGCTCGATGGTGCGCCTGTCGGCCGGCCGCGAGAGCATGTCCGACGAGCTGCAGGCCCTGTGCTTCCTGGCCGGCGCCAATTCGATCTTCTATGGTGAGAAGCTGCTCACCACGGGCAACCCGGACACCGAGCGCGATCTGGCGCTGTTCGAGCGCCTGGGTCTGCGGCCGATGCAAATCGTGGAAGAATCGGCCACCGTACACGCCGACATCGTCGAAACCGATGCGGTGCCCTCCCACTCCTGCGCGGCCTGACCATCATGCACCGAGCGCAATGGCCCGAACGCATCGCCGCCGCGCGCGAACAGCGCGAGGCGACCTCGCGCACCCGCGTCATGCGCAAGGTCACCCATCGCGACGGTGCGCGCTGCGAAGTCGACGGCCGCAAGCTGCTCAACTTCTGCGGTAACGATTACCTGGGCCTGTCGCAGCACTTCGCCGTGGTCGGCGCGCTGCAGGACGCGGCCTCGCGCGAGGGCGCCGGCGGCGTCGCCTCGCATTTGGTCTGCGGCCACCACGCGATCCACGAAGCGTTGGAGCGCGAGATCGCCGACTGGCTGGGCTCGCCGCGCGCGCTGCTGTTCGGCAGCGGTTTCATGGCCAATCTGGCCGCGGTGCAGGGCCTGCTGGGCGAGGACGACGTCTGCGTCCAGGACCGGCTCAACCACGCCAGTCTGATCGACGCCGCGCGCCTGGCCGGCTGCCGCCTGCGTCGCTATCCGCACGCCGACGCCGAGGGCGCGATCCGCCAGCTGCGCAGCGTGCCCGAAGGCATGGCCATGCTGATCAGCGACGGCGTCTTCAGCATGGACGGCGACCTCGCGCCGCTGCGCGACCTGGCGCTGATCTCGCGCGCGCAAAAAGCGCTGCTGTACATCGACGACGCGCACGGCGTGGGCGTCATCGGCCCCGAGGGCCGCGGTTCGGTGGCCTCGGTGAAACTGTCGGTACGCGAAGTCCCGCTGCAGCTGGCGACCTTCGGCAAGGCGCTAGGCAGCTACGGCGCCGCCTTGCACGGCGACGCCGACCTGATCGGCCATCTGGCCGAAACCGCGCGCAGCCACATCTACACCACCGCCTTGCCGCCGGCCCAGGCCGCGGCGACGCTGGCCGCGGTCAAGCTGGCGCGCCACGAACATTGGCGGCGCGAGAAGCTGGTCGAGCTGACCCAGCGCTTCCGCGAGGGCGCGCGCAAGCTGGGCTTGGAACTGCCGCCTTCGAGCACGCCGATCCAGCCGGTGATCTGCGGCGACGACGCGCGCGCGATCGCGATGGCGCGTTCGCTGGAGGAAAGCGGCTACTGGGTCGCGGCGATCCGTCCGCCGACCGTGCCCGAGGGCCGCGCGCGCCTGCGCGTGACGCTGTCGGCCCTGCACACGCCGAACGACGTCGACGGCCTGATCGAAGCTTTCGCGCGCGCCGCCGAGCGCGTCGGCCTGGGCCGCGCGCCCGCGCCCGCCGCCGCCGAGCTGCGCGCCACGCCCACACCATGACCGCGGCGTCCGCCGCGCCGCCGGTCGCCGAGCGCGATCTGGCGCTGATGCTGGCCAGCCTGGACGTGCAACGGCGCGTGGGCGACTACGTGTTCGTCGCCTGCGCGCAGGCCGATGCCGAACTGGCCGCGCTGGCCCACGCCAGCGTGCGCGAGGACGAGGGCATCAGCTACGTGCTCGCGCGCGCCGACGCCGATGCGCGCGGCCTGACCTATGGCTTCGTCGCCGCCTGGCTGAGTCTGTGCGTGCATTCGGCCTTGGACGCGGTCGGCTTGACCGCGGCAGTATCGGCCGCGCTGGCCGAAGACGGCATCGCCTGCAACGTGCTGGCGGGCTTCCATCACGATCATCTGCTGGTGCCGGCCGACCGCGCCGCCGACGCGGTCGCGGCGCTGGCCGCGCTGCGGCGCCCGGCCGACGCGCGCTGAGGACGGCGGGATGCACGTGCAAACCCTAGGCAGCGGCCCGGCGCTGGCGCTGATCCACGGCTGGGCCATGCACGGCGGCTTGTTCGCGCCGCTGGTCGAGCGCCTGGCCGACGACTACACGCTGCACCTGATCGATCTGCCCGGTCACGGTTACGCGCGCGACGACGACACGCCGCTGGATCCCGCGCCGCTGGCCAACGAACTGGTCGCGCGCGTGCCCGATGCGGTGTGGCTGGGTTGGTCGCTGGGCGGGCAGTTCGCGCTGCGTGCCGCGCTCGATCATCCGCGGCGGGTGCGCGGGCTGGTGATGATCGCGTCCTCGCCGCGCTTCGTGACCGGCGAGGACTGGCCGCACGGCGTATCGCCGAGTCTGTTCCGTGATTTCGGCGAGGCCTTGCAGCGCGATTTCCGCGGCACGCTGGAAGGCTTCCTGGCCCTGGAGGCACTGGGATCGCCCAGTGCGCAGGACGAGCTGCGCAAGCTGCGCAGCCAGGCCTTCGAACGCGGCGAGCCGGCCGAACACGCACTGCAGGAAGGCCTGCGCCTGTTGGACACGATCGACGCGCGCGCCGAGTTGCCGCGTCTGGCCGTGCCCAGTCTGTGGATCTCCGGCAGGCGCGACCGGCTGGTGCCCGCGGGCGCGATGCCGGCCGCGGCCGCGCTGGCGCCCGGTGGGCGCAGCGTGGTGCTGGACCGCGCCGGGCATGCGCCGTTCTTGAGCGCAGCCGAACAGGTCGCGCAGCTGGTCGACGCATTCGCCTCTGCTCTGCCGCCGGCAGGTCCGTCGAGTTCCACTACCTGATTCCCCCACAGCGCGGCGGTCGTGCCCATGACCGCCGCGTGCAATCGAAAGCCTTACCGATGACCGATTTGTTCGACCACCGCCAGGTACGCCGCGCTTTTTCGCGCGCCGCGCATGGCTACGACGGCGCCGCCGCGCTGCAGCGCGAAGTCGGCGCACGTTTGTCCGAAACCCTGGAGTACCTCGACGACCGCGCGCCCGAGGTCGTGCTCGACCTGGGCTGCGGCCCCGGCCACGCCGCGATCGCGATGCAGAAGCGCTGGCCGCGTGCGCAGGTGCTGGCGCTGGACCTGGCCCTGCCGATGCTGCACGAGACCCGCCACAACGCCGGCGGCGGTTTGCCGCGCTTCCTCGGCGGCGCGCGCCGGCCCGACGCGGTCTGCGCCGATGCGCGCGCGCTGCCGCTGCGCGATGCCAGCGTCGATGTGCTGTATTCCAACCTGTGCCTGCAATGGGTCGAGGATTTGCCGGCGGTGTTCGCCGGTTTCCGCCGCGTGCTGAAACCCGGCGGCCTGCTGCTGGTGTCGACCTTCGGCCCCGATACCTTGTTCGAACTGCGCGGCGCCTTCGCCGAAGCCGACAATACGCCGCACGTCAGCCTGTTTCCCTCGATCGCGCAATTCGGCGATGCGCTGATCGCGGCCGGCTTCAAGGATCCGGTGCTGGACCGCGACGAATTCACGCTGATGCACGAGGACCTGGGCAGCCTGATGCGCGAGCTGCGCACGCTGGGCGCGACCAATGCGATGAACGAGCGCCGCCGCAGCCTCACCGGCCGCGCCCGCTTCGCGCGCGCGGCGCAGGCGTACGAGGCCCTGCGCCATGCCGACGGCCGCCTGCCCGCGACCTGGGAAGTGGTGTATGCGCACGCCTGGGGCCCGCAGCCCGGCACGCCGATCCGCGTCGGCGGCGTCGACGAGGTGCAGGTACCCGTGTCCGGAATTCCGATCCGGAGACGCGACTGAGCATGCGTACGCTGCGCGCCGGTTGGCTGTCCCTGCTCAAGGAGATTCGTTTGGGCGACAAGCCCGAAGGCGGGCGCAAGACCGGTTTCATCGCGGTCGATCTGCACCCGTTCGCCCCCAACCTGACCGTTACCTGGTGGCGCACGCCGCGCGGCGAACGCAACGCCAAGCTGCTGGCGACCCACTATCTGGAACGCGCCGAACGCGGCCATCACGAACTGACGCATGTCGTAGAGCTGATCCACCGCACCCTGCAGGAGCGTTGCCTGGATCCGAACGTGTTCGACGGCGTGCCCGCCGCGCGCGAGGGCTCCCTGTTCGATCGCCTGGCCGTCGCCGAGACCGACGCCGTCGACCGGCTGCATGCGGCGATGGAAGCGCAGCTGCTGCGCGACAGCGGCCGCTGGATCGCCATCCATCCGCTGTACCGCATCGTCGGCGCGAGCGTCGACCTCGGCTTTCCCAACCTGCGTATCGTTCGGCCCGACGACGAGGCGTATTGGCGCGCCCTGGACGGCGGCCGCCTGCTTGCGGAATGGAATCCCCTGAGCGGCCACCTCACCGGCAGCACGATCGGCTTTCGTAGCGGACGGTTCCATGCCTGGCTGGTCGGCGACTACCAGGGCAGCAAGGAAGGCGTGCGTCAGCGCTACAAACGCGATGCGCAGCAGGCCATGGCTGCGGTGTACGCGTTCTGGAGCGAGGATCGTCGCCGCCATCGCGTCGCCCAGGAGGCGCAAGAGCACTGCCTGCTGCTGCAACACGGTCCGCTGCGCAGCGGCTACGAGCTGTCCGGACTGGGCCTGATCTATCCCTGCTACGGCGACGAGAACGAGGTCGCGTTGTTGGCGCCGCGCCTGCGCGCCTGGAACCTCGCGCGCGCGTCCTTGCCGGCGGACGCCGCGCAACGGCTGGGCAATGCGCTGTGCTTCGTCAATCTGGCCATGGGCTCGGACGACATCGCCTATTACCTGCATTACTTCATCGCCCTGGACGCGCTGTTCGGCGTGCGCGGCAAGGTCGAGGAGAGCATCGTCGACGGCGTGCGCCGGGTGTCCGCGCTAGCCAAGGCGGCCGACAAGGCGGCCTGGCTGTTCGAGCTGCGCAACGAGCTCGTGCACGGCGGTTCGCGCAACGTGCACGAATGGCCGCGCTATCCCGACTATCTGCGTCATTTCGATTCCGAACCCGAGCGCGACATCGAAGCGATCGCCCTCGACTGCCTGCGTCGCTACCCCGACGCGCACGCGCCTGGAGCGCTGCCATGACCCCACGCCGTCTCGCCCTGGCCGCGGTCGCGATCGCGCTCGCCTCGGCGTTCTTTTTCACCTGCACCTACGTGCTCAACCGTGCGGCCGCGGTCGGCGGCGGGCATTGGGCGTGGACGGCGTCGCTGCGCTATCTGATCACCTTGCCGCTGCTGTTGCTGGTGATGCCGGTGCAGGGCGGCGCGCGGCCGGTGTGGCGCGCGATCCGCGCGCACCCCTGGCCCTGGCTGCTGTGGAGCGGCATCGGCTTCGTGCTGTTCTACGTCTGCCTGAGCTGGGCGGCCGCGAGCGGACCGTCGTGGCTGGTCGCGGGCACGTTCCAGCTGACCGTGATCGCCGGCATGCTGTGCGCGCCGTTCCTGTACCGCGATCAGCGCGCGCGCATTCCGTTGCCGGCGCTGCTGGCCGGCGCGGTGGTGGTGGCCGGCGTGCTGCTGCTGCAGCTCGGCCACGGCGGCGGGCGTCTGGATCGCGAGGGCTGGATCGCGCTGGTCTGCGTGGCGGTGTCGGCGTTCGCCTATCCGCTGGGCAATCGCGGCCTGCTGCTGCATCTGGAGCGCAGCGGCATCGAATTGAACGCGACGCAGCGCGTGTTCGGCATGACCCTGGCCAGCCAGCCGCTGTGGCTGGCGGTGGCGGTATACGCCTTCGCCGAAGCCGGCGTGCCGTCCAGCGGGCAGGTGTGGCTGGCCGCGGGCGTGGCCCTGGGCGCGGGCGTGATCGCGACGGTGCTGTTCTTCCAGGCCACCGGCATGGTGCGCAACGATCCCACCGCGCTGGCTGCGGCCGAAGCGATGCAGGCCGCGGAAATCCTGTTCGCCACGCTGATCGGCGCGCTGTGGCTGGGCGAGGCCTGGCCGCAGGGGCGCAGCCTGTTGGGTGCGGCGATCGTGGTGGTCGGCATCGTCGCCTTCAGCCTGGTCGCCGCGCGCGCGGCGGCCGGCAACGAGCGGCGCACCCAGGAGCTGCGCAGCGACCGCGGCGGCTGAGTCAGCGCGCCGGCGGCTGCGCCAGCCGCCGTGCGAACTCGACGCGGAAGATCACCCGCCGTTCGTAAGGCGCGCCCAGCGCGATCGCGTGGTGGCCCAGCGCGGCGATGCGCGCCTGCAGCTGCGGCCACATCGCCTGCTTGCAGATCCAGATCGCGTCCGGCTCGTGTTCGGCCAGTTCCTGCGCCAGCGATTCGTCGAACTCGGGATTGAACGGCGGCGGATCGCGCGTCGGATCCAGCGAGATCTTTTCGATCTCCGCGTCCAGGTGCAGATGCAGGCCGTAACGCGCCATGTCCTCGACGAACACCACCTCCTGCACCGGCCCGGGCGCGCGGGCACGGATCGCATCGGCCCAGGCGGCGGCGTCCTTGTGCGTGGGCCAGTACACCGTGGCCAGCTTCAGCGCCATCAACAGCGCGGCGATCGCGGCCAGCGCCGGCCAGCGCGGCAGGACGCGCCCTTCGCGCTGCCGCTGCATCGCCGCGATCACCGCCAGCGGCAGGAACAGCGGCAGCAGGTACAAGGGCATGCGCGAGCGCGCCAGGCAGAACGCGAGCAGCGGCAGCAGCAGCCAGATCGCCACCAGCAAGGCCGGCGCTTCGTTCGCACGCTGCCCGCGCTCGCGCCAACCGCGCAGCGCCGCCGGTAAGGCGCGCAGCCAGCGCCACAAGGCCGGCGTCCACGGCAGCGTGCCCAATACCAGCGTCGGTACGTAGATCTCCAGCCAGCCGTACCACTCGCCGTGGCGGCCGAACTCGTTGGTGGTGACGCGGTTCACCACCTCGTCGCCGATGAAGTAACGCAGCAGCCCCGGATGGTTGGCGATCACCGCCGCGTACCAGGGCAGCGCCAGCAGCACGAACAGCGCCAGCCCAGACCACTGCAGCACGCGATAGCCGCCGCCCGGCGCGAGCAGATTGAAGGCCAGGACAGGCAGCAACAACAGCAGCGCCGGCGGGCCCTTGGCGAGGAAGCCCAGCGCGAAGCCGGCCCACATCACCGCGATCCACGCGCGTGCGCGCAGGCGTTCGCGTGCGGGCGCGGCCTGCGCGGGACCGAAGCGCGCTTCCACGTAGGCCCACATCGCCACACCGGTGCAGGCCGCGAGAACGTAGTCGGTGGTGACCAGTTGCGAGGCGCCGACGGTGAAGGCCATGGTGGCGTAGATCGCCGCCGCCTGATCCTGCGCGCCTGGCGCCAGACGCCGCGCGATGCGCCACGCCAGCCACACGCTGAGCAGGTAGGCCAGCGCCGCCGGAAGGCGCGCGGCCCAGGCGTGATGGCCGAACACGGCCACCGACGAGGCGATCGCCCAGTAGGTCAGCGGTGGCTTGGTCCAGTGCCCGACCTCGTGGCTGCGGCGCGGGTTGAGCCAATCGCCGGTGTCGAGCATGTTGAGGGCGACGTTGGTGTAGCGGCCCTCGTCGGGATCCCAGATACCGCGACTGCCGAGGAAGCACAGCGCCAGGACCAGCGCCAGCGCGGCGATCCAGAAGGCGGGCGTGCGGGCAAGTCGGAGCATGCGGGGCGGGCTTGGGCGGACGCCGTTACAGGCTAGCGGAGCGGGGTTACGGGCGCGCTCATGTCGCTGGGCGGTGCTTACGCGCAGGGTGCGCTTTCGGCGTCGCTCCCACGGCCGCGCATGTTGCGCTCTCGCCATCGCTCACACCGACGCACACGTTGCCCTCGCCGCCGCGCCCACCGCCTCGTCATTCCGGTGAAAGCCGGAACCGTTGTTGCGGTCGCTCATGATCCGATGCGTCATCGTTCCCGAAGCCCAAATCAAAATGGGTTCCGGCTTTCGCCGGAATGACGGGTTGGGAACAACGGGTTGGGAACGGGTCGGGATTGGCGGCCAGGCGTGACGGTTCGCGAGTCCTGGCTAAGCCCGACAGGACCCGCGCGCGAACTTGCGTCGCGCCGGTGCTGCTACCCTCCGCCTCAACTCACCTGCGCGATCCAATCCTGCAGGTTGTAGTAATTGGTCACGCGCTGGATGCGGCCGTCGCGCAGTTCGAAGAAGGCACCGCCGGGCAGCACATACTTCTGTCCGCGCGCCTCCGGCAGGCCGGCGTCGCTGGCCAGGTACTGGCCGTGCACCACGTACTCGGCGGCCGCGCGGCTGCCGTCGGGCGAAACCAGCACCACGATGTCGTGCAGCTGCTCGCGGTAGCTGGCCTGCATGCGCTGCAGGAACTGCGCGAACGCCGCGCGGCCGGTTTCGCGCGCGCCCTGGTTGAGGTCGTGGGCGACGTCGTCGGAGAGCAGGACCAGCATGCCCTCCCAGTCGCCGCGGTTGAAGGCGGCGTAGTAGGCCAGCACCACCTCGGTGGCGCGGTCGTGGCTGCGGGTACCGTCTATCTTCATCGGAGGCCTGGCTGCATCGGGGCGCGGGACGCGGCGATGATACCGGCGTGGCGCGCAGGCTGCGTGAGCGCGGTCGAAGAATGCGCACGGGCGCGGCGTCCGCGCGTCCGCGCCGCCGGCCCCAATAGCGAAGGGCCCGCGCAGGCGGGCCCTTCGGACGGACGCTGCGATCGCGTCGCGGTCAGATCTGCACCATCGCGCGCTGGCGCTGGCGCAGCATGCTCAGGATCAGCACCGTGGCCAGCAGCGCGGTGGTCACGGCGAAGATGCCCATGCCCAGGTTGGCGCCGCTGATGCCGCCGGCCAGCGCGGCCGCGCCGGCCTGGTTGGGCGTGAAACTGGCCGCGAGCATGCCGGTGTAGTGCATGCCGCACACCGCCACGCCCATCACCAGCGCGCTGCCCAGCATCTGCAGCCAGCCGCGCAGGTTGAAGGCCAGCCACAGGGCCACGATCGAGGCCACGATCGCGATCGCGCCCGACGCCAGTACCAGGGTGGTGTCGTAGTGGATGTCGGCCGGCATGCGCATCGCCGCCATGCCGCTGTAATGCATGCCGGTCACGCCCAGGCCCATGAAGATGCCCGCCACGATCAGCTTGCTCCAGCCGAACACGCCGGCGCTGGCGATGGCCAGGCCGGCCATGCACGAGACGATCGCGATCACCGCCGAGGCGATGGTGATGCTCAGGTCGTAGGTCACCGGAATCTGCATCTGGCAGGCCAGCATGGCGATGAAATGCATCGCCCAGATCGCGCCGCCGCCCATCGCCGCGCCCGCGGCGAAGATCGCGCGCCAGCGCTGCGCGCCGCGCGCGGCCGGGATCGCGATCGCCAGCTGCAGGGCGGTGAACGAGCCCAGCACCGAAACCAGATAAGAGAGCATGACCAGCAACGGGTCATGTATGCATTGAATGGCGTGATCGTGCGGCATGGTATGTCCCCCGTGGTGGTTGGCGTACTCAGGCGTGGAACTCGAAACAGCAAGTCTCCGCGCCGGTGTTGCGACAATGGCTTTCGACGACACGCATTCCTTCGGTGCCGTGGGGGCCGCCCAACAGGCCGCCGAGCATGCCGCGCAGGAAATGGCAGGACGCGCCATGTTCGCCGCGGTGGCAGAAGGGGCTGTTCTTGACCCTCAGGGTGTCTTCGTGGAGTTCGGCCTGGACCAGTTGGCGCATCGCCGGCAAGGCGATGTGGCGCACCGCGTCGGCCAGCGCGAGGTGGCCGCCGAGGGCGTAGTCGCGCTTGTAGACCCAGGTGCCCACGCGTTGGCCGACGTAGCGCAGGGTCGCCTCGCGTTGCGGCGGCGGCAGGTCGTGTTCCAGCGCGAGCAGCTGGATGAAGATGTTGGGATAGTCGCGCGCGAGCTGCGGCAACAGCGACTCGACCCGGCGCGTGTCCATCGCGGTGGCGGCGTCGTCGACGGACTTGGCCGGGCCGCCGTTGCCGGCCGCGCCGTTGGAGGCGACGGCGGGGCTTTTCGGCGCGGGCGCCGCCGGCGCGCTGACCGTGGCGGCCACGCTGGCATCGACCGGCGAGGCTTCGAAACTGTTGACCAGATGATGCGTGCCCAGCCGCTCCTCGAGCATGAGCAGCCCGTTCTCGGGGCCGCGCACGACCATGGTCAGGACCACGCCTTCCTCGCTGTTCACCATGCGCTGGCGCAGCAGAGTGAACCCCGCCGCGATCACGGTCTGGCCCAGGGCCAGCAACAGCCCGTCGCGGCGGTCAGAGACCACCCGAAACTCGACATCCACCATCAGCCACCCCTTCGGCTAAACGTTGTTCGTGCTTGAACGAAATGGTTGGATTTCGTCGCGCACCCGGTTTGCTATTCCACGCCGTGGGGTGCGCTTCGTACTTCAGCGTGACAGCCGCATACACAAAAAAATGATAGTGCTGTCACAAATAAAACACAGGACAAGGGGCGTGTCCCTGTCGTCGCGACGGCCGTACTGTTCAGTGCGCTAACAGCGTCGCGAGTGCATTGGGATCTACGTTGCCGCCGGACAGGATCACGCCGACTTTTTGTCCGGAAAAACGCGAACGGTTCGCGAATACCGCGGCCAGTGCGACCGCAGCGGAGGGCTCCAGCACTTGTTTTGCGCGCTGCAGGAACAAGCGCATCGCGGCCGCGGTATCGGCGTCGTCGACCACCAGGGCCTCGACAGCATAGCGCTGCAGCAACGCGAAATTCGGCGCGCCCAACGTGCCGCGCAAGCCGTCGCAAATCGTGTCCGGTACGAACGCCGTAATGCGTTTACCGGCCTGCAGCGAGGCGTGCGTCTCGGCGGCGCCGGACGGTTCGGCCACGTACAACCGCGTCGACGGCGATACCGCCGCGCTCGCGATCGCGGTGCCGCTGGCCAGGCCGCCGCCGCCGACCGGCGCGATCAGCGCATCCAGCGCGGGCGTCGCCGCCAGCAATTCCAATGCGGCCGTGCCCTGGCCGGCGATCACGCGCGCGTCGGTGTAGGGATGCACCAGCTCGGCGCCGGTGTCGGACTGCACCTGCGCGCACTCGGCTTCGCGCGCGTCGATGCCCGCCGCGCTGTAGTGCAGGGTGGCGCCGTAGGCGTCGATCGCGGCCAGCTTCGCCGCCACGGCGCCTTCGGGCACCACCACGTGGCAGGCGATGCCGCGCGTGCGCGCGGCCAGCGCCAGCGCGGCGCCGTGGTTGCCGGAGGAATGGGTGACCACGCCGCGCGCGGCCTCAGTGTCGGACAGCGACCACACCGCGTTGCAGGCGCCGCGAAACTTGAAGGCGCCGATGCGCTGCAGGTGTTCGGCCTTGAAGTACAGCTCGCAGCCGGCCAGCGCGTCGATCGAGCGCGAGCGCAGCACCGGCGTGGTGTGGGCGTGGGGCGCGATGCGCGCGGCCGCGGCCAGCACGTCGCGGAAGTCGGGTAGGAGCAGCTCGGATGGAGTAGGTGCGTTCATCCGCACGAGACTAGCGCACCCGCGCGACCGCGCCGCGGGTCGCGGCGCGATCGTTTCATGTACCGCCAGAATCCGCACGCCCGCTCGCCGCCGGCGGCGCGTCGGCACGCCGTCCCAGCAGGCTGACCGCGGCCGAACCGGCCACCACCAGCCCCGCGCCCACCCAGCCCAGCGTCGAGATCCGTTCCGGCGCCAGCATCTGCGGCCAGATCGCATGCACCACGGTGACCGCGACGATGCACAGCAAGGGCGTGGTGGCCAGGATCGCCGACACCCGCGAGGCCTCCCAATGCGCGAGCGCCTCGGCGAACGCGCCGTAGGCGCCGACGGTGTTGAGCGCGCAATAGGCCAGCATCGCCCAGTGGAAGCCGTCCAGTTGCAGCAGGGTCGCGGGCTGCGCGAACGGCAGCAGCACCAGGGTCGCGGCGGCGTAGATGAACAACAGGATCTGCATCGAGCCCAGCTTCATCAGCAACTGCTTCTGCAGCAGCGCGTACACCGCCCACACCACCGCGCCGGCGATCACGAACGCCGAGCCCAGCACGTAGCCGCCGCTGCGCGCGGCGCTCGCGGCGGCCGCCTCGCCGGCCCAGGCGTGCAGCAACTGATCGCGGAAGAACAGGCCCAGGCCAGCCAGCAGCAAGGCCAGGCCCAGCCATTGGGCGAGGCGGAAGCGCTCGCCGAACACCCAGATCCCGCCCAGCGTCATCAGCAGCGGCGCCAACTGGATCAGCAGCTGGGCATTGGCCGGCGAGGTGTACTGCACGCCCAGCAGGTACAGCACGTAGTTGCCGACCAGCATCAGCGCGGCGAACGCCAGCAGGGTCCAGCCGCGCCGTCCCAGGCCGCGGTAACCGCCCAGGCGGCCGCGCGCGGCCAGCCAGGCGCCGGTCAGCAGCGCGGCGATGAGGAAGCGGAACCAGGTCAGGGTCAGCGGGTCCAGGCGTTCCAGCACGATCTTGAGCGCGATCGGCAGGGTCGCCCAGCAGGCCGCGGTGATCAGGGTCAGCAGCAGGCCCAGCCGCCAGTGGCCGGAGGTGCGGTGCAAGGTCATGAGCGTGGGGCGCGGCGGGGGAGGACGGGCGGCGGCGCGCCCGCGGACCGGCATGCTGGCACCGACGCGCGCGCCCGGCAATGACGCGGACGGTCTGTTCCGCGGGGACACTGGTGGCGTGGAGCTGAACCGGTCAGGATGGGCCGTCCCGCAATCCGCCGAGTTAAGCCCGAGTTCAATGCCTCGGGACGAAGCTGGCGGCACACCCTGGGGGGTTCCAGCCATGATGCGTAAATTGATCCTGCCTGTCGTAGCCGCCGTCCTGCTGGCCGGTTGCTATCCCGACTACGTCTACCGCGACGGCGGTGCGCGCGGCGACTATTACTACGGTCAGCCGACCACCGAATACCGCTATTACGGTTCCTACGGCGGCTACTACCCGTACGGCGAGGCCTACCGCTTCGGTTACGGCTACGGCGGTTACCCGTACGGCTATGGCTACGGTTATCCGTCGCGCTACGGCTACGGTTACGGCTATCCGGGCTACTACCCGGGCTACGGCTATCCGGGCTATCACCGCCCGCATCGTCCGCGGCCGCCGGTGGTGGTCAATCCGGGCAACCCGAACAATCCGCCGCCGCCGGGCCGTCCGGACAACGACCGTTCGCCTTGGCGCAACCTGGACGGCATCCGCCGCCAGCACGCCGACGGCGGCCGTCCGCCGACCCACGTGCCCTCGCAGCCGATGCCGCGCATCAACAGCGCGCCGCCGCCGCGCCGCGACAGTGGCTCGCCCATTCAGCAGACCTTCCGCCGCGCAGTGGAGAGCCGGGGCAACCGCCCCGCCACGCACGAGCAGTGATCGCGATCGCAGGACCCGCTTTCACAAGCGGGCCTGCGGTCACAACCCGGGGTCTTGCATCGGGACCGGACTGACCGCAATCTACGGGTATTGACCGGCTACGTCGCATTTGGACGTAGTCGGTAATACAGCTCTCTATGTCGGCGCCCGGCGAGGAATCACGGATCCCCCCTGTTCCGTCCCCGTCGGGCGTCGGCGCCCAATTCGGGACCGGCGCGCAGGACTCGGCGCCCAGCGCGCAAAGCGCGCCAGATCAGCCTTCAGGCCTTGTCGTCCGGATAAGTCGCGCGAATCGCGCGCAAGAATCGCGAAAAAAATAAGGGGCCGAATGTCCCCCGACATTCGGCCCCCTGCTTCCCCCGCGAGCGCTTGGCCAGCCCCTGTTCCAATTCCGACCGGCGTCTAGCGCCTGCCCCGCTGGGTGCATGAGTTATGACGCAGGAACCGTGCCAAGTTTCCGTGCCCGGGCGCCGTGCGCCGGCATGGCCTAAAATTCGCCCGCCGCCCCGCGGCGCCGGACCCTGCGATGACCGATTCTTTCTACCAATACGATGTGATCGTGGTCGGCGGCGGCCACGCCGGCACCGAGGCCGCGCTGGCCTCGGCGCGCGCCGGTGCGCGCACCCTGCTGCTGACCCATTCGGTCGAGACGGTCGGCGCGATGAGCTGCAACCCGGCCATCGGCGGTATCGGCAAGGGCCACCTGGTCAAGGAGATCGACGCGCTGGGCGGGATCATGGCGCGCGCCGCCGACGCGGCCGGCATCCAGTGGCGCCGGCTCAACGCCAGCAAGGGACCGGCCGTGCGCGCCACGCGTTGTCAGGCCGACCGGTCGCTGTATCGCGGCTACATCCGCCGCGCGGTCGAAGCGCAGCCCAACCTGACCCTGTTCCAGTCGGCGGTCGACGACATCGAGTTCGACGACGGCCGCGTCAGCGGCGTGCTGACCCAGACCGGCCTGCGCTTCCGGGCGCGCGCGGTGGTGCTGACCGCCGGCACCTTCCTGGCCGGCAAGGTCCACGTCGGCCAGACCACCTACGCCGCCGGCCGCGCCGGCGATCCGCCCGCGACCGCCCTGGCCGCGCGCCTGCGCGAAGGCCCGTTCGTGGTCGACCGGCTCAAGACCGGCACGCCGCCGCGCATCGACGGGCGCACGCTGGACTATTCGGTGATGGAAGAGCAGCCCGGCGACGATCCGCGCCCGGTGATGTCCTTCCTCGGCCGCCGCGCCGACCATCCGCGCCAGGTTTCGTGCTGGATCACTCACACTTCCGAACAAACCCACGAGCTGATCCGCGGCGCGCTCGACCGTTCGCCGCTGTACACCGGACAGATCGAAGGCACCGGCCCGCGCTACTGCCCCTCGATCGAGGACAAGGTGGTGCGGTTCGCAGAGAAGGCCAGCCATCAGATCTTCGTCGAGCCCGAAGGCCTGGACGTGGCCGAGATCTATCCCAACGGCATCTCGACCTCGTTGCCGTTCGACGTGCAGCTGGCGCTGGTGCGGTCGATCCGCGGTTTCGAGCGCGCCCACATCACCCGCGCCGGCTACGCGATCGAGTACGACTATTTCGACCCGCGCGGCCTCAAGACCACGCTGGAAACCAAGGCCGTCGCCGGCCTGTACTTCGCCGGCCAGATCAACGGCACCACCGGCTACGAAGAAGCCGCCGCGCAGGGCCTGCTGGCCGGCGTCAACGCCGCCCGCCACGTGCGCGGCCTGGACGGCTGGAGCCCGCGCCGCGATCAGGCCTACCTGGGCGTGCTGGTCGACGACCTGATCACCCACGGCACCAGCGAGCCCTACCGCATGTTCACCTCGCGCGCCGAGTACCGGCTGCAACTGCGCGAGGACAACGCCGACCTGCGCCTGACCGAAACCGGCCGCGAGCTGGGCCTGGTCGACGACGCGCGCTGGGACGCGTTCGCGCGCAAGCGCGAGGCGATCGAGCGCGAAAGCGCGCGCCTGGCCGCGGTCTGGGCCGCGCCCAACAACGCGCTGGGCCGCGAAGTGGCGCAGACGCTGGGCATCGAGCTCACCCGCGAGACCAGCGCGCTGGATCTGATCAAGCGTCCCGAGCTGGACTACGCGCAAATCACCGCCGTGCCCTCGCTGGGACCGGCGGTGGACGATGCCGCGGTGGCCGAGCAGGTCGAGATCGGGGTGAAGTACGCCGGCTACCTGGAGCGTCAGCGCGAGGAGATCGCGCGCCAGCAGCGCAACGAGGGCACGCCGATTCCGGACGGCTTCGACTACGCCGGCGTGCACGGCCTGTCGGCGGAAGTGCAGCAGAAGCTCGAACGCGTGCGTCCGCAAACCGTTGGCCAGGCCCAGCGCATCCCCGGCATGACCCCGGCGGCGATCTCGCTGCTGCTGGTGCACCTGACCCGCGCGCGCCGCAGCCGCGTGGCTTGAACCCGTAGGATGCGGTGAGCCGAAGGCGAACCGCATCGTGCGCTGATTCCGCCGCTGATTCCGCGCCCGCGTCCTCGCCGATTTCGACCGCCGCCTGCGCACCGCCACCGGTCTGCATTACCCTGCCGGCATGAAACCCGCCGGCCCAAAACCGATCCCGATCGTGGGCCTCGTGCTCGCTCTGAGCATGGCCGCCTGCGAGCGCGCCGAGCCAACCAGCGCCGATGCGCCCGCCGTCGCGATCGCCGCGGCGGCGCCGCGCTTGAGCGCCAGCGCCTGGACCCTGCCGGCCCCGGACGCGGCCGCGCAGCCCGATCTGGTCGCAACCTCGGACGGACGCCTGCTGCTGTTATGGATCGAACCGCAAGGCGACGGGCACCGCCTGCTGCTGGCGCAATCGCGCGACGCCGCGCATGCGGACTGGTCGGCGCCGACGCAGGTCGCGGCGGGCGACGACTGGTTCGTCAACTGGGCCGATACGCCGCACGTGATGGCCACCGACGACGGCGCGTTATGGGCGCATTGGCTGCGCAAGTCGGCCAGCGCGCCTTACGCCTACGACGTCGCCCTGGCGCGCTCGGGCGACGACGGTGCGACCTGGTCGGCGCCGGTGCTGGTCAACGACGACGGCACCGCGACCGAACACGGCTTCGTGTCGTTGTGGCCGGCCGCGCGCGACCGCCTCGGCATCGCCTGGCTGGACGGTCGCCACAATGCCGCCGCGCCCGCCGCCGACGCGCATGCCGGCCACGACGCGCACGGCGGCGCGATGACCCTGCGCAGCGCCATCGTCGATGCCGCGCTGCGGCGCAGCGACGAGGTCGAACTGGACCGCATGACCTGCGACTGCTGCCAGACCGACGTCGCGCTCACCGAGCGCGGCGCGCTGCTGGTCTATCGCGACCGCAGCGCCGAGGAGATCCGCGACATCGCGGCGCTGCGGCGCGGCGACGGCGGCTGGGGCGCGGCGCGCAACGTGCATCCGGACCGTTGGACCATGCCGGCCTGCCCGGTCAACGGCCCGGCGGTGGCCGCGCGCGGCGCGCGGGCGGTGGTCGCCTGGTATACCGCGGCCGGCGACGAGCCCGTGCTCAAACTCGCGCGCAGCGACGACGCCGGCGATTCCTACGCCGCGCCGAAAGTGCTCGATCGCGGCGCACACCTGCAGGGGCGCGTCGATACGGCGATGGATCGGGACGCGGTATGGGTGCTATGGCTGCGCGAGGATGCGCAGGGCCAATCGCTGCAGCTGGCGCGTTATGCCGCCGATCTGTCCGGCGAACCGCAGCAGTTGGAGGTCGCACGCCTGCAAGGCCGCGGCCGCGCCACCGGCTTCCCGCAATTGGCCTTGACCGACGGCGTGGCGCACGTGGCCTGGACCGATGTGGTCGACGGCCGTCCACTGGTGCGCGGCGCGCGCATCGTCGCGCGCTGAGCGCTCAGGCCTCAGTGGAGTACAGCAGCAGTTCCTCCGCGTCCTCGCTCAGCCGCACACGACGCTGATAGCGAAGACCGATCTTTTCCAGCACGCGCGTGGACGCCTCGTTGCCCGGCGACACGATCGCCAGCACGCGCGGCAGATCCAGCGGCTGGCGCGCATGCGCGATCACCGCCTGGCAGGCCTCCACGGCATAGCCCTGGCCGCGATACCGCGGCAGGAAGGCGTAGCCGATGTCGGCATCGGGCAGGGTGTCGCGACGCAGCAGCCCGCTCAGCCCCAGGCGTTCGCCGCTGGCCTTGTCGCGCACCAGCCACAGGCCGTAGCCGTGCTTGGCGTAGCTCGCGGCCGGGCCGTTGGCGATGTAGCGCAGCGCGTCGTCATGATCGCGCACGCCGCGGTCGCCGATGTTGGCCAGGAAGGCCGGGTCGTTGAGCAACTCGACGATGAAGGGTGCGTCCGGCGGCGTCAGTTCGTCCAGCGTCAGGCGCTGCGTTTCGATCACGGTGGTCACGCGTTACGGTCCTAATGTGCGGGGCACCGACAGTGTCGCCGCTACGCTAAGCTGGATGCCAGTGCTGGCGACCTGCAATCCGATGACGAACGTCCCCGATTCCGATATCCATCCCATCGCGCCGGAACAGCGCGCGGCAGTGCTCGCGGCCTTGGACGGCATCGAGCGCGACCACGACGTGCGGATCGTGTTCGCCTGTGAGTCGGGCAGCCGCGGCTGGGGCTTCTCGTCGCCGGACAGCGACTACGACGCACGCTTCGTCTACATGCACAAGCGCGACTGGTACCTCAGCGTCAACGAGCGCACCGGCCCGGGCGAGCCGCAGCGCGACGTGATCGAGTTGCCGATCGACGACGAGCTCGATGTCAGCGGCTGGGATCTGCGCAAGGCGCTGCGGTTGGTGTCGAAGTCGAATCCCACGCTGTCGGAATGGCTGCGGTCGCCGATCGTGTATCGGCAGGACGAGCCCCTGGTCGCCGCCCTGCGCGAACTGGTGGACCAGCACTATTCGCCAGTGGCCAGCTGGCACCACTACCACCGCATGGCGCGAAGCAACTTCCGAGGGTACCTGCGCGGCGAGCGCGTGCGCACCAAGAAGTATCTGTATGTGCTCCGGCCGGTTTTGGCCTGCCTGTGGATCGAGCAATCCACGCAGCCGCCGCCGATGGCCTTCGAGGATTTGCTGGAGCGCTTGTTGCCGGGCGGCCCGCTGCGTGTCGCCATCGAGGCGCTGTTGACGAAGAAGCGCGTCAGCAAGGAGGTCGAGGACGGGCCGCGTATCCCGGAGATCAGCGACTTCCTGGAAGGCCAGTTGCAGCGTATGGAAGCCGTGGCGCCCGTGCTGGCGCCGGGGCGTGGCGACAGCGCGCGCCTGGATGCGTTCTTCCGCAGCGCCATCGCCGCGGACTGAGGCCGGGCTCAGCTGGGGCGCGACGGCGCGCCCGATCCTGATCCGTTGAGCGCAGAGCGTGCGCGCACAGAAGTCGCGCATGCCCGCGCTTTGTCATCTATCGGCTCGCAGACGCCGCGCCGTGCGGATCAGCGCCGCAGCATGCGGGGCACGACCTCGCGCATATCGAATCGAACCGGCTGCGGCGGCTGCGCCCCTTCCGTCTGCGCGCCCGCGCACTGCGGCGCCGGCCATGCCGAGCGCGGCGCGGCGATCGTCGCCAGTTCGACGCATGCGCCTTCAGCAACGCGCGCGTTCGCGGCTTGCGCACGCATCGCGACGGGCACCCCCGGCGCGGTCGGCACGCCGTTCGTGGCGTGCGGTGTGTCGCCCAGCTCGATGTTCTCGCGGGTGGCAAGCACCGCCGGGTTGGCCGGCAGGCCTTCCCAGGCGCGCGGCGTGTCGAGCAGTTCGATCTTGCGCAGCATCGTCTCGCCCGGAACGTTGATCACCCAGGTGCGGAAGCTGTCGTCGTCCTTGGGATCGCTGGCGCTCGCCGGCGGCGCGGTCGTCGGGCCCCACCAGGAGCGGAAGCCGCCTTGCAGCAAGACGTGGCGCACGCTGCCGTCGACGTAGGTCAGGCGCAGGCTGTAGTCGCAGCCGCTGGCGTGGCAGTACCAGGGTATCGGCCCGGTGTTGGGCACGATGCTGGCGCGTTGCGCGGCATCGGTGGGATCGATGGTGCGCAGCAGGTTGCCGCGATAGCTCAGCATCGGATAGATCTGCGAGACCTGGGGCGTGCCGGCCAGGCTGTAGGTGATCGCGATGGCGTGCACCGGCACGTCGCGCCGCAGCGGCAGCCCGCCGTCCAGGCCGTACAGGCCCTTGTCGGTGGTCGTGCGCTCGACGTTGACCCAGCGCCGGTCCAGGCTGTCCCAACGCTTGTAACCGCCGGGGAAGGCGGCATCGGCGACGATGCTGCCGCCGTCGTATACGCGCCGGCCCTGGTCGTCGTTGCGGGCGACGCCCTCGAAATGCCGCTGCATCATGGCGGTGCTGTAGTCGGAGAAGGTCGCGAAGCGATAGCCCGCCGCCTCGTCTCCGGAGCCGCTCTGCATCGGGTCTTGCTTGATGCAGCGCCCCTGCGCGTCGAGCTGGCGCGGCGTACCGGCGAACGTGTCGCCGCGGCAGTTCGTATAACGAGATGCGGTGGCCGGCACGAACGGCGCCAGCATCTGCTTGCGCACGCTGTCGTAGCCCCAGACCGAACCGTTGAGGCTGCCGGCCAGATACGGATAGCGGCCGCCCTTGTAGCCGTCGTCCTGATGCGGCAGGCCCATCGCATGGCCCTGCTCGTGGACGAAGATCCCGCGGTAGTGGTGATCGCCGACGCCGGTGTCGCCGCCGACCGTGCCCAGGCCGCCGCCGGGGCTGCGATACACGCGGTTGGCGTCGAACATGATCAAGGGGGCGTAGTACTGCACCGGGCCATCGGATTCGCCGTTGGCGCGGAGCAGGCCGCCCAGCATGCCGAGCGCCGCGCCCATCAATTCGAAGCCGGCTTGTTCTTCGTTGGTGTTGTGGGCGACGTACGCCGGGCGGCCGCTGGAGGGGCCGACCACCAGGATCGGCCATTGCGCGAGCCGCGCGGGATGGTTCTGCGCGACCACGCTGGCGACCGGCCATTTGGCGTAGAGCTCGTCGACCGTGGCCGCATCGGGCACCGCGGTGGTGGCCAGCGGGATCGAATTGAGTTCGTTGGCGCCGAACAGGTAGAAGGGCAGCACGCGCAGGATGACCGGGCTGTCGGCGCCGATTGACGGCGTGCGGAACGCGCCGGCGGTGTAGTTGTCGGCGCTGGCGCGCAGTTGCAGGCCAGGCGCCAACCACGACGCCGGCAGCGTGGCGCTAAGGCCGCCATAGGGATGGGCCGGGCCGGAGGCTTCGGTCGGCGGCAGCACGCCGGTCAGCGCGACCGCGCCCAGGCGCTGGCCGTCGCGCCAGGCCTCGATCTGTGGATTGATGGCGTTGTCCGCCGCCAGCTTGACCAGCATCAGCGCCTCGCGGTTGCCGATCGCATGCAGTTCTTCCTTGGCGTTGGCCAGGGTCCATTGCAGGCCTGCTTCGGGCATGACGTGAGTCTGCGCCAGGTGCAGCTGCGCGATCTCCAGGGGTGCGGCGAAGGCTACCGCTTGCGGCGCGTTGGGCGTCGCCATCGACGCGCCGCTGGCCGCGCCGGCGGCGGCAGCGTCTTCTTGGCCTGGAACCGCGCTCTCTTGAGCTCCGGGCGTGCAGGCGATCAGGCAGAGCGTGGCCGTCAGAGCGGCGGCGAGTCGATGAGTGCGCATGGCGTCCCGGAACGGCTGAAAGGCGGCCATTGCGCCGCGCGCAAATCTTGGGCCCTACGGACCTGCAAAAGCGATGGCGGCGGCGGTCGCGGCCACGGTTGCGCTGTGATGCGGTTCGCGAATCGAGCGCAAACCCGCCTGTCGTGGCATCCGCTGCGCAGTGCGCGCAGGCGCGGCATCGCAGAAAACGAAAGCCGCCTGGCGCGTAACTTACTTTTCCTTGCGCCAGTTGATCGACGCGCGGTTCTCGATCGTGCTCGATTCGATTTCGATGTCGAAGCCCTTGCGCAGCAGATACTTCAGCGTCAGCACCTGACCGGTGCCGAGCAGGGACACGCCGTAGCCCACGTACAGGCGCGGCGACAGGTACTTGCCCACGCCCAGCACCGAGCCGCCTAGCGCGCGGCTTTCCATCACACCCGCGTCGTCCAGGCCGATCTTGGCGCCCAGCTGCGAGGCCAGCAGGCTGCCGCCGGCCGACAGCGCGGCGCTGGCGGCGTTGAGCTGGCGGCTTTCGTCGCCGCTGGCGCTGGACAGCGGACGGCCCAGCGCGAGGTAGGCCAGCGCTTCGGATTGCGAGCTGGCCGGGTTCGACCACACGTTGACCTGCGGTGCGCTGGCGCGGCCGCTGATGTCGACGCCGGCGGTGACTTCGCCGACTTCGCGTTCGGCGCGCACGTCCAGGATGGGATCGGACACCGGACCGTTCGACCACGCCAGATGGCCGCGGGTGATCTGCAGTTTCTGACCGTAGGCGCGGTAGCGGCCGTCGACGTCGAGGCGGCCGCTGGCGGTCATCTCGCGGCCCGGCCGCGCGCGCACGCGCATCTGGCCTTCCAGGCTGCCGTCCAGGCCGAAGCCGTTGAGCTTGACGTCCTTGCCCAGCGCCAGCACCAGATCCAGGTCCAGCGGCGAATCGCCGGTGTCTTCCGGGTCCGCCGGGTCCAGCACGACCACGTCCGGCGAGGCCGACACGCCCTGGTCCAATCGCTCCAGGTCGATGCGCGCCGACGGTATCGCGACGGTGCCGGTGACCTGCAGCGGTTGCCGGGCGGCGTAGCGCACGGTCAGGTCGGGATCGGCGACCGCACGCAGGTCGCGGGTGTCCGACATCAGCACGTTCTTGCCGCGCAGAGTCAGCACCAGCGGCGTGTCGTCGCCCTGCCAGTCGAGGCTGCCGTCGATGTTGAGCGTGCCTTCGCCCGAACGCACGCTGCCGACGATGCGCGCGCTGCCGTCGGGCTGCGCGTCCAGGCGCACGTCGCCGTTCTGCAGCGCGATCGCCAGCGCCGGCAGTTCGGTGCTGAATTCGCTCAGGTGCGCCTGTCCGCTCAGGCGCGGCGCGTCGCGCGTGCCGCTCAGGCCGATGCGGCCGTCGAGCTTGCCCTTGGGTTCGACGATGTCGGGCGAGAACAATTCGACCCAGGTCAGCTCGTCGGTGTTGAGCGCGATATTGCCTTCCAGCGGCGAGTACGCGTCCCAGCCGGTGGCGATGCGCGCGTCCAGGCGACCGTCGTCGTTGACCACCGCGTCCAGGTCGGCCTCGATGCGGCGCGGATCGAAATTCGCGCGCAGGCTGAGGTTGCTGTAGCGCACCGGTTCGCGGCGCGCCCGCTCGCTGAACTTCATGCCGCCGCCGGCCGACGTCACCGTGGCCTGGCCGCGCCAGGCGTTGCCGACCGGGCGCAGTTCGCCGTCGATCGCGATTTCGCCGCGCAGCACCCACGGACGCTTGTCGGCACGCTCGGGCAGATAGGGTTGGGCCAGCGTCAGCGGCAGGCCCTGGCCTTTCACGTCCAGTCCGCGCCGCGGCCAGTCGGCGTTCGCGCACAGCGAACCGCCGCCGCTGGAAGCCAGGCAAGCGTTGCTGAGCGCGCCGTTACGGCCATCCCAGCGGAACTGCGCGGCCTGCTGCAGACGCCACGTAGCGCCCTTGTTCGGCGCCAGTTGCAAGGTCGCCAGCGCGCCCTGCCAGGTCGTGCCGCGCTTGTCGGCGTGGCCGGACAATTCCAGCGTGCCGATCTCGCCGCGCGCGTTGCCCTGCAGTTGCAGCGACTCGACCGCGCCGCGCGCGTCGATCGCGACGGTGTCCATCGGCAGGCCGACGTCCAGGCCGCTGGCGCGCACTTCGATCGCGCCGCCGCGGCCGGTCCACGGCAGCCGGCCCTTGGCCAGCAGCGTCTCGGCGCGGTAATCGCCGTACTTCAGGCCGCTGCCGCTGAGGTCGGCGTCGATGTTGGGCGCGGTGCGCGCGCCGCTGAGCTTGAGCGTGCCGCGCAGGCTGCCGGCGGTATCGGGCAGCAGGTCGTTGAGCTGCAGCGGCGCGAACTTGGCGTCCACGTCCAGGGTCTGGGCGAGCTTGCCCTTCGCATCGATGCGGCTGCCGCCCAGCGACAGCGCGACCTCGCCCTCGTAGGCGTCGTCGCTCTTGCCGGTCGCCGCGCCGTGCATCAGGAAACGGCCGCGGCCTTGCAGCGGGCGATCGCGCAGGCGGCCGCCGAGTTGGCTGGCGTCGACCGCGATCTCCAGACCGCCATCGGCGCGGGTGTCGCCGCGCGTGACCAGTTTGCCGTTGACCGCGCCCTTCCAGTCGGGCGCGAAGTAGCCCGGGTCGAAGCCGGCCAGCGTGGCGTCGAAGTTCCAGCGCAGTGCCGGCGCCCAGGCCACATCGCCCTTGCCGTCGAGACGGCCGGTGGGCATCTGCGCCTGCAGCGTCTTGAGGTTCATGCCGCTGTCGTTGCCGCGGCCGTCGAAGCGCACGGTCGCGACCTGCCGGTCGCGCTCGATGCGCGCGTTGCCGATCGCTGCCCAGGCCTGCACGGTGCCGGCGAATCCCAGGTCGGCATCGGCGACGATCGCCGGCGTGGTCGCGGCGGCCGGCGCCACCGGCGTCTTCGCGCTGGGCGCCGGTGCGTTGCCACCCCAGCGCAGGCCGCGCGCATTGACCGCGAACTTGAAGCGGCCGTTGCGCGCATCGGTGAAATCGGCATGGCCGCGCAGGGTGGCGGTGCCGTCGAAGATGCGCAGCGCCAACGGCTGCACGTCCAGCACCTGTTCTTCCAGGCGGATCTTGGACGGCAGGATCTGCGCGCGCAGCTCGCCTTGCTCGAAACGGCCGCTGAGTTCGGCCGCGCCGCCGACGCCGTGCATGTCGAACTGCGCCGCCAGCGGCGTCGCGCTGGGCGTGGCGTCGGCCGACAGCAGCAGGCCGATGTCCAGCGCGTCGGCCTGGCCGCGCAGCTGCCAGCGCGGATCGTCCTTGCCGCGCAGGGTGGCGGTGGCGCGCAGGCGGCCGGGCGCGTAGCCCGACACCGCCACGTTCATGCGCGACAGATCGCCTTGCGCGACCAGGCCCAGGCGCGGCGGCGTACGGCCGGCCTGCGCGGGCAGCACGGCGGTGGCGACCAGGTCGGTGCGGTAGTCGTTGCGCGGCGCGTATTCGCCGTGCAGGGTGATGCGCGCGCGGTCGCTGTCGATCGCCAGCTTCTCGAGCTTGAGCCGGCCGGTCTGCGCGTCCAGGCCGCCACGCAGGCGGCGGATGTCGATGATGTGCTCGCCGGCCTGGCTGACCTTCATGCGGTCCACGCGCACGTCGTCGGCCTGCAGCGACAGCGGCGGCGCGATGTCGGGCAGCACCTCGGGCCAGCTGGGGAGCTTGAAGGGCTCCTTGCTCTTGGGCACGTCCAGGCTGGCGTCCTCGACCTGCAGCGCGTCCAGGCGCAGCTTGCGGCCCAGCAAGGGCCGGATCGCGGTGTCGACGTAGACGCGCTCGGCGCGGAAGTCGATGCCTTCGTAGTTGAAATGCACGCCATGCAAGGTCAGCGGACCGGAGGCGGGGCCGTCGGCGTCGCGCCAGGTGAAGGTCGCATTCGCGGGCAGGCGCGCCTTGATCTGATTCAACAGCACGTTGCGGCCGCCGACCGTGGTCAGCAGCCAATACACGCCGAACGCGATCAACAAGGTCAACGCGCCCGCGACCAGGCTGCTGCGCCAGGCCCAGCGCCGCGCGGCGGCGCGGCGGCGTTGGCGGCGCTCGGCGAGCAGTTCTGCGGCGGTCTTAGGCGTGTCGCTCATGTCCGTGTGCGTTGTGTCCTGGGGCGTGCTGGGTGGAAGCGGTGCAGTTGGAGCCGTGTATCGCGCGGAACCTTAGAGATCGGCGCCGATGTTCAGATACAGCTGGAAACCGGAATCCGGATCGTTGAGCCCGCGCGCGATGTCCACGCGCAGCGGTCCCACCGGCGAACGCCAGCGCAGGCCGACGCCGACGCCGGTATGCCAGTCGGGCGTGCCGTCGAAGGCGCTGCCGCTGTCGACGAACACCGCCGCGCCCCAACTGTCGTTGAAGTACTGCTCGAACTCGAGGCTGCCGGTGGCGACGTTCTTGGCGCCCAGCGCGTACTGCTTGCCGTCGTTGCCGGGAATGCGCGGACCGACCTCGCGCCAGGCGTAGCCGCGGATGCTGCGGTCGCCGCCGGCGAAGAAGCGCAGGCTGGGCGGCATGTCGATCAGGGCGTCGGTGAAAGTGTGGCCCAGCTCGCCGCGCGCGATCAGGCGGCTGCGCGCGCCCATGCCGCGGTACCAGCGCGCGCTGGCGTGGGCCTGGGCGAAGTTGGCGTCCGAGCCGGCGCCGTCGATGCCGCCGCGCAGCATCACGGTGGCGCCGAAGGCGTTGCGCGGATAGATGCGGTCGTCGGCGTTGACGTATTCGGCGCGCAGCGAGGGATAGGTGAAGGTGGCGCTGCGGTAATCGACCGGCGTGGTCTCGTCGTCGTCGTCGTCGATCGCGTAGGCCCAACGCTCGCGCAGCACGTGCAGCGACGCGGTGGCGTTCCAGTGGCGGTCGATCTGGCCGCTGCGGCTGGCGACGATCTCGACGCGGCGCGAGTCGATGTAGTCGGTCTGTTCGTCGGCGAGCTGGGCGCTGAAGGTGTACCAGCCGTCGAGCCAGGTGAAGGCGGGGATGCGGTACTGCAGCGTCGCGGTCTTGCGCTTCTCGGCCCAGTCGACCTGGGCCAGCGCCTTGTGGCCGCGGTCGTTGACGTAGCGGCGTTCCACGCCCATGCGCACACCGGCGCCGCTGTCGGTGCCGAAGCTCAGGCCGGCGGTGTAGATGCTGCGCTTGGCCGGCGTCAGGGTGACCTTGACCGGCACTTCGCCGTCGACGGCTTTTTCCGGCTGCGGTTCGATGTCGATGCTGGCGAAATAGTCCAGCCGCGCCAGCGATTCGCGGAAGCGGTCCAGCTTGCCCTGGTGGTAGTAGCTGCCCTGGTCCCAGTAGACCAACTTGTCGAGCAGACTGTCGCGGATGATGCGCTTGGGCGTCTGCTCGAAGCTGATCGGGCCCATGTCGTAGCGCTCGCCGCTGGTCCAGACCAGGTCGATGTCGGCCGCATGCTCGGCGCGCGTGACCTCGACGCGGCGCGAGTTGAAGTCGGCGTCGAAGTAGCCGCGCTCGGCCAGGCGGCGGGTGATCTTGGTCTTGGCCGCTTCGTAGACCGCGTGATTGAACACGTCGTCCACGTCGGGCTTGAAGGCGGCCAGGTCTTCCTTGAGGTAACGGTCCTGGCTGCCGGCGCCGAGGATGGCCACGTCGGAGCGGCGCACCTTGACCGGCTCGCCCTTGTCGACGGTGATCACCACCGCGACCTTGGCGTTGGAGCGCGGTGTGGGCGCGTTGGGATCGCCCGCGGCGGGCGCGTCGGCGGCGGCCGCGTTGGCGCGTTCGGCGCGGTTTAGCGCTGCGCTGGGCGTGTCCACCGCGGAGGCGGTGTCGGCGGGATCGTTGGCGGCGGCTTCGCTGTCCGCCGTCGCGGCGGCCGCGGACGGCGGCGTCGCTGCAGGCGTATTTCTTGTGCCATTGCCGCCGGTGCGCGTGTCCTCGACCTTGATGGTCGGCGAGTAATAGCCGAACGGCTCCAGCGCCTCGCGGGTCTCGTTCTCGGCCTCGCGCAGCAGGTAGCCCAGGCGCCGGCCCGATACGTCCTTGCCGATCGCATCCACCAGCGACAGCGAGGTGCGCACGTTGATCGTCATCGGCTCGTCCAGCCCGCGGATCTCCACCGTGGTCACGGTGGCGGCCTGGGCCGCGCCGGCGGCTCCAAGGGTCAGGGCGGCGGCGAGGGCGAGGCGGGGGAACGGGGGCATGCGGGCAGGATAACCAAGGCAGGCGGGCATTGCTTGCGCGCACGTGGCGATCGGGCGCGACGTTAAGCGCGCGTGATGCAATGTGCAGGCCGCACCGAACATTCGCGCGCGTCGCTTTTGCATTTGCTTCCCCCTTTGGCAAAGGGGGGCTAGGAGGGATTTGCTCTTAGGCGTTAGAGCAACAGCAAAAGCAAAGCCCCCGCGTGCGCTGCGCGCCCGCCGCCCCCTTGGTCAAAGGGGCAAGCAAGGGCGCGAGATACAGGAGACTGCGAATCAGATCGACAGATGCTCGATCGCCGCAACGCTGCCGAGGCGATCCGACAGGCGCTTGAGCAGGGCCAGGCGGTTGTTGCGCACGGCCGCATCGTCGACGTTGACCATCACGCCGTCGAAGAACGCGTCTACCTGCGGGCGCAGGCGCGCCAGGCGGCCCAGCACCGCGACGTAGTCGCGCTGGGCCAGCAGCGGATCGGTGTCGGCGATGGCGGCATCCACCGCCGATGCCAGCTCGCGTTCGGCATTCTCGGCGAACAGCGCCGGATCGATCGCGGTCGGCAGCTCGCCTTCGACCTTCTTGAGGATGTTGCGGATGCGCTTGTTGGCTGCGGCCAGCGCCTGCGCTTCGGGCAGTTGCGCGAACTGCGCGATCGCGCGCAGGCGACGGTCGAAGTCCAGCAGCGAAGCCGGACGCAACGCGGCCACGGCCTCGAACTGCTGCACCGGCACGTTCTGCTCGAGGCTGTAGCTGCGCAGGCGGTCGAGCACGAAGCCGACCAATTCCTGCACGTCCTCGGCCGACACTTGGCGCTGGTGGGTCTCGCCGAACGCCAGCAGACGGCCGCGCTCGTCGCGCTTGATGTCTTCGTAAGCCGGGCCGGCCACGCGTTGGCCGCCCTTCTTGTTCGCTTCCTCGATGGTGGCCACGGCATTGATCTGCCATTGCGCATCGTGCAGCGCGGTTTCGATCAGCGCCGGCAGGTCCAGTTCGAGTTCGCCGCCGATGATGGTGCGCACCAAGCCCAGTGCGTTGCGGCGCAGGGCGAAGGGGTCCTTGTTGCCGCTGGGCTTCAGGCCGGCGGCGAAGGCGCCGGCCAGCGTGTCCAGGCGTTCGGCGATGGCCACGCTGCGGCCCAGCGGCGAGGGCGCGATGTCGTCGCCGGCGTTGCGCGGCATGTAGGCCTCGTCGATCGCGGCGGCCACCTCCAGCGGCTCGCCTTCGACCGCGGCGTAATAGCGGCCGGCGATGCCCTGCAGTTCCGGGAACTCGTTGACCAGGCGCGATTGCAGATCGTTCTTGGACAGCGCGGCGGCGCGACGCGCCAACGCCGGGTCCACGCCGATGCGCTGGGCCACGTCCTGCGCCAACGCGGTGACGCGCGCGACCTTGTCGGCCACGCTACCCAGCTTGTCCTGGTACTTCACCGTCTTCAGGCCCTCGCCCATCGAGGCCAGGCCCTGCTTCATGTCCTCGACGAAGAAGAACTTGGCGTCGGCGAAGCGCGGGCGGATCACGCGCTCGTAGCCCTTGCGCACTTCCGATTCGTCGCGGCTTTCGATGTTGGCGATGCCGACGAAGCGCTCGCTGAGCTTGCCGGCCGCGTCCAGCACCGGGAAGAACTTCTGGTTGGCTTCCATGGTCGCGATCAGCGCTTCCTGCGGCACGGCCAGGAACCCCGCTTCGAAGCTGCAGGCGACCGCCTTGGGCCATTCGGTGAGGCCGTTGACCTCTTCCAGGATGCCCGCGTCGATGCGCGCGCTGCCGCCGTCGGCGCTGGCGGCGTTGCGCACTTCCTGCACGATGCGCTCGCGGCGCTCGTCGGGATCCACCAGCACCTTGGCGCTGCGCAGGAACTCGACATAGTCGGCCGGCGTGCTGAACCACACCGGCTTGTCGTGCATGAAGCGATGGCCGCGGCTCATGCGGTCGCTGCGCACGCCCAGCACCTGCGCCTCGATCACGTCCTTGCCCAGCAGCACCACCAGCCAATGCGCGGGCCGCGCGAAGCCGTACTCGTGGGCGCCCCAGCGCATCGGCTTGGGGATCGGCATGTTCGCCAGCGCGTCGGCGATCACGTCCTGCAGCAGCTCGCGGGTCTGCGCGCCGGGCTTGACCGCGCGATGCGCGAAACGTTCGCCCTTGGCGTCGCTGGTTTTTTCCAGCTGCGTCCAGTCGATGCCGGCCTTGGCGGCGAAGCCCTGCAGGGCCTTGGTCGGCTGGCCGTCGGCGTCGAGGGCGATGTTGAGATACGGGCCCAGCACTTCGGACTTCTGTTCCGGCTGCTCGACGGCCACGCCGGGCAGCAGCACGGCCAGACGGCGCGGCGTGTACAGCGGCTTGGCGCCATCGCGGTCGAAGGCGATGCCGCGCTTGCTCAGGCCCTCGATCACGCCGTCGAAGAAGGCCTGGGCCAGGCCGGGCAGGGCCTTGACCGGCAGTTCCTCGGTGCCCAGTTCGATCAGCAGCGGTTGCATGGTCACGTCCGACATCACGCGGCCTCCTGCGCATCGCCGCGCTTGAGCCCGGGGAACCCCAGCTTCTCGCGTTGCGCGTGATAGGCCTCGGCCACGCCCTGGGCGATGCGGCGCACGCGCAGGATGTAACGCTGGCGTTCGGTCACGCTGATCGCGCGGCGCGCATCGAGCAAGTTGAAGGAATGGCTGGCCTTGCAGACCTGGTCGTAGGCCGGCAGCGGCAGGCCCAGTTCGATCAGCTTCAGGGCCTCGCGCTCGCAGGCGTCGAAGCGGTGGAACAGTTCGGCCACGTCGGCGTGCTCGAAGTTGTAGGCGCTCTGCTCGACTTCGTTCTGGTGGTAGACGTCGCGGTAGGTCACCGGCGTGCCGTCCGGGCCGTAGGTCCAGACCAGGTCGAACACGTTGTCGACGTTCTGCAGATACATGCACAGGCGCTCGAGACCGTAGGTGATCTCGCCCAGCACCGGCTTGCACTCCAGGCCGCCGGCCTGCTGGAAATAAGTGAACTGCGTCACTTCCATGCCGTTGAGCCAGACTTCCCAGCCCAGGCCCCAGGCGCCCAGCGTCGGCGATTCCCAGTTGTCCTCGACCAGGCGCAGGTCGTGCACCAGCGGATCCACGCCCAGCGCCTTGAGCGACTCGAAGTACAGCTCGACGATGTTGTCGGGGCTGGGCTTTATCGCCACCTGGTACTGGTAGTAGCGCTGCAGGCGGTTGGGGTTTTCGCCGTAGCGGCCGTCGGTGGGGCGGCGGCAGGGCTGCACGTAGGCCGCGTTCCACGGCTCCGGACCCAGCGCGCGCAGGAACGTGGCCGGATGGAAGGTACCGGCGCCGACTTCCAGATCCAGCGGCTGGATCAACACGCAGCCTTGCTCCGCCCAATAGGCGTTCAAGCGCTGGATCAGCTGCTGGAAGGTGGGCGCGTCGTTCCCGTTCGCTCGCGAATTCGCAGACATGTTCAAAGAGTGTCGTGGACGGGGCGCGCTAGTATAGCGGCCGCCCCCACGGTGTCTGAGCAGGCAGGAGCGGTACTGGTGGAACAGCGGCAACGAATGCACCCCGCGTCGGCGAGCGGACGCGGCACTTCGCGCCTGCCGCCCGGTCGCCTGAGCCTGGAACGCGTGGCCGCTGCCCTGGCCGAGGACGGCCTGATCGGCCCCGAGGACGCCAAGCGCGTGCAGCTGCCGTCCGGCGCGCGCCATGCCAGCGAGGTCCATCCGCTGGTACTGATCGCCAACCTCAAGCTGGCCTCCGGCCAGACCCCGGGCACCGACCTGGGCCTGGAGCGCCTGAGCGAGTGGCTGGCCCAGGTCAGCGGCCTGCGCTATCTGCGCATCGATCCCACCCGCGTCGACGTGCCCGCCGCCACCGCGGTGGTCTCGCATGCCTACGCGCGCCGGCACCGGATCCTGCCGCTGGCGGTCAACGCCGACCGCGTACTGATCGCGACCAGCGAGCCCAACGACCTGGACTGGCTGCCCGACGTGCGCCACCTGACCCGGCGCGAGATCGAACTGGCGGTGGTCAATCCGCTGGATCTGCACCGCTACACCATGGAGTTCTTCGGGGTGACGCGCTCGGTGCGCGGCGCCCGCGACGGCAATCGCGAACAAAACGCCGGCATGCCCAGCTTCGAGCAGTTGGTCGAGCTGGGCCGGGTCGGCGAGGTCGGCGCAGACGACCACCACATCGTCCACATCGTCGACTGGCTGCTGCAGTACGCCAACGAGCAGCGCGCCTCCGACATCCACCTGGAGCCGCGCCGCGACATCGGCCGGGTGCGCTTCCGCATCGACGGCGTGATGCACAAGGTGTTCGAGATGCCGCCGCCGGTGATGGGCGCGGTGGTCAGCCGCATCAAGGTGCTGGGCCGCATGGACCTGGCCGAGCGCCGGCGCCCGCAGGACGGGCGCATCAAGACGCGTTCGCCGGGTGGGCGCGAGGTCGAGATGCGCTTGTCGACCATGCCGACCGCGTTCGGCGAAAAGTGCGTGGCGCGTTTGTTCGATCCGGACACGGCGCTGAAGTCGATCGACCAGCTGGGTTTCAGCGCCCAGGAATCGGCCGGCTGGAACGACCTGGTGCAGCGCCCGCACGGCATCGTGCTGGTGACCGGCCCGACCGGTTCGGGCAAGACCACCACCCTGTATTCCACGCTCAAGCAACTGGCCACGCCGGACGTGAACGTCTGCAGCGTGGAGGACCCGATCGAAATGATCGCGCCCGAGTTCAACCAGATGCAGGTGCAGCCCTCGATCGATCTGGACTTCGCCAGCGGCGTGCGCACCCTGCTGCGCCAGGATCCCGACATCATCATGATCGGCGAGATCCGCGACCTGGAAACCGCGCAGATGGCGGTGCAGGCCGCGCTGACCGGCCATCTGGTGCTGTCGACCCTGCACACCAACGACGCCGCCTCGGCGATCACCCGCCTGCTCGATCTGGGCGTGCCGCATTACCTGGTCGCCTCCACGCTCAACGGCGTGCTTGCCCAGCGCCTGGTGCGTACCCTGTGCCCGCACTGCAAACGCCCGGCGCCGCTGGCCGAAGGCGAATGGCAGACCCTGCTGGGCGCCGGCCAGACCCCGCCGGCGGGCGCGAACGCCCACGCGCCGGTCGGCTGCCTGGAATGCCGCCGCACCGGCTACCTGGGCCGGGTCGGCCTGTACGAATTGCTGCCGATCACCCCCGGCCTGCGTCGGCTGATCCGGCCGGACCTGGACCTGGCCAGCTTCAACCGCGCCGCCGCGGCCGAGGGCGTGCGCTCGCTGCGGGTGGCGGCGGCCGAAAAGGTGGCCCTGGGATTGACTACAATTCCCGAGGTCGTATCGGTATTGCCCCCGCAGGAATGAACAGCGCGCCCTTTTTGATCATCGAGACCGGCCAACCGGTCGCCACGATGCGCCGCCACCGCGGCTTTCCGCATTGGATCCGCGTCGCCGCCGGTCTGGAGCGCGACGAGGCGATCGCGATCAACGTCGAGGCCGGCGAACCGCTGCCGAGCACGCGCGAGGGCTTCGCCGGCACCATCGTCACCGGCTCCGGCGCCATGGTCACCGACCGCGCCGAATGGAGCGAGCGCAGCGCGCAGTGGTTGCGCGAAGCCGCGCACGCCGGCATGCCGCTGCTGGGCATCTGCTACGGCCACCAGTTGCTCGCGCATGCGCTGGGCGGCGAGGTCGGCGATCACCCGCAGGGCCGCGAGATGGGCACGATCGCGCTGGAGCTGCATGGGCCGGCCGGCGACGATCCGCTGTTCGGCGGCCTGCCGGCACGGTTCGAGGCCCAGGCCACGCACCTGCAGACCGTGCTGCGCGCGCCCGACGGCGCGACCGTGCTGGCGCGCTCGGTGCACGACGCCTGCCATGCCTTCCGCTGGGGCGATCGCGCCTGGGGGGTGCAGTTCCACCCCGAATTCAGCGCCACGCACATGCGCGGCTACGTGCAGGCGCGCAAGGTCGCGTTGCAGCGCGAAGGTCATTGCCCCAAGACCATCGCCGGCAACATCGCCGCCACGCCGCACGCGCGGCGCGTGCTGCGCCGCTTCGTGCATCACGCGCGCGGCCTGCACGGCCGCTGAGGCGGCGGCACGCGGCGGATCGCCCTCGCAACACCCGCGGTAACCACAGGCCCACCGGGGCCGGAGTAGAGATCGGAATGACCCAGATTCGCAAAGTGCCGCTAGGACAGGGCGTGCAGTGGCTGACCCAGGCCGTGAACATCGGCGCGCGCAATCCGCGCGCGGTGTTCGGCGCGGCGCTGCTGATGATGGCCACGCTGTACACGCTGACGATCGTGTTCGCGCTGCCGTTCGTGGCCGGCATGCGCGACGCCGCCGCGACCGCCAAGGATCCGACGCGGGTGCTGACGGCGATGGTGCCGCTGTTCCTGATGCTGGTGTTCGCGCTGCCGATTCTGCTCGGCGGCCTGATGCACGTGATCCGCGAGGCCGAGGCCGGCCGTCCGGTGCGCGCGCGCGACCTGTTCGCGCCGTTCCGCCTGCGCAAGGCCGGCCCGCTGGCGTTGCTGGGCGTGATCCAGATCGTGCTGGCCGCTGCGAGCATGCTGTTCGTGGTGCTGCTGGCCGGCGACGATTACTGGGCCAACTACATGACCGCGATGCGCACCGCCATGAGCGGCGGCACGCCGGTGATGCCGGAGCCCAATCATCCGGGCCTGATGATGGCGGTGCAGTTGCTGTTCAACTACTTCACCTACACCTTGCTGCTGCTGTGCATTCCCTTGATCCTGTTCTCGGGCAACAACGTGGTCGAGGCGGTCAAGGGCGCGCTGCGCGCCTCGCTGTCCAACGTCGGCGCCAACCTGCTCGCCGGCGCCTTGTTCATGATGGGCGCGCTGGTCGCTGCGTTGATCATCGGCGTGATGGGCCTGCTGGCCGCGCTGATCGGCAGCCTGATCCATCCCATCGTCGGCGCCGTGCTGTCGCTGCTGCTGTACGCCGGTTTCGGCGCTGCCCTGTTGGTGGTGCTGGTCGGTGGCAGTTATCTGGCGTGGCGCGACACCTTCGGCGACGACACCGCGGGAAACGCGCCGCCGCCGTCCAACCACGGTCATTTCGAAGCCTGATCGATCGACGGCGCGCGCGTCGCGCCTGCGGCAGCCCTCAGGCCGGCGACTGCAGCGGCGCCGAGCGACGCAGGTCGCGTCGCGCCCACAGGTAGATCAGCAAGCCAGCCACCGCGGTGGCCGCGCCGATGTAGCCGGTCGAGGTCCAGCCGTAGCCGGCGCTGATCGCCATGCCGCCCAGCCAGGGGCCGAGCGCATTGGCGGCGTTGAACGCGGAGTGGTTGGACGCCGCGGCCAGCGTCTGCGCGTCGGCGGCCACGTCCATCAGATGCGCCTGCAGCACCGGCGCCAGCGCGCCCATGGTGCCGACCGCGATCACCGCCGGCAGCACCGCCCACACCGAATGCGCGGCGATCGGGAACAGCAGCAGCAACAGCGTCGACCACAGCAGCACCGCCGCCGCGGCGCGGAACTGCAGGCGGTCGAACAGCCAGCCGCCGGCCAAATTGCCCAGGATGCCGCCGATGCCGAATGCGATCAGCGCGAACGGCGTCCACGACTCGGGCACGCCGGTGACGTGGATCAGGGTTGGCGCCAGATAGCCGAACACGCAGAACATGCCGGCGAAACCGATCGCGCCGATGCCCAGGGTCAGCCAGACCGGCGCGCGGTTGAAGTCGCGCAGTTCGCGGATCGGATCCTGGCGCGGTTCGTTCGGGTCGGCCGGCAGGGTGCGCGCCACCAGCCCCACCGTCAGCACCGCGATCGCGGTGACCAGACCGAAGGCGTAACGCCAGTCCAGCACCTGGCCCAGCCAGGTCGCGAACGGGTTGCCGATCAGCAGCGCGATCGCCAGGCCCAGCAGCGGCCGGCTGACCGCCACGCCGCGCTGCTCGGGCGGACTGATCGCCGCCGCCACCAGCGCCGCGACGCCGAAGTAGGCGCCGTGCGGCAGGCCGGCGATGAAACGGAACAGCAGCATGGTTTCGTAGTTCGGCGCCAACGCGCTGGCGACATTGCCCAGCGCGTAGAACGCCATCAGCGCCAGCAGCAGCGCGCGCCGGCGCAAGCGCGCGCCGAGGATCGCCAGCAGCGGCGCGCCCACCACCACGCCCAGCGCATAGGCGCTGATCACATGGCCGACCTGCGGTTCGGTCACCGCCAGCCCGCGCGCGATGTCGGGCATCAGGCCCATCACCACGAACTCGCTGGTGCCGATGGCGAAACCGCCCATCGCCAGCGCGAACAGGATCAGGCCGATCTGGCGGGAAGACAGCGGCGACGCGGTGCCGGAATCGGCCATGGCGGTGTCCGAGGCGGGGGATTCGACATTATTGTGCATCGCAGCAAATACGTCAGCCGCGTGAGTGCGCCGCTGCGTCCTGCGGGTGGTACGGGTGCAGTTTGGGCGTATGGCTGGGCACCCGATCACGTTCAGCGCAGCAGCTAATCCCCCGTCGCCCGCTACGTGGCCGCCCGCCCCATTTTTTCAAAGGCAGCCAGGCAGAGCCCCGCGACCTTCGTCTGGCTTGTTTTCCTCCTTTGAAAAAGGGGGATTGAGGGGGATTTGCTTTGGCCGTCGCTCGGCTTGAGCAAGGGCACCGAATGCATCAGCAACCGCATCCGCGAATGCTTACCCATGCGCGGCTTTGCCGAATCTGGCGATTGCCCTGCGACTCACCGCGGCAGCGACGAAAGTCGTACTGACCGATCTTCGGGCGCCAACGAATCGCGACTCACGTCGCTCCCACAGAAAGCGTCCGCACTAGAGATGTAGGAGCCTCGCAGGCTCCCCACGCACCGCCGCGCCGCGCTCAGCTTTCCGCTGTTTCGCGCGGCTTCACCCAACCCGCCGCGATGATCCCCAACTCGTACAGCACGCACATCGGGATCGCCAGCATCAGCTGCGACACCACGTCCGGCGGCGTGATCACCGCGGCGATCACGAAGATGCCGACGATCGCATAGCCGCGGCCTTCCTTGAGCTGCTGCGGCGTGACCCAGCCCAGCAGCACCAGGATGACCAGCGCCACCGGCAGCTCGAAGCTGGCGCCGAAGGCCAGGAAGATCACCAGCACGAAGTCCAGGTACTTGCCGATGTCGGGCGTCATCGCCACCACCGACGGGGTGAACTTGACCAGGAAGCCGAACACCGCCGGCAGCACCAGGAAATAAGCGAACGCGCAGCCGGCGTAGAACAGCGTCACCGCCGAGGCCAGCAGCGGCAGGGCCAGGCGCTTCTCGCGCTTGTACAGGCCGGGCGCGACGAAGGCCCAGGCCTGATACAGCAGCCAGGGCACGGTCGCGAACAGCGCGGCGAAGAACGCCAGCTTGACCGGCACGAAGAAACCGCCGGCCGGGTCGGCGGCGATCAGCTTGCCCGACTCGGGCAGCTTGCCCAACAGCGGGCCGGCCAGCAGCGAGAAGATCTCCGAGGCGAACGGCATCAGCGCCAGGAACACGATCAGCAGGCCGACCACCGCGCGCAGCAGGCGCGCGCGCAGTTCGATCAGATGGTCGAGCAGACGCGGCTCGGCCGCGGTCTCGTCGTCGGCCGACGTCGCGGCGCGGGGATCAGCGTCGCTCATCGTCGTGGGCCGGTGCGGTGGGGGCGGGCAGCGCGGTGGGCTCGGCGGTCGCCGCGTCGGCGGGCTTGCCGTCCAGCGCCTCGACGCTGCGTTCGGCCTCGCGCAGCTCGCGCTGGAGGCTGTCGCGGCTGTCGTGGATCTGATTGCGTAGGCTTTCCTGCGCCTCGCGCAGATCGGCCTGGGTCTGGCGCAGACTGCGGCGCAGCTCCTCGTCGGCCAGCTCGTTTTCCAGCTCCGACTTCACCGAATACCACTGCGCGCGCGCGCGCCGTACCCACAGGCCGGCGAAGCGCGCGGCCTTGGGCAGGCGTTCGGGGCCCAGCACCAGCAGGGCCACGACCGCGATGACGAAGATTTCGGAGAAGCCGATGTCGAACATGACCGCGCGCCGGAAACGCCGTGGGGAACGCTAAGGCGTGTCAGCGCGGGGTGTGTTCGTCGTTGCGCGTCTGCGCGTTGGCGTCGTCGCGCCGGGTTTCGTCGGAGAGCTGCGCGGCCGGCTTGTCCTCGTCCTGCACGCCCTTCTTGAAGCCCTTCACCGCTTCGCCGAGGTCCTGGCCCACGTTCTTCAGGCGCTTGGTGCCGAACACCAGCACCACGATCACCAGCACGATCAGCCAGTGCCAAAGACTCAAACCGCCCATGTGTGATTCCGCCGGAGTTGGGACGCTGAGGATACCGCAAGCCGTGTTACGCGACCCGTGACCGCAGGCATGGTGCGGCCTGAATGGGCCGCCGCCGCGCTTACGGCAGCGGCTCGACCTTGGTCTGGTTCTGTTCCTCGACCGGTGCGGTCGGCTGGGCCGGCTGAGCGACGGGCGCGGCCGGCGCCGTATTGGCCGGGGTCGAGGGGTAGACGGTGGCGCCGGTGGCCGGCTGCGGCGCTTCCTGGCGGTTCGCGCGCGCGGTCGCGCTGGCTTCCTCCAGGCGGTCGCGGAAGTCGACCACGGCCTCCGACGGCATCTGCGCGGCGCGGCCCTCGAAGATCATGCGCGGGGTGGTGCCGTCGCCGTAGACGACTTGGTTGGCCTGGTCGTCGATCTGCAGCACCGCGCCATCCAGGGCCACGCCCGCGAACAGGCCGCGCGCACGCGACCAGGACCAGATTTCGGCCTTGAGCTGGCCGTCGGTGGCGGCCGCGGCGCTGCGCCCGACCGGGCCGGCGGCGACGCCGGCGTCGGCGCCCAGGGTGACCTTGCCGTTGACGATCGAATCCAGACCGCGCTCGCCACGGAACACCAGCACGATGTCGGAGGACTGCACGCCGGCCTGGAAGCCCACGCTGCCGCCGGTGAGCTTGACGAAGCTGGGGTTGGACCAGGTGCCGTCGGGATTCTTGACCGAGACCAGGCCGTGGCCGCGGCGGCCGCCCAGCACCAGGCCGACCTTGAGCGTGTCGGGCACCACGACTATCGCGCGCGCCTCGTCGAACAGCTTGTCCGGGATCGCCGACTCGGGAATCTGCTGGATGTCGCCGAGCACGCGCACCGCGTTGCGCGCACGGGCGTCCTCATCGGGGCCGGCGACGGCGGATGCGGCGAAGCTCAGGCTGAGCACGAGGACGGCGAGGCGCGACGGACGGGACATGGGGGACTCCGGCGAAGACGGGGGGCGGCGCACGCGTTCGACCGCGGGCGCGCGCCAGGGTTCAAGCTGGGGTTCAGACTAGTAACGCGGCGATGAATCGCCATGGAATCGTCGCCGACGAGCGCGCCGCGACCCGCGCATGCTGCCCGGCCCGGCGGGTGCTGTCATCCTATAGGCATGCACGCCGACGCCAGCATCGCCCAATCCCCGTCCCTTTCCGAGTCCGCCGGCGTGAGCGCCGACACCGCCGTACTGCTGGTCAATCTGGGCACGCCGCAGGCCCCGACCGCGGCGGCGGTACGCCGTTATCTGGCCGAGTTCCTGCACGACCGGCGCGTGGTCAGCCTGACCCGCTGGCTGTGGTGCCCGCTGCTGCATTTCGCGATCCTGCCGCTGCGTTCGTCGCGGGTGGCGCACAAGTACGCCAGCATCTGGATCGACGGCGAGGACGGCGGTTCGCCGCTGGCCGTGTACACCCGCCGCCTGGCGCGCGCGCTGCAGCGCGAGCTGCCGCAGGTGCGCGTGCTGGACGCGATGCGCTACGGCGAGCCCTCGCTGCGCGCCGCGCTGCAGCGCCTGCGCGCCGACGGCGTGCGCCGTCTGCTGGTGCTGCCGTTGTATCCGCAGTATTCGACCTCGACCTCGGCTTCGGTGGCCGACGTGATCGCGCGCGGCGAAGGCCCGACCACGCGCATGGTCGAGGACTACTACCGCAATCCCCACTGGGTCGCGGCGGTGGCCGATTCGGTGCGCGCCTATCGCCAGAGCCACGGCGCGGGCGACCACCTGCTGTTCTCCTTCCACGGCCTGCCGCAGCGCCTGGCCGACGACGGCGATCCTTATCCGCAGCAATGCGAGGCCAGCGCGCGCGCGATCGCGCGCGCGCTGGGCCTGGCCGACGACGCCTGGACCCTGAGCTACCAATCGCGCTTCGGCCGCGAGCGCTGGCTGGAGCCGGCCACGGCGAACACGCTGGAGGCGCTGAGCGCGCGCGGCCTGCGCCGCATCGACGTGGTCGCGCCCGGCTTCGCGGTGGACTGCCTGGAAACGCTGGAAGAAGTGGCGATGATGCTGGCCGAGGAGGTCGCCGGCCGCGGCGGCGAGCTGCGCTACATCCCCTGTCTCAACGACAGCCCCGCGCACGCGGCGGCGCTGGCCGGCGTCGCGCGCGAGCAGCTGGAGCGCTGGACGTGAGCGCCGACGGCAGCCGCGCCGCGCCGGCGCTGCGCGAGTTCGTGGTCGACACGCCGTTCGGCCGCATCGGCGGCCTGCGCAACAACGTCCACGGCGCGCCGCGCCTGCTGGCGCTGCACGGCTGGCTCGACAACGCCGCCAGCTTCGTGCCGCTGGCGCCGCATCTGGCCGGCTTCGACCTGGTCGCGCCGGACCTGCCCGGACACGGCGTCAGCGCGCACCTGCCGCCGTCCGCCGAATACAACCTGATCGCTGCCGCGCGCGCCGCGTTCTCGGTCGCCGATGCGCTGGGCTGGGACCGCTTCATCCTGCTGGGCCACTCGATGGGCGGCGCCACCGCCAGCCTGATGGCCGCCGCCGCGCCGCAACGGATCGAACGCCTGCAGCTGATCGAGGCCCTGGGCGGCCTGCCCGAGGTCGAGGAGCGCACCGCGGCGCGTCTGCGCGAAGCGTTCGCCGACCAGGCCGCGCTGGCCGGCAAGCGGCTGCGCGTGTTCGGCGACATCGCCACCGCGGTGCGCGCGCGCATGCAGGCCAACGGTTTGAGCGAGCCGGTCGCGCGTCTGCTGGTCGAGCGCGGCATCGCGCCGGTGCCCGCGGGCCACTACGCCGACGACTCGGCCGGCGGCTATGTCTGGCGCAGCGATCCGCGCCTGACCCTGGCCACCGCGGTGCGCATGACCGAGGCGCAGGTGCGCGACGTGGTCGCGGCGATCGAATGCCCCACGCGCGTGGTCTACGTCGAGCCCGCGTTCCAGTATTTCCCGGCCGGGCTGCGCGACGCGCGCATCGCTGTGCTGCGCCGGGGCGAAAGCGCGGCGGTGCCCGGCGGGCATCACTTGCATATGGAAGATCCCGAAGCGGTGATGGCCGCGATCGGAGACTTTCTGACGCGGCCGCTGTAGCCGTGGCCCTTCGAGTCTTCCAAGCGGCAACCGCCTTGGGGTAGGAGCGGCGTAAGCCGCGACCGCAAACTCACGCACGCGATGCACCTCGCATCGCGCGCGACGCTGGAAGTGACATGAGGCGCGATCCCCGCCAACTGCATCGCGACCTGCATGGTGATTGAAGTGACGCGATCGCGGCTTGCGCCGCTCCTACCCCAGGGCCGAGGCTCTAGGCGTTCTTACCGCACAGCGCATTCAGCGCCGCCTTCAGCGGCCGGCCCTGCGCGCGGAAATACTCGCGCTGATCGCGCCAGCGCGGGCAGCGCGCCTCGACCTCGCGCCAGAACGCGCGCGAGTGGTCGGCGTGGATCAGGTGGCAGAGCTCGTGCACCAGCACGTATTCGAACGCGGCCGGCGGCGCCAGCACCAACGCCAGATCCAGCGACAAGGCGCCGTCCGGCGACAACGAGCCCCATTGCGAGGACATCACGCGCAGGCGGATGCGCGCCGGCGCGCGCGGCAGGCCCTGCAGGTATTTGGGCAGCCAGCGGCCGATGTCGGCGCGGGCCTGGCCTTCGTAGAAATCGCGCAGCGCGCGGCGCAAGGCGGCCGGGGCGACGGATTCCGGGGCGACGATGGCGATCGCGCCGTCCTCGTCCTCGGCGATGCGCAGGTAGCGGCCGACGCTCCAGCGCAGCGGCCGCGATTGTCCGCGCAGGGGCAGCTGCCCGTCCACATGCGGTTGCAGCGCGGCGTGCTCGCTGCGGGTGCTGTCCAGCTGCGCGGCCAACCAGGCGCCGTGCTCGCGCACGAAGCGTTCGCCGGCGCGCTCGCTGGCCCGCATCGGCAAGGTCAGGCGCGCGCCGCGCTCGTCGACGCTGAGCTTGAGCCGGCGCGCGCGCGGATCGCGCACGCGCAACACCTCGACGCTGCGGCCGTCGTCCAGCACCACCGTGATCGTCTCGCGCTCGACCCCGCGCGCGACCGGCCGCGACTGGCCGGTCAGCAGGCGCAGCAGGCTGCTCATGGGTGGGGATCCGCCATGCAGGAAGGATAGCGCGTGGGGATGACGGTTGCGGGGCAGGGGGGGCGGTAACGGCAACGACAACAGTAAGAGCAACAGCAAATCCCCCCTGGCCCCCCTTTTTCAAAGGGGGGAACTCAACCGCTTGGGTGGCGAGCGTTGGCTGTTGCTTGCACTTCCCCCTTTTAAAAAGGGGGATTGAGGGGGATTTGCTCTTGCTGCGGAGCCGCCGAGACAGCCTGTTACCTCAAGCCTCGGCCTTGCTCAACTTCAATGCCGGCTCCAGCACGTTGAACAGGCGCTTCACCTCGGCGCTCATCAATGCGAAGCGCGCGTCGAGCTCGGCGCGCAGGTCGTCGCGCTCGGTGTTCTCCAGGCTGTCGACGGCGCCGTCAAGCAGTTTGAACTTGCGGATCACCAGGTCTTCGCCGAGCACGAAGGACACGTGGTCGTCCAGGTTCAGCGCCAGGCGCGTGACCTGCTTGCCGGTCTCCAGGTGCTTGTCGATCTCGTCGCCTTGCAGCTCCATGCGCTGGCACTTGACCACCGCGCCCTGTTCCATCGGATCGCGCAGTTCGCATTCCTCGCCCAGGCTCAGGCCTTCGGGCAGCGGCTCGCCGGCCAGCCAGCCGGTCAGGATCGAACGCGGCGCGACTTCGGCGTTCAGCGGCAGCGCCGGGAAGCTGCCCAGCGCGCGGCGGATCTCGCTGACCACGTTCTCGCCGCTCTTGCGGCTGGAGGTGTCGACCACGACGATGCCGTGCTCCAGGTCCAGCAGCGCGTCGGTGCGGCTGGGCTTGATGAAGGCGCGCGGCAGCAGGTCGACGATCAGCTCGTCCTTGAGCCGCTTGCGGGTGCGGCTACCGGGTTTGCGCCCTTCCTTCTGCTCGATTTCGGCCAGCTTCTTGGCCAGCATGTCGTTGACCACCGAACCCGGCAGCAGCCGGTCCTCGCCGCCGACGCTGAGCCAGATCGCGTCCTGGATACGATTGGACATGGCCTCGGCGTCGCGGCCGAAGGGCGAGATGAAGCCGCGCGAAGACAACTCCAGCGGGCCGACCGGCTTGAGTTTGCACTCCTCCAGGCCTGCTTCGAGTTCGTCGAGTTTGGTGGTGGTCGGAAAGCGGAACAGCGTCAGATTGCGAAAGAACATCGAAGTCCCGAAAAGTAAGGAAGGGAAACGGGCGGAACCGCGGCCGGGTCTTACATGGCCGCAGGCTCGGTGCCTGTTTCCTGTTCGTGCGGTTCGCCGGCCAGCCACGCATGCGCGTCCGGCAGCGGCGACTGGCCGAGACGGCCCAGGGCGAGGAAATCGAACAACTTGGGATCGGACAGCTGCGAAGGGCGGATATCGCCCAAGGCGCGGGAGATGGTCTCGATCCGGCCCGGGGTGTCGCGTTCCCAGGCGTCCATCATCTTCTTGACCTGCTTGCGCTGCAGGTTTTCCTGAGAGCCGCACAGGTTGCAGGGGATGATCGGAAATTCGCGCAGCTGCGCGTATTGCGCGATGTCGTCCTCGCGCACGTAGGCCAGCGGCCGGATCACCACGTGTTTGCCGTCGTCGGACAGCAGCTTGGGCGGCATGCCGCTGAGCTTGGCGTGGAAGAACAGGTTGAGGAAGAAGGTCGCGACCAGGTCGTCGCGGTGGTGGCCCAGCGCGATCTTGGTGAAACCTTCCTGCTCGGCGTAGGTGTACAACGCGCCGCGCCGCAGCCGCGAGCACAGCGAGCACATGGTCTTGCCCTCGGGCACGACCCGGGTGACCACCGAGTAGGTGTCCTGCTCGAGGATCTTGTACGGCACGCCCACCGATTCCAGGTAGGCCGGCAGCACGTGCTCGGGGAAGTCGGGCTGCTTCTGATCCAGGTTGACCGCGACCAGTTCGAACTTGACCGGCGCCTTCTTCTGCAGCTGCAGCAGGATGTCCAGCAGGGTGTAGCTGTCCTTGCCGCCGGACAGGCAGACCATGACCTTGTCGCCGTCCTCGATCATGCCGAAATCGGCGATCGCGCGGCCGACCTGGTGACGCAGGCGTTTGGCCAGGCGCTGGTGTTCGTGGCCGCGACGCTGGTCGGCGCGGACGTGACGTACGGGTTCGGCTAGGGGCAGGACGGTACTCATCAGACCGTCCATTCTACGGGCAGCAAAGGAGCGGCTGCGATCCGGCTCACGAGGATCCGGCTTACGAGCGCGGTGGGGCGGACAAAGCGACGGCGCGGAAACCGCGCCGTCGTGGCGGCGAAACCGTTCGCCGTCGCCTAAGTGCAGCAAGCCGCCGCCCCGTCCGATGGGGCGGTCGGCGACACGCTCATTTCCCGGAGGCGGGGCGGACGACCGGCTGTGCGGCCGGCATCAGGCGCGGATCTTCCGCCTGCGGTTTCAGCGCGGCGCGCCCGCGGTCGCTCATCGCCGGCGTGATGCCCTCATCCACCACCAGCGCCGAAGCGAAATTGCAGGCGGCGCCCACCGGCAGGGTGGATACGCCCTGCTCGCACTTGGGGCCCTTCTTGCCGTCGGGACAGCACCACTTGGTGCCGTTTTCGCCTTGCACGACGATGCCGGACTGGGTCGGCTTGGTGCCGGCGCCCTGCGAGGTGGCGGCCAGCAGCGGCGAACAGGCGGCGATCAGTGCGAGCGCAGATAGCGGGATCCAGCGATTCATCAGACCTCTCCTTGGTGGGCGGGTAATCCGCGGCTGCAGGATAGGCAAACGATCTTCTAACTAAATATGAACGAAATTTTTACTATTCAGGGGGCGGACAGTTGGCCGTCTCGGCCGCTTGCCCGCGCGGTCGTTCGCTGTGAGGCGTTGACGCTTGTGGCCAAGGCGGACGGCGGGCCGGCGCCGGCCTGCGTTCGCCACGCAGGGATATGGCGCCGCCACACTCGCGCGTTAAGCTCAGCGCATGATCGAAAGCGATGATCCCGCCGAAGTAGCACGCAAGCTTGCCGAACTGCGGCTGGAACATCGCGACCTGGACGCGGCCATCGACCGTCTGGCCCAGGACAGCGATGCCGACGAGCTCACCGTCAAGCGATTGAAGAAGCGCAAGCTGTGGTTGAAGGACTGCATCGCGCGGCTGGAAAGCGCGCTGATTCCCGACGAGCCGGCGTAGGTCGGAACGACCGCGCGGCGGTGGCCCGAGCGGTTGGCGGATGCGCGAAGCCGGCGGTTTTTTCCAAGAGGCCATGGTCGCCGCATACGCACGCGAATGTCGAACGCGTCCGCTGCGGCGCTGCCGTTCGGCGCGCCGGGTTCGCATGTCGGTATTCCGTATCGATGTGACGGCGACCCGGGTCGGAAGCGCACCGGAAGACTAGAATCGCCGCGCGAATCCTTCTGCCGGACACCCCCATGACCCGATTGAAAGCCGCCCTCGGCGGCCTGGCCCTGTGCCTTGCGGCCGCCTCCGCCGGCGCGCACGTGCCGTTCCTCAAGCCCAACCAGTTCAACGTGCTCAACGCGCGCTTGCAGGTCGAATCCGCTTTCACGGAACTCCCGTTCCAGGCCGACTTCGCGATGGACTCGCCGAACTTCTCGATCACCGCACCGGACGGCACGCAGCAGCCGATCCGCGCCACCGCCAAGACCCGCGCCGCGGTGTATCTGGAGCCGGTGCTGGCGGGCGACGGTACTTATCGGATCAGCACGGGCGTGCGCCCGGGCCCCACCTACAAGGCCATCGAAACGGCGGAGGGCAAGCTGTATTTCTCCGACGACATCGCGCGCAAGCAGGGCCGTCCCTCTTCGCTGAAGTATTTCAGCCGCGCCGACGCCTATCTGGCCAAGGGCGAACCCGGCTATGTCGCGCGGCCGATGAACAGCGGCGTGGAGATCATCCCCTTGTCCTCGCCCAACCGCCTGGATCTGGGCGGCGAACTGCGCCTGCGCGTGCTGCGCGACGGCAAGCCGGTGCCGAACGCGCGCATGGTGGTGGTGGCCGACAACGAGCACTACCTCGCGCATCGGGCCGAGGATCTGTACGACGTGGAGAACGCGCGCGACAGCAACCTGCATGCGGACGGCGCGGGCGAAGTCGCGTTCCGGCCGACCCGCGCCGGCCTGTACTTCCTGTTCGTGACGGTGCACGAGAAGATCGACGCCGACCATTGGGAAAGCCATAACGCGTCGTTGGCGCTGGAAGTCGGCTTGCCGGCGACGGCGTCGGCCAAGCCCTGAGATCAAGTCGCGCGGCGGCGATCGGAGCGCTGAGCCGATCGCCGCTTGGCGACGGGCATGGCATCGTCCGGGCGTTCAGAAATAAAGGCGCCGCCTGCTCGCCGTGCATAGCCTCTGTCATGCGCAATCGGTGACGGCCGTGACTGCTGCCGGTCGCGACGCCTGTGCTACGGTGCCCGCACTCGCAATGGGCCCAGGCATGGCGGACAAGGACGAACTCATAGGCGCGGCGCGCAATCCGTGGTGGCAGGCCGCCGCCGCGGTGGCCGCCGTGGCACTGGTCGCGACATTCGCGTTGGGCGGCTTCAAGCAGGCCAAGAGCCAGACCAAGCCGTTGCCGCAATACTCGGCGGGCCAGCGCGTGCTCAGCGGCGCGATGGCGGTCACGCCATTGCGCGCCTGGGTGGCGCGCTATCGCCCGGGCGGCCAGATCGAACCCGATCAGCTCTACCTGGTGCTGCAAGCCGATATCGAGAACCTCACCGAGCGCAGCTTCGGCGGCTTCGGCTATCCGCTCAAGGATCTGATCCTGGTCTCGGCCACGCGCGAGCCGGTGCGGGCCGACAGCCTGCAGATGGCCGACGACCATGGCGTGATCGGCGATCTGCACCCGCGCATGGTCCAACGCGTGGACCTGGTCTGGAAATTGCCGCCGGCCTACGTCTACGCGCCGCGCCAGACCTTCGGCCTGTTCGCGCGCGACTACAAGGCCAAAGCCTATCTCAACGACGAGAGCGGTTGGATGCAGGGCGATCCCATGGCCAAACTCGAACTGCCCGTGCAGGATCTGCGCGACCGGTTGGTGGCGCCGTGAGCGCGCCGTCGCCCGCCGCAGCGCCGCACGGGCGCCTGCCGCGTTGGCGTTGGCGCGACGCGCTGTGGATCGTACTCGCGCTGATCGCCGTGGTCGCGCTGCGCAAGGGCCAGTCCGATTACGAACAGCGCGACGCGCCCCAACTGCAGTCGGCCCCGGCTGCGCGCGCGGTCGGACGCAACTTCGCGGTCGAGGTCGGCCGGCGCAAGGTCGCCCATGCCTATCTGCTTAAGGGCGACTACGGCCAGGAGGACCGCACCCTGCGCAGCCCGGGCGTGTGGCTGTCGGTGCTGGCCAAGGTCGAGGCGCTGCAGCGCCCGGGCTATCTGACCGCGCAGCTCCGCACGCGCGACGGCGTGGTCTATGTCGCCTCCAGCAAAGAACGGCCCAATCTGCGCGGCTTCAACCTCAGCGAGCGCGAGCTGGCGCCGGGCCTGCCCGAGGAAGGGGCGTGGTTCTTCGAGCTGCCGCCGGAGCAGATCGAGGGCGCGCATCTGCAGTTGTATTGGGGCCTCACCTTGCCGGCGGGCGGCGACAGCCTGGTCGATGTCGACCTGGGTCTGGACAAGGCCACCGCCCGCAAGCTGCTCGCCGATGCCAAACCGGTACTGGATCTGCGCCTGTGAGTGCCGCACCGATGACGACGAACGACGACTCCGGCGCTGCCGCACCGCCCGCCGGCTGGTGGCGGCGCAACGCCGGCTGGCTGGTCGGCACGGCCGTGCTAGGCGCGCTGGCGCTGTGGCTGCCCTACCGCGATGCCTTGCAACAGTACCGCCAGCGCAATCCCGATACGGCGGTGATCGCGGCCAAGGGCGACTGGACCGCCTTCGCCGGCGCGCGCTGGAAGCTGATCTCGGCCGAGACCTTGCTCGCCGGCGATCCGCGTTTGCGCGGCTCGCTGCGCAAAGATGCCGAAGTGCTGCAGCTGCGTTACGAAGTGATCGCCGACGAGGGCACCAAGGCCGCCGACCTGGACCGCTGCAGCGGCGCGATCGTCGACGCCCAGGGCCGGCGTTGGGAAACCGGCGGCGCCGCCTTGCCGCGCTTGTCCACCCCGCGCCTGCCGGACACCTGCGGCAGCGGCTACGACGCCGACTTCAAACAAGTGATGGCGCTGCCGACGCGGCCGTTCGCGTTCGAGCACCTCTATGTACTGCCGCGCGGAAGGCGCCCGGACGAGCTGCGCGCGCGCATCGAACTGAAGAACACGGATAAGGCCCAAGGGCGCTATCTCGAATTCGCGCTGTAACGGTTCTTGCTCGTCATTCCCGAGCGCGCGGCAAGCGTCGCCGCCGCTTGGCCTTCGCTCGTCATCCCTGCGAACGCGGGCATCCAGGGCTCCACCGCGACCGAACTCCGGGCGCCGCGCTCACCGGTTCACTGCGCCCGCGGCAAACGCGCGATCGCCCGGTCGAACGTCGCCGCCAGCAACACCACGCGCAGCACATCGGTCAGCAGCGAGGTACGGAACGACAGTGGCGTGTTGAGGAACACCGCATAGATCTGTCCTTCCACCCGTTGCCAGTCCGGATCCTTGGGCCCGACCAGCTGCTGCATCCAGTGCCACGACCACGAGTCCAGATACGCCAGCAGCTGCCAGCACACGCACAGCGTCAGCAGCGCCGGCAGGCCCGCGCGCAACACCAGGCGCAGGCTGTTGACCACGGGCACGCCCTTGCTGGTCCAGCCCGCGCTGGCCTTGTCGGCGAGCATGCGCAGGGTGAAGTGCATGGCCTTGAAGCGCGCGACCGCGCGCTCCAGCGGCGCGTCGGCCTGATCGATGCGCTGGGCCTTGCGCAGATCGATGCCGTAGATGATCGCGGTGATCGCCAGCCAGATCAGCGGCAGCGCGACCGCGCCGGCCGCGGTGGTCAGGAAATCCCACAGCGGCGCCAGCGCGCGCTTGATCGGCGCCAACAACGCGAACAGCGCGGTCGGGCTTTCCCACCAGTCGGTGACGGCGACGTACACCGCGCGTTCGTGCCACCAGTCCTTGCCGCCCTGCATGATCTGGCCGATCGCGGCGACGCCGACGAACACCCAGTAGGCCTCGCAGATCGTCGCCAGCACGTTCCACGACGCGTGCCCGGTGGCCGCCGCGCGGCGCTTGCTGAACCAGCGCACCGCCCAGGCCACCGCGAGCGCGATCCACAGGCCCTGTAGGGTCAGCACGTGGCGCAGATCCTCGCGCTCCCACACGCTGAATATGTAGGCGGTGGTGAAGTAGCGGCGCAGGCTTTCCAGCAGGCCCCAACCGACGTAGTAGGCGAAGAACGGCAGCAGCGCGATCGCCAGCGCGGTGATCCATTGCTTGCGCACCGCCTGCGTGTTCGGCGTGACCGCGCCGTAGGCCAGCATCGGCAGCGACGGGCGCAGCGATTGGAACATGAAGATGGTGCCGACCAGCTGGGTCACGATCAGCACCGACAGCGCGGCGAAGGACAGCAGCACCGAGCGCTCGCCCAACTTCACCGCCAGGTTCATCAGCAGGTCGTAGCAAACGCGCTGGGCGAAGAACCAGAACGCCAATGCCGGCCAGTGCCGCCACAGCAGGCGCGCGGACAGCAGCGGGATTTCGAGCCAGGCGCCGCGCGTCGGGCGGTCGTCGCGCGCGGCGGGATCAGACGGGATCGCGGAGGTCGAAGCGTGTGCGGACATCGGCGGGACCGGTGCGGAGTCTGGCGATGGTAACCGGGTCGCGGGGCTGCCGGCAGTGACGGTTATCAGATCGACGGCTGTTGATGGGGTGCGTGCGCGAACGGGCTTGTCTAGTCGCCCCTAACTTGTCATTCCGGCGAAAGCCGGAACCCATTTTGCTTTGCGGGGCGCAACGGGCGCGAAAGCTTGGCCTGCGCGAAGATCGAAATGGGTTCCGGCTTTCGCCGGAATGACGGGATGGAGAGGTCGGGCGAGCTCAGGCCTGTTGAGTGCTGCAACGCCGGACTAAGTCCGGCGACCTCGTTCACTCAGTCGCCGTTTCAACCACCACCGGCTTGGCCATCTCCGGACTGATCTTCTCGATCGTATGACGCAGCTCGCGGCCCAGGATCACCTTGGCGTCCTTGGCCCAGGCATCCAGGCGCGCGTCGAAGGCGAGCTTGCCGTTGCTGTCGGGCCAGACCAGCTTGAGTTCGCGCAGCTTCTGGATGAAACCGCGGAACAGGGTCTTGTCGAAGAACTCCGGCGCCGCCGGCGCGTACAGCAGCGACAGGCGCTGCGCGGCGAGCTGGCATTGGCTTTCCAGTTCGCCGGCCGACATCGTGCCCGGGCCGTTCTTCACCAGCACCGAAATGGCGATGTAGTAGCGCTCGAAGGCCTGTTGCAGCGAATGGCCGATCGCGCGCAGGCGGAACACCTCGTCGGTCTGGCCGGCGTTGCGCGCCAGGATGCCGCCGTCGTCCTCGCTCACGCGTTCCAGCAGGCCCTCGCGGATGAACACCTCGACCGTGCGCGCCAGGCGTTGCGCGAACTCTTCTTCGCTCCAGGGCAGGAACAGCTCGGCTTGCAGGAACGGATAGACGTTGCGGCCCAGGCGCAGCACGCCGGTCATGCTCATGCGGCGGTTGTGCTGGAAGCAGCAGGCGATCCAGGAGGCGGCGGTGAACAGGTGCAGCACGTTGTTGCGGAAGTAGCTCAGCAACACCGCCTTGTCCTCGCCGTCCACGCCGAGCACGTCGCCCAGCGGATGCGAGATGCGTTCCAGCACGTTGATCTCTTCGCCGTGGGCGACGATTTCCTGCGGCGTGTGCGGGGTGACGGTGACGCGGTCGGAGTAGGGCAGTTCCGCGAGCAGAGTTTTGGACAACGCGATCTGCGCCAGCAGGTCGGCCTCGCCCATGGCGTGCTTGGGCGTGGACAGCAATGCCAGCGCCAGCAGGTTGATCGGGTTGACGTCGGCGGCGCGGTTGACGTTGACCTGAATGCGTTCGGCCAGCGCGGCGACAGTGTCGGACAGCCACTGCGGCTTGTCGTCCTCGCCCACCGGGCGGCCGTCCCATTCCGGCGCGTGTTCGGCGAGCACGTCGTTGAGCCGGATCGGCTCGCCGAAGTTCACCACCACCTGGCCGTAGTTGGAGCGCAGCACCTTGGGGATGCCCCACAGCAGCTGCCAGATCGATTCCTTTTCCTTGGGCTTGCCCGACAGCTCGTCGAGGTAGCTGTTGCCTTCCATCAGCTTCTCGTAGCCGATGTAGACCGGCTGGAACAGCACCGGGCGCGTGGGCTGGCGCAGGAAGCCGCGCACCGTCATCACGATCATGCCGCCCTTGGGCGGCAGCAGCCGGCCGGTGCGCGAGCGCCCGCCTTCGATGAAGTACTCGATCGAATAGCCGCCCGCGACCAACTGCGCCACGTACTCGGAAAACACCGCCGAGTACAGCGCGCTGCCGCGGATGCTGCGACGCAGGAAGAACGCGCCGCCCTTGCGCAGGATGGTGCCGACCACGGGCAGGTTGAGATTGGCGCCGGCGGCGATGTGCGGCGGCACGATGCCCTTGGTGTAGAGCAGATAGCTCAGCAGCAGGTAGTCCATGTGGCTGCGATGGCAGGGCACGTAGACCACTTCGAAGCCGGGCGCTTCCTGCTTGAGCTTGTCCAGGTGATGGACCAGCACGCCGCGGTAGATGCGGTTCCACACCGGCGTGAGCAGGAAGCTGGCCGAGCGCACCACCGGGTGCGAATAGTCGGCCGCGATCTCGTAGGCGATCGCATGCGCTTTCTTCCACGCGTCGATCGGCGAGCTGTTGTCGCGCCGCGCCTGGTCGGCGATGGCGTCCTTGACCGATTCGGAGGCCAGCACCTGATCGACCAGCAAACGACGCGTCGACAGATCGGGGCCGATGACCGCGGCGCGGATGCGGCGGAAGTGGGTGCGCAGCACGCGCGAGAGCTTGCGCACCGTGCGCTCGGCCGGCAGGCCTTCGGCGACAATGCCGCGCAGCGACACCGGTGGCGAGAACCGCACCAGGGTGTGGCGGCCGTTGAGCAGGATCGCGAGCAGGCGGCGGAAGCGGCCGACCAGGGTCCAGTTTTCTGAGAACAGCACCGAGAACCAGCCCGTGCTGCGGTCCGGCGCGCGGCCGACGAAGATCGACACCGGCACCAGCTGCACGTCCAGTTGCGGATCGTCGCGGTGCGCGTCGAGCAGGCGCGCGAGCGAGCCGGAATGGGTCTTGGCCGGCGGCGGCTGCGGCGTGGCGGCGCCCAAGGATTCGCCCAGCGCCTGCAACGGCACCAGGGTGCCGCCGGCGTTGCGGCGCGACAGCGCGACATAGGCGCGCTTGCGGCCCAGCGGATCGCCGGGCAGCGGCTGCAGCGGCGAGGGCAGGCCGCTCTCGCGGCAGGCGCGCTCCAGGATCAGCGCGTTGGACAGGCCGTAGTCCTCCAGTACGTAGCAGACCGGGCGGCCGTTCCATTCCTCGGCGACGTGCTCGGACGGCGACTTGGGTTCGATGGTGAGCTGCACCCACGGTGCCATCAGGCGGCCGAGCAGCTTGGCCCACCAGGGGCGGCGCGCGGGCGGCAGGGCGCGCGTTTCCGAGGCGGCCGCGGGCGGCGGCGGCATCGGCAGTTCGGGCTGGTCGGGGTCGTGTGCGTCCGCGATGGTGGCGGTGTCCGGTGAGAGGGGTGGGTCGGTCGCAACGTCCGTCATTTCGCGCGCTTCGGCGGCGAACGTGTCGGCTTCGTGATCGATGCGGGGCGCGGTGGGCGTGTCGCCGGGCGACGCGGCGTCGGCCTCGGGGGCGTCGCCGCTGGGGCCGGCGTCAGGCGTGGCGCCGTCCGGGCGGGCCGGTGCGGCGTCGGGGAAAGGCAGGGGCGTTTGTTTCGGCATCGTCGCCATTATGCCCATTCGGCTTGGGGCTGCTTGCGTGTCGGCGGCCGGCTTGGGCCGTCGTTCAAGCCGGTCCCGGAGGGTGCGCGGCGTCGGTCCGCGCCGCGCGTGCGGTGGACGCGATTAGGGCGCGGTGGCCGCTGCGGGCGCGGTGGGGTGTGCGCTGCCCGCGTCCAGCGGTCGCGTCGCCTCGGCTTCGGCATGGCGCAGCACATCGCTCAGGTACCAGCGGCCGTCGAGGCGCTCCACGCGCACGTAGGCGTCGATCGGCTGGCCGGCGATGGTGTAGCGCAGGCGCACGCGCGCGCTGTCGCCGGTCTGCTCGGCCAGCGTCGCCTCGACCCGGTCCAGGCCGGCATCGACGTCCAGTCCGTAGCTCACCAGCACCTGCTTGAAGCGGCCGAAAAACGGGCCCAGCCGCTCCAGGCTGCGGGCCATGCCGGTCAGGCGCAGGGCGTCGGCGCCGGTCAGGCCGGTCTGGCGTGCTGCCGCGGCCAACTGCGGGATCGCGATCCGCGCGCGTTTGGGGTCGCCCAGCGGCGCGCGCTGGCCCCAGGCGCTGATCGCGCCGATGAGCTGGGCGTAGTGGTCGCGTTCTTCGTCGCTGTAGTCGCCTTCGCTGCGCACGTACTGGGTGGCGAACAGGCCCAGGGTGGCGGCGGCCGAGCGCAGCTCGGTGTGGGCGCCGGCGAACTGACGCTGGTAAACGGCCTGCAGTTTCTTCTCCGCGCCGGGTGCGGCCAGGGCCTGCAGGAAGCCCGGCAGACGGTCTTCCAGCGGCAATTCGGTCAGCGGCCAGGTGGTGCGGCCCTCGCGCCAGGCGATTTCGAGGCGGTCGTGCAGGGCCGGCGGCACGGCGTGGCGGGCGTAGCCGGCCAGGTCGTTACGGCGCAGGTCGTGCACCAGTTGCTGCACCGCCTCGGCGGGCAACTTGGGCGGCGCGTCGCGGTCGGTCGATGGCGTGCGGTCGCAGCCGCCGCAGGCGACGACGATCAGCAGCAACGCGGCCAAGGCGCGTCGAATCGGTGGCATGAGGCGGCTCCCCAGTCGCAAGCGGCATCTTGGCCGGGGCCGGGGTCGGCGACAAGCCAAGTCGGTTCCGGATCCTGGCCGGCGCGGGTGGCGGGCGCGTTGCAGACGGATTGCGCAAGGTGGCTGCGTCAGGTGCGCCAATTGGCGGCATCGAGCAGCTAAAAGACGCGAATTCTCTCTATCGTCGGTCTTCGTGACATTTGAGTTCGACCCCGTCGTGTGCCGGCAAGGCCTATGGCGGCCGCTGCGCGCATAAAAAAAGGAGGCGCTGGGCCTCCTTATAAACCGGCCGAAGCCGGGATTTCGAGTTGTGGCATGGCTCCGGCCGAGGCCGGACGCGAGCAGACTACGTCGCCCGCGAACCTAATGCAATACCTGAAATTAAGTCAGATAAGATATTGATTTTAAATGCCGAGACGATGCTGCGTCGCGGCATGCGCCCGGATCGGCCTCAAGGCGCGACGTTCAGCGCCTCGCGCTTGGCGGCGCGACGCGCTTCGCGCGGCTGGTCCCAGGCGTTGTTGAACACGGCCGGCTCCCAGGAGCCGTAGGTCGGGTTGGGCAGCATCCACCAGCGCTCGCCGAACCAGTCGTGGTGCTGCTGCAGCAGCTGGCTGCGGCCGTCGCGGGTGTTGGCCACCACCTGGGCGAAGTCGCCCAGCTGATCGCCAAACTGCATCAGCACGCGGTACTTCTGGCCGGCCAGCTTGCGGCGGCAATTCTTCTCGCTGCCGTTCTGTTCGCAGCCCTCGACGAAGGTGCCCAGGCCCAGGAACACGCTGTCGTCCTTCACCGGCATGCCGACCGCGCGCAGGTTGGCGATGGTGGCGGCCTGCAGGTGCTCGGCGCGGTTGGACAGGTACAGCACGGTCACGCCCTTGGCGTTGGCGGCCTTGGCGAAGTCGACCACGCCGGCCAGCGGCTGCGCCTTCTTTTCGGCGACCCAGGCGTCCCAGGTGACTTCGTCGTATTCCTTGCCGTCGCGGACCAGGCGCGCCTGATAGGGCGAGTTGTCCAGCACGGTCTCGTCCACGTCCATGATCACCGCCGGCGCCAGGCCGGTGGCGGCGTTGCCGCGTTCGTCGGGCACCAGCGCGTCCCAGTTCTTTTGCTTCAGCGCCAGGTCCAGCTTGTCGGCGGCCGCGCGGTAGACGGTTTCGGTGGCGGCGCGGTACTCGGCCGAGGTCTGCACCCACAGCACGGCGTTGAGGTTGTCGTCCGCGCCGGGTGCGGACGGGGCGGCGGGCGTGGCGCCGGTCGCCGGGACGGCTGCGGTCGCGGGCGTTGCGGCTGGGGCCGGTGCGGCCGCCGGCTCGGTGCGCTTGCAGGCGCCCAGCGCGAGCGCGCAGGCGAGGACGGACAGGGTAAGGGCGCGGGTGTGCATGCGCGATCCAGTGCGTGGAAAGGGCTGAAGTGTAGCCGAGCGCGATGGCGCGGCCGTTTCGCAATCGGTTGGGTTCGGGGTCTGCCGGCCGGCGGCCCTAGATCAGGTGCAGGTCATGCGGGTGCACGATCGGCAGCGCGTACCAACGCCGGTTGGGCCGCAACTGCGGAATGAACTCGCCCAGCGCGAACACCCGCAGGCCGGCCGGCAGCGTCTGCGTCAGCGCGGCCAGGCGCGTTTGCAATGCGGCGCCGGCGCGCCCTTGGCTGAAGCTCGCGCTCTGTACCCAGACGGTGAGGTCGTCGCCGTTGGCGTTCTTCTCCAACAGGGTCAGCACGTAGCCGCTCTTGCCCGCCAGCACCGAGGCCAGCACGCCGCCGAAGATGCGCTCGCCCACGACGGTCACATCGGTGCCGGGGTGATAACCGATCGAATGCACCGCCGAGTGATAGGTGCCGCCGGGGTTCCATGGCGCGATCAGCGGCGTTGCGCGTTGCGCGGCCGCGTTCATCGCCAGCCACTCGTCGGCGAAGCGCTCGATCAGGCCCGATTGTGGCTGGCTGCTGCCCGAGCCCTGACTCAAGCGGGCCGACCCGCCTGCCGAGGCAGCGCCGCCGCTATGGGGCGCGGCAGCGGTGGCCGGCGAAGGCGGTGCCGCGCGCGCGACCCACACCGTCGGTATCGGGCCGCGATTCGGGCTGGCCGGTATCACGGCGGCGGCCGGCGCGGGCACGGTTGCTGTCGGCACCGGCGCGCGCGTGCAGCCGGCCTTATGGCGACCGCGGAAGTAGGCCGCCGGGCTGGTCTTGCGGTTGGACGTCGATCCCGCCGGGATCACGCAGCGCACGCTGACGTTGCAGTGCTGATCGGCGCAGCGGAACTGCGCGGCGGCGTTGGCCGAAGCCGAGTTGGCGTAATGCTGCTCGACCGTGGCTATGGTCACCGGCGTACCGGCCGCGCCGAGCAAGGGATGGTTCGCCGTCAGGACCGCTTGTTCGTGCATCGCCGATATCCGTATCGCCTACGCCCGATTCTGGCATGCCGCCTGACCGTAGGATGCGGCGAGCCGCATCGCCTGCCGCCGCGCGCCTTATCGATTGCTCACCTGCGCGATGCACTCCACTTCCACCCGCGCATTCATCGCCAAACCCGAAGCCGCCATCGCGCTGCGCGCCGGATACGGCGCCTTGAAATGGCGCCGATAGACCTCGTTGAACGCCGGCCATTCCTTGATGTCGGCCAGGAACACCGTGCACTTGATCACCTCGCTCATCGTCGCGCCGTGGCGTTTGAGCACGCGCTCGATATTGTCCAGCGTCTGCTCGGATTCGCCGGCGATCCCGCCCGGCGCCAGCTCCAGCTTGCCGGGCACAGTGCCGATCTGGCCGGACAGGAACAGCAGATCGCCGCTGCGCACCGCCTCGGAGAACGGCAGCGTGGCCGCGCCCGCATCGGGCGATTGCAGGAACTGCGGCGGTTCGCCGGCCTGCGCGGCGGCGGCGGCGAACAGGGCGGCGACGAAGGCGCTACGCGACAAGGCGATGGAGGCAGGCATGCTCGTGTCCGAACCGGGCTGGGATTCGCACCATCCCGCAACCGGCGCGGCCGTGCAATCCCGCCGCGCCGCTCAGGGCGCGGCGATCTGCAGCGACACCTGTTTGCGGCCTTCGGCGACCCACTGCGTGCCCACTTCGCCGAAACCGAACTTGGCGTGGAAACGGCTGGAGCCTTCGTTCAAAGGCTGGCTGTAGAACTCGCAGGCGATCGCGCCGATGCCGTCGGCGCGTGCGAAATCGAACAGGTCGCGATAGAACACCGCGCCCAGTCCGCGGCCCTGCTGCGATGCCGCCACCGCGATCCGGTCGATGTAGAGAAAGCGCGGGTAATGCGCCTGAAACCAGCGGTAGTTCGGGCTGTCGTAGGTGCAGCCTTCGCGGAACGCGAGCAGGAAGCCCAACACCTGTTCGCCCTCGACCAGCACGCGCGCATACGCCGTCTCGTCCAGCAGGGCGCGCAGCCGCGGCGCGTCCATCGGGCTGAGCAGGGCCTCGGATTCCAGGTTCAACGCCAGCACCGCCGCATGATCGCCGTCGGCGATGTCGCGGATGTGCAGGCGGCTGTGGTCGCGTTCGCTCATGGCATTCCTCCGTCGGGCGCGCGCTCAGCCTTCCAGCAAGGCCTTGATCGCGGCGAAACCGGCGCTGGCGCGTTCCTGCTTGCGCGCGGCATCGGCGACCGGATCGGCGCCGTCGCGTTGCAGTTCGGCCGCCGGCAACTCGTCGATGAAACGGCTGGGTTGCAGGCGGATGCGATCGCCCCAGCGCTGGGTTTCGCGCGCATGCGACAGGTACAGCGCTTCCTTGGCGCGGGTGATGCCCACGTACATCAGGCGGCGTTCCTCATCGAGGCGGCCTTCGTCGATGCTGGCCTCGTGCGGCAGGTTGCCGTCCTCGACGCCGACGATGAATACATAACGGAACTCCAGGCCCTTGGCGCCGTGCAAGCTCATCAGGCGCACTTGGTTGCCGGCCTCGCCCTTGTCGGCGTGCGACAGCAGCGCCAGCTGCGCGGCCAGTTCTCCCGGACCTGCGCCCTTGCCGCCGTCGAACCAGTCCGACAGTTCCTCCAGATTCTGCTTGCGGCGCTGGAAGCCGGCTTCGTCCTTGCACTGGGCGCGGATCGAAGCGAGCAGGCCGCTGCGTTCGCCCAGCACGCGCACCAGTTCGGCCGGGCTGATGCGCTGCGCTTCGCCGCGCAGCGAACGCACGATGCTGGTGAACCCGTCCAGCGCGTTGGCCGCGCGCGGCGCCAGCTGTTTGAGCGCGCCCACCGATTCGGCCGCTCGCGACATCGGCATGTGCGCCTGCTGCGCCAGCTCGGCCAGCTTGGCCAGCGTGGTCGCGCCGACCTCGCGCTTGGGCGAAGTGACCGCGCGCAGGAAGGCCGCGTCGTCGTCGGGATTGGCGATCAGGCGCAGCCACGACAGCGCATCCTTGACCTCGTGACGCTCCAGGAACGCGGTGCCGCCGCTGAGGTGGTACGGCACGCGCAATAGCTGCAGCGCCTTTTCCAGCGCACGGCTTTGATGATTTCCGCGGAACAGGATGCAGAAATCGCTCCAGGGCGCGCTGTGCTTCTGCGACAGGAAATGGATCTCGCTGGCGACCTTCTCGGCCTCGTGCGCGCTATCGCGGCACTCCCAGACGCGGATGCGTTCGCCGTCGGCCTGATCGCTCCACAGCGTCTTGGGGTGCTCGTGCGGATTGTTGGCGATCAGCGTGTTGGCCGCGCGCAGCACGCGGTTGCTGCAGCGGTAGTTCTGCTCCAGCTTGATGATCTCCAGCGCCGGATAATCCTTGCCCAGCTCCAGCAGATTGTCGGGATTGGCGCCGCGCCAGGCGTAGATCGACTGGTCGTCGTCGCCCACGCAGGTGAACAGACCGCGCGCGCCGGCCAGGCACTTGAGCAGCCGATACTGCGCATCGTTGGTGTCCTGGCACTCGTCCACCAGCAGATAGCCGATGCGCTCGCGCCAGGCCAGCTGTAGCTCTTCGTCGGCTTCCAGCATCTGCACGGGCAGGCGGATCAGGTCGTCGAAATCGACCGCGTTGAACGTGGTCAGGCGCTGCTGGTAGCGCTGGTATAGCAATGCGGCTTCCATCTCGCGCGGGCTGGCGGCCAGCTCCAGCGCTTGCTCGGGCGAGAGGCCGGCGTTCTTGGCGCGCGAGATCAGGTTGCGCATGTTGTCCAGCACGTCGGGCTTGCTGCCGGGCGGTAGCAGGTCCTTGATCTGCGCCGACGAATCGTCGCTGTCGAACACGCTGAAGCCGCGGCGCAGGCCAGCCTTGGCATGGTCGATTTGCAGGAAGCGCAGGCCCAAGGCGTGGAAGGTGCAGATGGTCAGCCCTTCGGCGGCGTCGCCCTTGATGCGCTTGGCGACGCGCTCCTTCATTTCCTTGGCGGACTTGTTGGTGAAGGTGATCGCGGCGATGCGCTTGGCCGGCATGCGGCCGGACGCGATCAGGTGGGCGATCTTCTCGACGATCACGCGCGTCTTGCCGCTGCCCGCGCCGGCGAGCACCAGCAGGGGGCCCTCGGTGTGCAGTACGGCGGCGCGCTGGGGGGGATTGAGGCCGTGCATCGTTGTCATCTTTCGGCGGCTGCGCCGGTCTATCTGAGGGAAGTTCCAACCGATCCGTCCTGGACCGGTTCGAACATCGCGACGTCGGGCCAGCCCGATGCCGCACACGCTGGATCAAGCACTTGCGTGTTTGGCCGGCGCGCGCCATCCCGGCGCGTAGCCCATGAGTTTACCTGCTCGGGTGGCCCAGACCGGCTACCCTGGTTCCCTGGACCTGAGAACGTGAGAAGGACGACGTGATGCGTAAGACGATCCTGCTGTTGGCCCTGTTGCCGCTGTCGCTGGGGGCCATCGCGGCCGAGAAGAAGGCCGTGCCGCCGCCGGATCCGGTCGAGGACCCGCTGCTGATCACCGCCGGCTTCCTGACCCACCACCCCGATCTGAAGTACCGCATGCTGGGCATGGACGCGTACAAGGAGAAGCGCTTCGACGATGCGCTGCGTTTCTTCCGTCGCGCCAGCTTTTTCGCCGACAAGCCCTCGCAGGGCATGGTCGCGGAGATGTATTGGAACGGCGAGGGCGCGCCGCAGGACCGCGCCATGGCTTACGCCTGGATGGATCTGGCGGCCGAGCGCGGCTATGCCGGGTTTCTGGGGCTGCGCGAACGGTACTGGAACGCACTGAGCGCGGCCGAGCGCGAGCGCGCCACGGCCGAGGGGCAGGAGGTCTATGCGCGCTTCGGCGACGAGGCCGCCAAGCCGCGTTACGAGTTCCAACTGCGCACCGGCCGCCGCAATACCACCGGCAGCCGTACCGGCTTTACCGGCAATCTGCAGATCCTGGTGCCCGGCCCGGCCGGCGAGCAGTCGATTCCGGGCTCGAAGTTCTACGACGAGCGTTTTTGGGACGCCAAGAAGTACTGGGCCTGGCAGGACAACATCTGGATGAAGCCGGCGATCGGTCGCGTCGACGTCGGCGACGTCGAGGTGGTGCGCGAAGGCGACGCGCCCAAGGTCGAATCGCGCATTCCGGAAACCCGCCCGCAAGTGGACGCGCCGGTGCCCGAAGTTCCTGAAGAGCCGACGCCCAAGCCCGCGCCGTAACCACCGCTCCGGTGGTCGCCGGACCGCGCCGCCGCAACGACCGTAGGTCGGCGGCGGCGCGAAAAGCCGGCAATAGCCATTGTTCCCACCCGGTCCGGGTGCTACACCGGCCAACACGAACGCACCCGCGTCCGTGTTGGCCGTGGCGTTTCAGGGGCCGTTGCGATAAGAACTCGCGTCAGCCCTACGAAAAGATCGCAGGCCACACGAGGTACGGGGCATTCGCCATGCCGCCATCCACGAGGAGCCGTCGATGAACGCCCGCCCCTGCCTGCTGCTGTGCCTGCTGCTGCCCCTGGCCGCCTGGGCCGCCCCCGCCGCGCAGCAGCGTGAACGCGCGACCAACCTGGACATCTACCAGTCCGCGATCCTGCAATCGGCCGGCCACCCGAACGAACTGCACCGCTGGCACGGCATCTGGGCCTACGACAACGGCCGCTACGCCGAGGCGATCAAACAGTTCCAACACGCCTCGCGCTACGCCGACAAATATTCGCAGCACTTCCTCAGCATGATGCACTGGTACGGCGAAGGCACCGACCGCAACCCCGTGCTGGCCTACATCTGGGCCGACCTGGCCGCCGAGCGCGGCGACAACGCCGAACTGCTGGCGATGCGCGAGAAAATCTGGGAATCGCTGACGCCCGAGCAGCAGGTGCAGGTGGCGGTGCAGGGCGAGGGCTACTTCGCCCGCTACGGCGACGCGACCACGCTGCCGCGCATCAACTCGCACATCCGCCACTTCGCCCGCAGCCAGACCGGCAGCCGCGTCGGCGCCCAGACCGCGCGCCTGGACGTAGGCCTGGGCCGGCCGGACATCTGGGCCGCCGGCGGCGGCAGCGCGGTGTCGGTCCAGGCCATGCGCGGCATCGCCCAGGGCGAGTTCTACGGCGACCACCGCACCCGCACCGACGCCTACTGGAAGGACCAGGGTCTGCTGCTGCGCACGCTGACCGGGCAGGTCGAGGTGGGCGAGGTGAAAAAGGTCGAGGCACCGGAGAAGTAGGGACGCATTGCCAAGAGCAAATCCCCCTCAATCCCCCTTTTCCAAAGGGGGAAGACCAGTCGGCGGTATCGAATCCAGGCGCAGCTTTGTTCCCCCCTTTGAAAAAGGGGGGCAAGGGGGGGGGATTTGCTTTACCGCTTCACCGAGCCCCCACCCGAATCCGCACCCCCAACCACGCTCCACCCCACCGCGCAATCTGCGAACTTGCCCCGCCCTTGCCTACACTAGGCGCATGGCCAAGCTCTACTTCTACTACTCGGCGATGAACGCCGGTAAGACCACCACCCTGCTGCAGTCCGCGCACAACTACCGCGAACGCGGCATGCGCGTGGCCATCCTCACCCCGCGCCTGGACGACCGCGCCGGCAGCGGCACCGTCGCCTCGCGCATCGGCCTGAAGGCCGATGCCATCGGTTTCGGCCACGATCAGGACCTGGAGGCGCTGATCCGCGCCGACATCGCCGCCCACGGCGCGCTGAACTGCGTGCTGGTCGACGAAGCCCAGTTCATGACCCGCTCCCAGGTCTGGCAACTCAGCGAGGTCGTCGACCAGCTGCGCATCCCCGTGCTCTGTTACGGCCTGCGCACCGACTTCCGCGGCGAACTGTTCGAAGGCAGCCAATACCTGCTGGCCTGGGCGGACGAGCTGACCGAGATCAAGACCATCTGCCACAGCGGCAAGAAGGCCACCATGACCGTGCGCGTCGACGAAGCCGGGCGCGCGGTGCTCGACGGCCCGCAGGTCGAGATCGGCGGTAACGATCGCTACATCTCGGTGTCGCGCGCGGAGTACAAGCGGGTGATGCGGGGCGAGGGGACGATCGAGCCGTTGCAGCCGTCATTGCCGTTGTAAGTTCGGCAGCCGCCGCCTCCGAGGTTTCGTTCGACCATCACGGTCAGGTTGAGCGTGCGATGCGTCTGTGCGCGCGATTAAGGCGTCAATGAAGTGTTGTTCTGCACCTGGTTGGCACAAGTGATTCGGATCTGACTTCGCAGCATTTGCGACGACCGCGCTTTAGGCTCCAAACTGTATTCGGGGGGATCGGCAACGCCGGTTCTGAAGTTTGGTTCGATACCGGCCGTTCGTCCGGCAAGAGCGTCATCGCATGCAGTCTTATCTTGTGCCTACAGCGGCGCGTCCGGCAATCGGTGCGCGCGCGAATCGTCGCGCGTTCACCCTGTTCTCCAGCATCGTTCTGATTGCATTGATGTGGGCGGCGGCCGGTTCGGTGGCGGCTCAGTCCATGACGACCGAGGCCGAGTACCAGAAGAAGATTCAGGCAGCCTCGACGATCACCGCCGCCGGCGAAGGGGTGTTCGGCAACCGAACGACGGATGCGACAGGCAAGACCGAGTTCGTGAATATCGACATCGATGTTCCGGGCAGCAGTGGCCTGCCCGTGCAATTCGGTCGGCGTCTGCCGATCGACTGGTGGTATCTGCCCGAACAATTGGGCGGGCTCGGGAACTGGGATGTCGAAGTTCCGTATATTCAGACGACCGTGTCCAGCAACATGGGGTGGTCGGTGGCGGGGGCGTCCTCCCCGAATCGGTACAAGCGCTGTTCCTTTCCGGGCTTGCCGGCCGTAGAGGGTCTTCTGATCAGCTCGGAGGAGGTGTCGCACGGCTATCGCCTGCATGTGCCCGGCGTAGGCGACGAGCCGATGCTGGTGGATCACAACCTCAACACGGACCCCACGAACGGTTCGAGTTACCCGTGGGTGCTCAAATCGATGGGCCGAGTCGGTTGCTTGCCTACCGTCAAGAACGGCTATCCCGGCGAAGGCTTCTATCTGCTCACGACAGATGGCGTGAAGTATTACTTCGACGTCGCTGTCGAACGTACCGCGATGAAGATCCGGAAGGGGCCGAAAGGTCTGCCCGGATACACGATGGCGCGCAAGAACATCTATCTGCTGGCATCGCGCATCGAGGATCGATTCGGTAACTACGTCAACTACACCTATGTCGACGGGCGTCTGAGCAGCATCGCCGCTAACGACGGGCGCCAAATCACCGTGCAGTACGGCGCAGGCTCAGTGACCGCCAGCAGCCACGGACGCAGTTGGACCTACACACTGACGAACGGCCATCTGACCCAGGTAGCCAATCCGGACGGCTCCACCTGGCAGTATCCGGCATACGGTTTCAGTTCGCCCTATGACCAGCAGCAGTCGGACGCGATGGGGTTGTCCTATTTCGATCCCGGCACCATGTGCCAGGTCGAGTCTAGTCCCGATCGCTTTGCGGGAGAGTTCCCGTTTACGGTCAAGCATCCCAGTGGCGCACAAGCGACGTTTCAGTTCGAGGGGCGGCGTTTTCATCGCAGCCGTGTGCCCTACATTTGCTTCATCGACTTCTTTGATCATGAAGTCCGCGTGGCGGGTGGTTCTGTCAATTTCACCGCGACCCTGGATTGGGAATTAATCATCAAGATGTCCGAAGATGGTTATTCGTGGGAAGCGGCTGTCGACAATGTCGAGCTGTACGAAAGCCAGGGGCTGGTTGAAGAATACGTCGACGTTGGAGGTCACGCTCGGATCGGAACGCCGAACTATTTCGACGTGTTCTCGCTCAAGTCGCTGACGATTTCCGGCCCAGGCATTGCATCCCAGGTGACCGGTTACGCGTATCAGCAGGACACCTACCCCTACTGCGGCATCTACAATCATCAAACCGGCACGCCGGACGGGCCGACCTGTCAGGAAGACCCGTGTGCGGGCCAAGCTTGCGGCGACGGCGTCGGCAGAACGACCACCATCACGCTGCCGAATGGGGCAGTGGTCAAGAAGCGCTATGGCGTCATCTTCGATAAGAACGAAGGGATGCTGCTCAGCGAGCAGGTTATCGGGGCGGGCGGTGCCGAAGCGCAGAGGGTGGACTACACCTACGTGCAAGACGAGCAAGTGGGGCAGCAGCCGTTTCCAAGCGAAGCGGGGTATGGCTTCGGCGATCGAATGGAGTCCAAGCTTCGCCCCTTGAAGTCGACATCCTTGGTGCGCGATGGCGTGACCTACACCAGTGCGGTCGGTGCATTCGATAGGTTTGCTAGGCCCACCTCGGTCACCCGCGCCAGCACCATCAACGGCGGCCACACCCGCACCGACACCACGCAGTACCACGACGACCTGTCCAAGTGGGTGCTGGGCCAGACCAAGCTGTCCACCACCAACGGCATCGAAGTCGGCCGCACCGAGTTCACCGCCAACGCCCAGCCCTACCGCAGCTTCCGCTACGGCGAAACCACGCCGTCGCAAACCCTGACCTACAACGCCGACGGCACCGTCGCCACGGTCACGGACGGCAACAATAACGTCACCACGCTGTCGAACTGGAAGCGCGGCATCCCGCAGACCATCCAGCACCCGGCCACCGCCGAGTCGCCCTCGGGCAGCACGCAGTCGGCGTCCGTCAACGACAGCGGCTGGATCGACTGGGTGACCGACGAGAACGGCTACAAGACCAGCTACCAGTACGACACCATGGGCCGGCTGTCGCGCATCGTCTATCCCACCGACGACACCGTGGCCTGGAACGACAAGCTGTTCTCGTTCCAGCAGGTCAACCAGGAAGAAATGGGCGTGCCCGCCGGCCACTGGCGGCAGACGGTGGTGCAGGGCAACTACGAAAAGCTGACCCTGTTCGATGCGCTGTGGCGCCCGATCCTGCAGTACGAACGCGACAACGCCGATTCCAACGGCACCTACCGGATCGTCCGCAACGCCTTCGATCACGACGGGCGGCAGACCTTCGCCTCCTATCCGCGCAACCCGTACGCGGACGGCAACTGGAACCTCAACACCGGCACCTGGACCACCTACGACGCGCTGGGCCGGGCCACCAAGGTCGAGCAGGACTCGGAGCTGGGCAAACTCACCACGACCACCGCCTATGCGTGGGGCGGCGACATCGTGGTCACCAACCCGCGCGGCCACCAGACCCGCACCCGCTACGCGGCCTGGGACCAGCCCACCACCGATTACCCGATCGAAATCATCCAGCCGGTGGCCACCACCACCATCGACCGCGATCCGATCTACTTCCTGCGCCCCAAGTCGGTCACCCGCTCGGGCACCTACGCCGGCCAGCCGGTGCAGGCGCTGCGCCGGTACACCTACGACGGCCTCAACCGCCTGTGCCGCACGGACGAGCCTGAGACCGGCTCGACCGTCATGGGTTACGACGCCAACGACAACATGACCTGGTCGGCCGCCGGCCTGTCGGGCCTGAACAGCGTCAACTGCGACCACGTGGCCGCCTACAACGCCGGCCGCACCGTCACCCGCAACTACGACGCACGCAACCGCATCACCCAGTTGGGCTTCCCTGACGGCCTGGGCAATCAGTCCTGGACCTACACCAAGGACGGCCTGCCGGCCACGATCACCACCTACAACGGCAGCAACAATACCTGGCCCTGGATCAACGCCTACCACTACAACAAGCGCCGCCTGCTCGACGGCCAGGGCGACAGCATCAGCCAACCCGGCTGGTACACCTGGTCCTTGGGCTACGGCTACGACCGCAACGGCCACCTGTCGGTACAGACCTACCCGACCGGCTTGGCGGTGGGCTATGCGCCCAACGCCCTGGGCCAGGCGACCCAGGTGGCCACCGTCGCCGGCAGCACCACCACCGGCACCTACGCCAGCGGCGTCAGCTACTACCCCAACGGCGCGATCAAGCAGTTCACCTATGGCAACGGCCTGCTCCACGCGATGTGGCAGAACGGTCGCCAATTGCCGTGGACGGTCGATGACGGCGGCCTGTCAAGCTTCTCGTACACCTACGACGAGAACGGCAACCCCACCCAGATCACGGATAACGCCCAGGGCGCCAATTTCCACCGCTACCTGGAATACGACGCCCAGGACCGTCTGCTGCGCGCCGGTTCGCTGATGTTCGGCGGCACCAACCACTGGATCGACTACGCCTACGACCCGATCGACAACCTGCGCAGCGTCAGCCACCCGGGCGTGCGCGAGCACAGCTACTGGTACGACGCCAACAACCGCCTGACCAACGTCCGCAACGCCGGCGGCGCTACGGTCACCGGCCTGGGCTACGACGTCCAGGGCAATCTGAACAACAAGAACGGCCAGGCCTACTGGTTTACCTTCGGCAACCGCCTGCGCGAGGTGACCGGCAAGGAGAGCTACGCCTACGACGGCCTGGGCCGCCGCGTGCAGACCATGCAGGCCGACGGCACGGTGCGCCTGTTCCAGTACAGCCAGGCCGGGCAGTACTTGTTCGGCTCCAAGCAGACCCCCGCGGGCGTGCAAACGACCCAGGAGAACATCTACCTGGCCGGCAGCCTGATCGCGACGGTGGACCACAACTGGCCCAGCAATACGGTCATCGCCACGAAGTACCACCACACCGATGCGCTGGGCAGTCCGGTGGCGACGACCAACGCCGCGGGCGCACTGATCGAGCGGACGAACTACGAGCCGTACGGCAGCGCGATCAACAAGACGGTCAACGGCATCGGCTACACCGGGCATGTGATGGATGGGGCCACGGGCCTGACGTACATGCAGCAGCGGTATTACGATCCGACGCTAGGGAGATTCCTGTCCGTGGATCCGGTGACCGCTAATTCGGGTACCGGCTCGAACTTCAATCGTTATTGGTATGGGAACAACAATCCCTACAGATTCACGGATCCGGATGGTCGGCAGTCTACTGAAAATGTAAGGGCGCAGCCCACAGGAATACCATACATTGACTGGTTTATGACTCCATCAGATGAGCGGGGCAGCCAGCGTCTGATGATGAAGAAGCAGCTCGCATTTGAAATGAGCTTGCCGCGTAGCTGGAGAGACGTCGCACTGAATATTGGAATTGCGCTTTCGGCTGGAGCCGGTGCTGCGGGCCGTGGAGCCGCTCGCAGTATGGCGCGAAGTGGCGCCAGGGGAGCCAGCGGGCCGCTGGAAACAACGAGCGGAAATATATGGCACGGCAACAGCAGTGGCTCGGCCGCTTCGGGCGGCGATGCGCTAGCACCTATGCATCCGCGGACTCAGCGAGCCCTTGATATAGTGCAGAAACCATCTAGAACTCATGGGCAGTGCTGTGAAATTGATGCGATCAATAAAGCGCTAAATGCCGGTGACGATGTTCGGGGAGCAAAGATGGGTCCAGTGAAGCTAAATGAATCGGGCAGGATTATCCCGCCGTGCTCGACTTGTCGAGAAGTGAAGAAGACGCTGGGAATTGAGTAAAACATGAATATTGACACCATCGAGAGTGAGTTTTTTGTCTTTCTAGACAAGGCTTGGGCGTTAGAGGACGTTTCACCTTTTTTACGTTCTTATGTGCGTCTTCTTCTAGTCTTTAAACACGAACTTTCGCTAATTGAGATCGATGCGCTGCTAGAACGGCAGAGACAACTCGCCGACAACCGGCTGGCGGCAGATTCTTTTTCTGAGTTGACGGCCGCGCTGCGCGAGAAGCTCAATCGTCATCTAAGTCGAAATGAAAGTGGGAGCAGAGAGGAGGCGCTAAATCGATTGCTTTTCAGTGCTTTCCTGGACTCTACAGAGTCCGATTTTTTTTATCTCGTAGAGCCGATGTTCGATTTCGCAAGGAGAATGGGTGTCAATCCTGAGGTGCTCAAAGATGTATTGGAGGAGGAGTTTCCAGGGTTCGCGATTACAGACTCGTAGGGTAGGAGTGCGGCAATAGATCGGGAATACAGGAATACAGACTGTGCCAATACCAATACAGACTGGGACACCCACTATTTCCTCCGCGCATTTCTGGTTGTTACCAGTTGAAGGTCATCAAGCAGCGAAGCGCCGCTCAAAGACCAGAAGGGATTGGCGTCGACCACGCGTGATCCTCCCTATCGGGTATCAGCGTCCCCATGCTTTAGGTCAGTCCGAGTACGAGAGCTTCGCCGCCAAACCGATGCCCTTGAGCCATCGCTGCTGTAGGTCTCGCGCTCGCGCGGTGAGGTCTTCAACTTCGCCCGCCACACGCCAGTACCTCGATCCAATGCCTCTGACTCGGACAGGCCAGCGCTCGGGTTTGGGCTCGATTCGCGTTAACACGGCCGGAGTCGACCTCGGTAGCGCGCCGCGCTTGCCTGACCGCACCTGTTGGCCCGTCCATTCGACAAGCGCCAAATACTCCCCGAGTTTCACCGGCAGGCATGCCGCTACGGAGCCGGCGATGGGGCGTAGTGGTTGAACTCGGCTCACGTCGGTCAGTGTCTCCAGATGCCGCTTGAGGCTGGTGTGTTCGCAGCCGTCCAGCCGTCGGGTGAGTCCGGCGCGGACGGGGTTCAAATCGACATAGGCCATCGCGGCAAGCACGGCACGGTCATCGCACAACCGCTGGGCTTTGAATCGGCCCTGCCAGAACCGCCCGTTACATCCATCCTCCGCGTTGGCCGCGCACGCAATCGGCTCGGCCAGACACCTCATGAGCCAAGACAGATCCGTCAGCGCAAGTGAAGTCCGGTGGAGGAAAAGGCATGGCCGGGCAATTGAGGCGGACGGAGCAGGCTACCGGACTTCCCGCTATAGGTTATGGGCCTGATCTCGGCAAACATGTGTTGCGAAACTGCGCGGCCACGAACTGCGAAAAGACTTTGATCGAGGTAGTTAAGCCATGAACTCAATAATAATATTTCAAGCTTTAGAGTCTAGGTGGAGCCCAGAGAGCTGGGCGGTAGAAAATGGTGCGGATCGTGGGAAGGGCGGTGAGTTTGTGGTGGAGGGGGTGGCGGGATGGGTTTCCGTTGTGCAGGATAAAGATTTAGTAAATGATTACGACTTGCGTGAGATGGATTTAGTTCGGAAACTGATTCCAGAATTCAATGCGTATGTGATTGAGTGGCGCGGAGATGATCTGATGAGTGATTTGCTGAATTCCGCGCCTTTCGGTCATTTTGCGTTGGTGGACAATGATCATGGCCTTCTAGTTCCATTCGGTGACATTCGTGATATTCCTTGCCGTTTCTGGGTTCAGTCTAATAAGCTCGAAAAGTGGCGATAATTTCGGAAATAGAGGTGGGCTCGGGCCGATCATGTAGCAAATGGGAAATAGCGCGACTAACTAGGGACACCCACTGCTTCGCCCGCAACGCCCTGGCCCACGCGTTGTCGGAAGTTCGAGTCATCCACTTTCCTTAGATGGGTGGGAAAATAGGGGGGCAGGGTGGAGCGGCTCTAGTAATTCGACCTCCTATTCGGAGCCGGTGCAGCCGTCTTTGCCCGTGTGGCTGCGCGTCGGCGCAGCGCGCCTCCCCCCGATCGCCCAGCGTCTAAACGACCATTGAGTCGCGAGCTGCATTTCTTCGCTCTATCGGCGCCACCGCGGCCGGCCGCCTGGCCTGCAGTCGCAACGTTTGCGATTGCCCTGCCTTAGCCTCCACACTGTGGTCAGGGGGGCCGGCAGAGCCGGCTTGAGTTCAAGCTTACAGTCCGTGCCGCTCGGCCCGGCGAGAGCATCCATCGCATGCAATCCTATTCCGTTTCCGCTTCGACGGTCCCGGTCTCCGGTGCTCGTCTGTCTTGTCGCGCGCCTCTGCTGAGTTGGTCAATGCGATGCACGGTGCTGGCATTGCTCGCCACGACGAGCATTGCCGCGTTCGCGCAGTCGACGTACGTCACGCCTTCGGATGAGTTCCGGAAACGTATCGATCAACAGAGCGTCGCGCCCTTGGGCGACTCCATTTTCGGTGCAGACACGAGTCTCTATTCCGGGGCCACGGAGTTCTCGGCCGTCGATATCGATGTGCCAGGCAACAGCGCGTTGCCGGTTCGGTTCGGTCGGCGATTCGTGATCGAAGACCGTAAGCAGATGGGATACATCTCGGGTTTGGACGATTGGGATGTGGATCTTCCCCATATCGAGACCACGGCTTCGGAGCAGGGATGGATGGTGCTTGGCTACAACCATCCGGATCGATACAACCGTTGCACGACTCTAATTCCTCCGCTGACGGGAAACTCCTTGATCACGGTCGAGCAAGCCTGGGGTGGCTATCAGCTCCACTTGCCCGGCCAGGGCGACCAGGAGCTGATGAAGGCGATTCCGGGCGCGTTCTCAGCGCCGAGCGACGGTGGCCAGTATCCCTGGGTAACCTCCGCGAACGTTCGTCTGAGTTGCCTGAGTAGTCTGCAGAACGGACATCCCGGCCAGGGCTTCATGGCGCTTATGCCCGACGGCGTGCGCTACTGGTTCAATTGGATGATCGAGCGAGAAGCGCCGACGATGCGTAAAGCCGGGCCGCAAATGGCTGCGGCAGCGCTACGAAAGCGGTACTTCCTATTGGCTACCCGGGTTGAGGACAGGTTCGGCAACTGGGTGACCTACTCCTATTCGGGCGACAAATTGACCAGCATTGCGGCCAACGACGGCCGCGCTATCACCCTCGCCTATGCCAATGGCAAGGTGTCGACTGCGACCGCGCATGGGCGGACATGGACTTATCAGTACGGCACAGGCGGCTTATCGGCAGTGATTCAGCCGGACGGCGCACGGTGGTCATTCGAGAAGACAGGCAGTCTGGTCTCGAATAAACCTGGAGACCCTTCCGTTCTGCCAGTGGATACGTGGGAGCCGCAGTGCCTCGAATCGGATCCTGCCCTGCTTGGGCCTTTCCGCTATGTGATCACGCATCCGGGCGGCGCGCGCGGCGATTTTCAGTTCGGTCTGGCGCGGCACTATCGCTCTACCGTGCCGTGGACCTGTCAATGGGAATACCCGCCTTTCGACAAGGTAACGCTGCCTAGTGAGGTTGGGAGTTCGCAGGTGGTTAGGGACGTGCTGTTTCTCATGAGCAGAGGCATGCCGTTCCATCTGGCAAAGAGCGCGGTTCCTGGCGCGGAGGAAGCCTTTCAACAGATGAGCGGTATCACCATCGAGCACTTCATCGGTCAGGATGAACTGAGAGTGCCGAACTATTTCGATGTGCTCGCTTTGACATCGCGCAAGGTGACCGGCCCGGCAATCGCGGAGCAGACGACGAGCTACCACTACGGCGAAGTGTCACCGTTGGGCTTCTGCTATCCGGGGTCGGGCTGCGCCGGGCAGGAAGAGGCGAAGTGGGTGACCGTCACTCATCCGGATGGAACCAAGGATAAGTATCGCTACGGGGTTCAGTATGCGATCAACGAGGGACGATTGCTGGAAACGGCAAAAGCCAAGCCGGACGACGCGGTGGTTTCGAGCACATCGTCCATCTACATGTCCAGCCAGGAAGTCGCGCAGCAGCCGTTCGCGCCGCGGGTCGGCGAAGCGCTACGCGACATCCCGATGGTTTCGTATGTCCACCCACAGGTCAGTACCATCACGTTGTTGGACGGTGTCACGTACAGCAGTACGGTCGACAGTTTCGATGCCCTGGCTCGCCCGGTTTCCGTGACCCGTTCCAGCAACATCAGCTACGGCTACACACGCACCGACGTCACGTCGTATCACGACAATCTGTCCAAGTGGGTTCTAGGCCAAGTGGCATCGATCAGCACCGCCGGCCTGGTGCCAACCCAGACTGAATACGACGCCACTACCGCGCTGCCGATTCGAACCTACGCGTTCGGCACATTGACGCAAACGACGACCTACAACGCCGACGGCACCATGGCCACCGTCAAGGACGGCAACAACAATCTAACCACGGTGTCGGATTGGAAGCGCGGTATCCCACGTACGGTCAGGCACCCGGCTACGCCGGAGTCACCTAGCGGGGCGACGCAGACGGTGGTCGTCGATGATCACGGTTGGATTAGTTCGACGACCGACGAAAATGGATACGCCACCCAGTATGGCTACGACAGCATGGGGCGCTTGTCTTCGGTTGCGTACCCAGTCGACGATTCAGTGTTGTGGAACAATACAATCACTTCGTTCGTCCAGGTGAATCAGGCCGAGATGGGTGTGCCCGCCGGACACTGGCGCCAGATAGTGCAGCAAGGCAACTACGAAAAACTGACCTTGTTCGATGCTCTGTTGCGGCCGGTACTCCAGTATGAGCGGGACATCTCCAACAACGATCAGACGTATCGAATCGTCGCCAACGCCTACGACACCGCTGGCCGTCAGATCTTCGCCTCGTATCCGCGGAATCCGTATGCGGATGGCAACTGGTCGATTGGTTCCAGCGGCACACACACGTTCTACGACACGTTGGGTCGAGTGGTCAAAGTCCAGCAAGACTCGGAGCTCGGCGCTCCGGTCACTACCACTACCGAATACCTGACGGGTGGCGACATCAAGGTGGTCAACCCCCGAGGCAAGGTTACGCGGACGCGTTATGCGGCATGGGATCAGCCGACTACCGATTATCCGATTGAAATTTTTCACCCCGAAGGCGCATTCACGCAAATCGTACGTGACGCCATGTTGCGGCCGATCCAGACCCGTCGCACGGAGGTGGCGCCATGAGCCGCTACGATCGCCGAGAAATCGACTCGAGCTTCAAAGACCGGACGTGTCAGTCGAAGCCAGCGAACTTTCTCCGAAGACTGAAGTTGACGCATCAGGGGGCGCGTATGTTGGTTGCACGCACATTCCTCATGCTGTTGTTGCTTTTTGTGGGGATGGGCATTGCACAGGCCAACGGACCATGGATTCGCATCGCTAGCCCGGCGAATGGCGCGTCGTTTCCGGCCCCTGGCAACGTCACCATCAGCGTGGAAGTGGGAAGCACCGACCCCGCCTTGACGGTCGACGATATTTTCGTCCAGGTCAACGACGAGCCGGTTCAGAACAACTCGCAATTGCAGAATCTCGCGCCGGGCACGTACAACGTTTACGCCTTTGCGAACGTCTATAACGGTGGTGTGGTAGAGCCTGACCCGGTGGAAGTGGTCGGGCAATTCGTGATTACTGCCGCGCCGGCACGAAATGCGCAGTTCGTGTCCCAGTCGGTGCCGATAGCAATGGCGGCCGGCCAGTCCTATGCCGTTACCGTGCAGATGAAGAACATCGGCACGGCGACGTGGACATCCGGCGGCGCATATAAGTTGGGTTCGCGTAACCCGGTCAATGGAGATACCTGGTCCCTTACTCGTGTTGCCGTTCCCGGTGACGTGGCGCCGGGGCAGACCGCGAGCTTTACTTTCACGACGCGGGCACCGACGGCGCCTGGAACTTATAATTTCCAATGGGGCATGCTGCAGGAAGGCGTCGAATCGTTCGGAGAAGCTAGTTCGAATCTGTCCATTGCCGTAACTTCAGGATCGATTTCGGCCACGCCGAATCCGTGCGCCATTCCGAGCGGAGGTGCCGTATGTACCAGCTCCATCACTTGGTCTTCCAGCGCTAACGACGCTGAGGTCTGGGTAACAGGTCTGGACAATGCCAATCCGCAACTCTTCGCGCGGGCCAAAAGCGGCACGCAAAGCGCAAGTTGGATCAACGCCGTGGGAAAGCGCTTTCATCTCAAGAGCGGCGCCCTGACAACAGCTACCATCGATGTGGCGGGCCAGTTCGCCGCCAATGTCGCACCGTCGGTGCATCTGACGGCACCCGTTGGCGGACAAGTGTTTCCGGCTGGTAGCACGGTCACGCTTAAGGCATCGGCATCTGACCCGGATAACGGAATCCAGCGGGTCGAGTTCTATGTCGATGGTGTCAAGGTCGGCGAGGACGCCAGTGCCCCCTATAGCGTCGGCTGGATATCGACGGCGGGGCCGCATTCGCTTGCTGCCGTCGCTATCGATCCGCTCAACGCGCAGACAACGTCGACCGCGGTCGGCATCACGGTTAGTTCACCGCCGTCTGTCGTGACGGGCGGGGTGGGGCGGTATTACGTCTACAACAACGATCCCGCGTACGGGGCCGATCAGCGCTTGTGCAAGATCATCGAGCCGGAGACCGGTGCGACGGTCATGCGCTATGACAGTGCCGGCAACCTGATGTGGTCGGCATCCGGCCTGAATCTGCCCAGCACCACCAGCTGCGACTACGCTGCGGCCCATGCATCCGGTCGTCGTTCCGATCGTCTTTACGATGCGCGCAACCGCGTGACCGATTTGTCCTTCCCGGATGGCAACGGCAACCAGCATTGGGGCTACACGCCCGATGGACTGCCGCATCAGCTCAGGACTTGGAACGACGCCGGTACCACCGTGGTCGATACCGTCTACGCGTACAACAAGCGTAGACTGCTGGCCAAAGAATCGTTATTGCGGCCGTACGAATGGGCGATCGGCTATGGATACGATCAGAACGGCAGTCTGGCCGCGCAGACCTATCCAACCGGTTTGGCGCTGACCTATGCGCCAAACGCCCTGGGGCAGGCGACTCAGGTGGGTACGGCTCCGAACAGCACCACCTCAGGTACTTACGCGTCCGGTGTCGGCTACTACCCCAACGGCGCCATTAAGCAGTTCACCTACGGCAACGGCATCGTGCATACGATGTTGCAGAACGCTCGTCAATTGCCGCAAACCACGCAGGATGGCAGCGTCCTTGGTTTCACCAATCTCTATGACGAGAACGGCAACACCACGCTGATAGACGACTTGGTGCAGGGCCAGAACTTCAAGCGCTATCTAAGCTACGACGGCCTGGACCGTCTGACGGCGGCCGGCTCGGCGATGTTCGGCGGTACCACCCACTACATCAATTACACCTACGACGCGCTAGACAACATCCGTACCGTAAGCCACCCCGGCGTGCGCGAGCATACCTACTGGTATGACGCATCCAATCGTCTGACCAATGTCCAAGCCACCGCCGGCGGTGCGACGGTCATCGGCCTGGGTTACGACGTCCAGGGCAACCAGACCAACAAGAACGGGCAGGAGTACAACTTCGACTACGGCAATCGCCTGCGTCGGGTGACAGGCAAGGAGCGTTACCGCTACGACAGTCTGGGCCGTCGCTCCGATGTGCTCTACGAAGACGGCTCCGTCCACGTGTTCCAGTACAGCCAGGCAGGGCTGCCGTTGTTCAGCTCCAAGGTTTCCGCTGCCGCTGTCCAGACGACGCATGAGAACATCTATCTGGCGGGCAGCCTGATCGCGACGGTGGACCACAACTGGCCCAGCAACACGGTGATCGCGACGAAGTATCACCACACCGATGCGCTGGGCAGCCCGGTGGCGGTCACCGATACGAGCGGGGCGGTGATCGAGCGAACCAATTACGAGCCTTACGGTAGCCCGATCAACAAGACGGTCAACGGAATTGGTTACACCGGTCATGTGATGGATGGGATGACCGGGCTGACGTATATGCAGCAGCGGTACTATGACCCTTCAATTGGACGTTTTTTGAGCGCTGATCCGGTTTTGGCGTATCCCGATTCAGGTGGCAACTTTAATAGATATCGATATGTAAATAACAATCCATATGGATTCTATGATCCTGATGGGCGCCAATCTGTCAAAAGCGCTTATATTCGGCTAAGGGCGAATGTAATAAATTTTGCCAGAGGAATGGGAAAAGAGACGTTTGACGCAGTTGCAGAGGATGCGTTTACTTCAACACCCAATCCAATGGCAATCCCTGCGTATCCTGGGGAGTTTTCGTTTGCTGAGCAATGCGGATGCGCGTACAACTCGCCGTTTTCAGCAACTAGTAATAATGAGGAGCAACTAGGTAGGGACATGGCCCCTGCTGCAGCAGTTTTACTTGCCTTGTCTGGCAAGAGAGGGGCTGTATCAGGTCCGCGAATAATGCGGTCAGTGGGTTCAGCTGTAAATCGCGGCATGTCTTTCTCAAGGGCGCGATTGCAAGCCAAGTTTAAACATGCTAGTGATTTTGGTGTAAATGGCGCATGGAATCGTGAAGCGGGTGCTTCCTTTGAACAGGCGCTTAGGAATCACATCGATGCTGACGGTACACTGGTTATACAGGGTACTTATAGATGGGCAAATGATGTTACTCATTTCTACAATCCTTCTACGGGATTGAACGTTATTAGAGATGCGGATATGAATTTCGTATCGGGTTGGCGCCTTAGTCCGCGTCAGCAGGCAGACATTATGGAGAATGGCAATGTCTATTGATGGCATTGGGGCGAATGACGCTATTTACCTAATGGAAGCCTTCGTTCGCGGAAAAATGACGATTGAAGATTTTTCTTTCGAGTACCAGAAGTGGTGGAGGCGCGCACGTGAAGCTGATTTTTTCTCTACGCTGAGCCCATATTTACAAAGAGCACTCGATGTGGTTTTTACCAGCATTGAGCACGCGGACGAGGGGGGGCTCGATCATATGAGTGCAGAGGTGGTGTGTAAGATCGAGGTTCGTGTCGCCTTGAGTATAGTCATTGGTATTAGGTAGTAAACTAAGGGCGACTAGGTTGATCTGCTGGCATCGTATAGTGTGAATCGATGTTTCGCCTTTTGTTCGTGAAGCCTACTGCCGCAGAGAATTGCTAGTGTTGAGCAACCGTATTTTCGTTATTCGGAATAGATCAAGTCTTCCCATGCTTGTATGGCCGGGGGTTATTTGTTGACGACGATGCGCTTTCGGTGTGAATGCTGTGCGGCGACCGTGGCGTAGACAGTCGTATCTATCTTCGAAGCATCTTGCAAGTCTGTGCGAAAACTAACCTCCGCACTTCGCCTTGATCCCATCAATCTCCCGCCCGATCGCACTCCCATCCGGCCGCTGCGTCGCCAACGTGCGATGCAACACATCCAAACGTTCCCGCGCCTCCGCCTTCGCCGGCCCGACGCACCGCACATGCGCGGCGTAAGCCTGCGCCAGCCAGCCGATCTTGCGCAGTTCGATATCCGAGTTCGGCAGCGCCGATAGCGTGTCGAGTTGAGCCAGCGCCGCGGCGTCGCCGGCCAACGCTTGCGGGTACGCCAGGCTGAGTTCGGCGCGGCGGGTGTGGGAATGCGCGCCGCCGTAGCCGGCGCGGGTTTGGCGGACGGCTTCGCCGAGCAGGGCCAGGCCGCGGTCGCGTTCGCCCAGGGCCAAAAGAACTTCGCCTTCGAGGCGGTCGGTGTCGCCGAGCAGGGGATGATCGACGCCGTAGCGTGCGTCGCGCAGGCGGCGGGATTCGCGCAGCAGGGTTTGGGCTTCGCGGTCGCGGTCTTGTTCGTGCAGGACCATCGCCAGGTTGAACAGGGTGCCGGCGAGGCGGCCGGTGTCGCCGTGCTTGCGGGCGATTTCGATCGCGCGGCGCAGGGCGATCACGGCGTCGGGCAGTTGGCCGCGTTCCCAGGCGATCACGCCCAGGCTGTTGTAGGTGGCGCTGAGGTCGGCGTGGTCGGCGCCCAGTCTGGCGCTGAGCAGGTCGCGGATTTCGCGGAATTCTCTTTCGGCCAGGGCGAAGCGGCCCTGGTCGACATGGATGGCGGCCAGCTGGCGGCGCGCGGCCAGGGTGGTGGGGTGTTGCGCGCCGTTGACCTCCAGCGCGATCGCCAGGGCATTGGCGGCTTCGCGTTCGGAGGCGTCGGTGAGGCCGAGGTCGCGCAGGCGCGCGGCGATGTTCCAGCCGATCTCGACCAGCAGCGGATGCTTTTCGCCGCCGCTCTGGCGCAGCTGCGTGCGCGCGCGCTCGAAGCCGGCCAAGGCGGCGCGGGTTTCGCCGACGTCGGCCTGCAGGCCGGCCAGGTCCATGAGGTTCTCGACTTCGCCGACTTCGTTGTGCAGCACTTCGCGGCGCAACGCCAGCGAGCGTTCGAACAGCAATCGCGCGCTCTGGCGCTCGCCGTTGATGCGGCGGCAGCGACCGAGTTGGGAATAGAACTCGCTGGCTTGGGTGGGCAGTTGCGCCTGTTCGCGCCGGGCCTGGTCGTTCCAGGGTTGCATCAGCTCGATGCAGGCGCGCGATTCGCCGAGCAGGCGCAGCACCTGGCCGCGTTGGGTCAGCGATTCCAGGCGCAGGCTGGCGGGCACGTCGTCGGTGACGTCGAGGATGTTGGCCTGACGGTCCAGCAGCACCTTGGCTTCGTTGTAGTCGCCCAGGCCGGTGCGCAGGCGCGCGACCACGCCCAGCAGTTCGGCGCGCTCGCGCGGCTGTCGCGCGAGTTCGCGATTGCCGCGCGCGACGGACGCGTCCAGCAGGCCGCGCAGGTCCAGCGCCTGGCCTTCGGGCGTGCCGCGCGCGCTTTCGAACAGGCCGACCATGAAGTCCTGCATGGCCTGCGCGCGGCTGGCTTCGCGCACGGCCTGGCGTGCCTGCCAGGCGACGATGGCCAGCGCCGCGCCCAGCACCAGGGTGACCAGGGTGGTGGTGGCCAGCGCCCAACGGTGGCGCTGCACGTACTTGTTGAAGCGGTAGCCCAGGCTTTGCGCGCGCGCCTGCACCGGGCGTCCGGCTTCGAAGCGCTGCAGATCCAGCGCAAGCGCTTCGACCGACGGGTAGCGTTGCTCGGGGCGCTTGGACAGCGTCTTGAGCACGATGTTGTCGAGGTCGCCGGCCAGCTGGCGCGCGTGACGGCGCAGCGCGGCGCTGTCCGGCGGCGGGCCTTCCTCGCCGGTGCTTTCGGCGTTGCGCAGCACGGTCTGCGAAGGACGCAGCGGGTCGGCGGCGAGGATCGCCTCTTCCCACTCGGCGTCGGTCTGGCGTTTGAGGCGGTAGGGCTTGGTTTCGGTCAGCAGTTCGTACAGCACCACGCCCAGCGAGTAGACGTCGGTCATGGTGGTGACCGGTTCGCCGCGCACCTGTTCCGGCGCGGCGTAGTGCAGGGTGAAGGCGCGCACGCCGGTGCGGGTCTGCTCGGGGATCGGCACGTCGGTGTCGAGCAGCTTGGCGATGCCGAAGTCGAGCAGGCGCACGTCACCGCCCGGCGTGACCATGATGTTGGACGGTTTGAGGTCGCGGTGGACGATCAGGTTGGCGTGGGCGTGGCTGACCGCGTCGCAGATCTGCTGGAACATGTGCAGCCGCTTGTCCAGCGGCGTGGACTGGTTGCGGCAGTAGTCGGTGATGGGTTCGCCTTCGACGTATTCCAGCGCGAGATAGGGCAGGCCGTCGGTGCTGATGCCGGCGTCGAGCAGGCGCGCGATGTGCGGATGCGCCAGACGCGCGAGGATCTGGCGTTCGCGGGTGAAGCGGATGCGCAGGTTGGTGTCGGCCAGGCCGGGGCGCAGCAGTTTCAGGGCGACGCGGCGCTGATAGAGGCCGTCGGCACGCGAGGCCAGCCAGACCTGGCCCATGCCGCCTTCGCCGAGCAGGCTTTCCAATCGGTACGGGCCGACGGTGCTGCCGGGACGCGCGCCGGCCAGGGCGGCCACCAGCGGTTCGGCGAGGAAGTCCTCGTGGCCTTCCTCCAGCGCGATCAGGGTTTCGAGTTCGTCGGCGAGTTCGGAGTCCTCACCGCGCAGCTCGCTCAGGCGCGCGGCGCGCGCCGGCGGATCGAGCTCGAACAAGGCGTCGAGCAGGGGGGACAGCCGTTGCCAACGCTCGGCGTCCACGGGCGGCGCTGCTCAGCTGTCTTTGAGCGACGCCAGCAGGAACAGGCGGGCTTTCTGCCAGTCGCGGCGGATGCTGCGTTCCGAACGTTGCAGCAGCGCGGCGATCTCCAGTTCCGACAGGCCGGCGAAGTAGCGCAGCTCCACCACCTGCGCCAGGCGCTGGTCGACGGCGGCCAGCTTGGTCAGCGCGGTGTCCAGGCCCAGGGTTTCCTCGTCCAGGCGCAGGCCGCCCTCGACGTCGTCGGGCAGCTCGGTGACGCGATGCAGGTCGCCGCCGCGCTTTTGCGCGAGGCGTTGGCGGGCGTAGTCCACGACCACGCTGCGCATGGCCGAGGCGGCGTAGGCGAAGAAGTGGGCGCGGTCGTCGAACTGCGCTTCGCGGCGGCCGACCAGCTTGAGGTAGGCCTCGTGCACCAGTGCGGTCGCGTCCAGGGTCTGGCCGTGCTGGCCGGCGAGCTGGCGCCGCGCCATGGTGTGCAGCTCCTGGTACAGCGTCGCCAGCACACGGTCCAGCGCGCCGCGATCGCCTTCGCGCGCGGCGTCCAACAGCAGGGTGATGTCAGCGCTTTCGGCCATCGTGTTCCCCGGGGCAAGGCGCGACTATAACGTGTTCATCTTGGCCCGGCGCATTCGCCGGTTGGCATCAAAATTGCCTAGGGCGTGCGCCAAGTCAACGCTGGCAGTGGCCGCACCAGACCGTGGCGCGCTGGCCCACCGAGGCCTGTTTGAGGGCGCGGCCGCAGCGCGGGCAGGGCTCGCCGCCGTGGCCGTAGGCGGCCAGTTCCTGTTCGAAGTAGCCCGGCGCGCCGTCGGGGCTGATGAAGTCGCGCAAGGTGGTGCCGCCGCGCTGGATGGCGTAGCCCAGGATGGTCTTGATGGCGCCGGCCAGCTCGCCGTAGCGCTCGCGCGAGACCTTGCCGGCGGCGCGCAGCGGCGACACGCCGGCGGCGAACAGGGCCTCGGCGACGTAGATGTTGCCCACGCCGACCACCACGCGCTGGTCCATCAGGAAGGTCTTCACCGGCGCCTTGCGGCCGCGGCTTAGATCGAACAAATAGTCGCCGTCGAAATCGTCCGACAGCGGTTCCGGACCGAGCTCGCTGAGCAGTTCGTGGGTCTCGCCGGGCCGCTGCCACAGCAGGCAGCCGAAGCGGCGCGGGTCGTTGAAGCGCAGCACGCGGTCGGAATCCAGCAGCAGGTCGACGTGGTCGTGCGCGCGCACCGGGGTGTCGGCCGGCAGCACGCGCAGGCTGCCGGACATGCCCAGGTGCAGCAGGGCGCTGCCGGCCGCGGTGTCCAGCAGCAGGTACTTGGCGCGACGGCGCACGGTGGCGATGCGCTGGCCGGGCAGGTCGGTTTCGATTTCGTGCGGAATCGGCCAGCGCAGATCCGGGCGGCGCAGGATCGCGGCGACCACTTCGCGGCCTTCCAGGTGCGGCGCCAGGCCGCGGCGGGTGGTTTCGACTTCGGGGAGTTCGGGCATGCGGCAAGGGTACTCTCGTCGTGGCGCTGGGCGGCGGTGCGGCGCTTGCCTGCCGGGGCGGATAGGGTGCTGCCGGATTGCCGAAGTTCGAGCGCCAGACGCCGCCAACCGCGCACGTTGACCGAAGTTAGCGCCTCGCCGGCGGGCCGAACGCGTCCTTGCGACCGCCTCGCCCATCGCCCTAGCTGAAGCGCTTCAGCTAGGCCCGCCGTCGCCCGCCTTGCGCGCTCCCCCGGCGATCCCCATCACAGAACCAGCCCGTACCGGCGCGAACGGTATGGTTCGGGTGGCATGATCCCGCGCGGGAGCCTGCCCCCGGCGCCTCCCCTTTCCGGCCCGCCCCGCGCGAGCCGGTCGTTCGTTCCCGGAGTTCCATCCATGCCCGCTTCCTTGCTCGACTTCCTTGCCGGCGGCCTGATCCAGGCCAGCTTCTGGGAGCTCGTCGTCTATTTCATGGTGGTCACCCAGCTCACCATCATGTCGGTGACGCTGTACCTGCACCGCTCGATGGCGCACCGCTCGGTCGATTTCCATCCCGCGTTGGCGCACGTGTTCCGCTTCTGGACCTGGCTGACCACCTCCATGATCACCAAGGAGTGGGCGGCGATCCATCGCAAGCACCACGCCAAGTGCGAGACCGAGGAAGACCCGCACAGTCCGCAGTTCAAGGGCATCGACACGGTGATGTGGCGCGGCGTAGAGCTGTATCGCGCGGCGCGCGGCGAGCGCGAGGACATCGAGAAGTACGGCAAGGGCTGCCCCGACGACTGGATCGAACGCAAGCTCTACACCCCGCACGCGACCAAGGGCCCGGTCCTGCTGCTGTTCCTGAGCTTCGCCCTGTTCGGCTTCGCCGGCGTGGCGATCTGGGCGCTGCAGATGCTGTGGATTCCGTTCTGGGCTGCGGGCGTGGTCAACGGCCTGGGCCACTGGTGGGGCTACCGCAACTTCGAGACCACCGACACCGCGACCAACCTGACACCGTGGGGTTTCTGGATCGGCGGCGAAGAGCTGCACAACAACCATCACGCCTTCCCGAGCTCGGCCAAGTTCGCCCTGCGCAAGTGGGAGTTCGACATCGGCTGGACCGTGATCCGCGGCCTGCAGGCCCTGCGCCTGGCCAAGGTGCTGCGCGTGGCGCCGTCGCTGGACGTGCGTCCGAACATCGCCATGCCCGACGCGGAGACGCTGAAGGCGCTGCTGGCGATCCGTTTCCAGGCCATGACCGATTACTACCGCAGCGTCACGCTGCCGGCGCTGCGCGAGGAAGCCTCGAATGCGGGCGACCGCGTGCGCGCGCTGCCGCGCAAGCTGCGCAAGGGGCTGGCCGACGGCGGCCGCTGGCTGGACGGCGACGCGCGCGAGCGGCTGCAGAACTGGGTCGCCGAGCGTCCGCGCATGGCCACCCTGGCCGATTTCCGCCAGCGTCTGGCGCAGGTGCTGGACGATCGCTCGCACGACGCCCAGGCCACCCTGCAGAAGCTGCACGCCTGGTGCGCCGAGGCCGAGGCCAGCGGCATCCAGGCGCTGCAGGCGTTCTCGGCCCGCCTCAAGGGCTACGCGCTGGCGCCCGCGCGCGCCTGATCCTGCCGCGCCGCAGCACGCCAGCAAGCCCGCGCAGCGATGCGCGGGCTTTTTGTTTGCGCTGCGCGCGGGCGCTTCTTCACACCGAAGTCTCACTGTGACGCGTCGTATTGCGGGCCTCGCATCGGCGGTGTTAGCTTCGATGCAGGACGCGATCGCGCGCTTGGACGCGCGCGAGACGCAGGCGTAAGCCACAGGGAGGTGCGTGTATGCGCAGGGATCGCTATGCCTATGTCGCCTTGGCCCTGGCCTGCGCGCTGGTGGTGCTGCTGGGCGTGCAGAACCGCCAGCTGCGTCGCGACTACGCCGCCCTGATCGACGAAACCGCGAGGCCGCAGGTCGGCAGCTGGCTGCCCAGCGCCGAAGCGGCCACGCTCGCGGGCCCGAAGCTCGTGCTCGGCCGCGCCGCCGGCGAACGCCAGCTGCTGTACTTCTTCGACCCCACCTGTCCCGTGTGCGAGGCCTCGGTGCCCGCGATCCTCGACCTCGGCCGCGCCTTGCAGCGTCAGGATCCGGCGCAGGTGCAGATGGTCGGCGTGGCGCGCCAGGACGCGCCGGCGCTGGCCGCGTATCTGCGCGCGCGCGGTTTCGATTTTCCGGTCGCGCTGTCGACGCCGAAGATCCGCGCGCTGTTCAAACTCAATCTGGTGCCGCTGCTGGTCGTGGTCGACCGCGATGGCCGCGTCGTGTATTCGCACGTCGGAAAAATAGATACCAAGGAGCAGGTGCCCACCATCCTGACCGCGTTGCGCGCCACGGAACGGCATGCCATGCCACAGCATGTAGCGGTTGGATCATCGCAATGGAGAGAACGATGAAGGTCTTGTCTAAGCGTCTGAAGGCGGTCGTCTTCGCGGTCGCAATCGTCGGCACCCTGGGATTCGGCGCCGCGCAGGCGTTCGGCACCCATCCCGACACCGGCTGCCCGATCAAGCCGGGTTGCAAGTACGGCGGCCAACGCGTCGGCTGCTGCGTGCTGCCGTAAGCGATACGACAACGCTCCCCCAGGGCGATCCCCTGTCGTCGCCCTCGTACGGCCGGCCCTCGTGGCCGGCCGTACGTCTTATCGGCGCCGGCCGCGCCTGAATCGCGCCCCACATGCGGCGCGTGCGGACTTGTCTGCGCCGCGCGCGCGCGTCAGGCTGCGCAGCATCTCCCGTCCGAATCCACGCATGCGTCCCTCGCTCCTCGTCCTGTGCCTGCTCGCGCTGCCGTCCGCGGCTGCCGCCCAGGTCAATTCCACCGGCGACTATCTGTCGCGCATGGACACCGACGGCGACGGCAAGGTGTCGCTGGTCGAGTATCAGGATTGGCTGAGTTACGGTTTCGACGCGATGGACAAGAACCGCAACGGCGTGCTCGAACCCGAGGAGCTTCCGTCCGGCCGCCGCAGCGCCGGCGCCGCGTTGACGCGCGAGCAGCACCGCGCCCAACTCGCCGAGACCTTCCGCAAGCAGGACCGCAACCGCAACGGCAGCCTGGACGCGCGCGAGCTGGCGTCGCCGCCGCAGTAACCGGGCTCAGTCGCAGCCGTCGCGTTCGCCGTCGAAGTAGGTTTCGGCGACGCGTCCGTCGCCATCGATGCGCTGGATGAGCAGGCGCTCGTCGTGCGCCTTGACCACGATCCATTCGTCCGCGCCGTCCTGCCGGTAGGCGGCGACATGGCCGCCGTCCGCGCGCGGCAGCAACGCCGCGCCGACCTGCGGCAGGCGCAGGTAGTGACTCGGCAGGCGCGCGTCCATCGTCGGGTAGCCGGGGATCGGCCGGCGCAGTCCCAGCGTGCTGCCGTCGCGGGCGAACATCAGGTCCAGGCGCGATACCGGCGGATCGCCGTAGGCGCTCATGGCGTGGCCGCTGAGCGCGCCTTCGACTTCGCGGTCGGGCAACAGGCGTAGAAACCCGTCGACCGGACCGCCCGGCGTGGCACGCGTGGCCCAGCAGCCGCGCACGAAGTCGATGTCGTCGGCGGCGCCGGCGGGTGACGCGATCAGCAGCGCCGCCGCGAGCAGGACCGTGCCGTGCAAGCGCTTGCTGCGCGGGCCGGCGATGGACGGCAGTGCGTGAGTCGGTGTCATGGCGGCGCTCCGTGATCCGCGCACCCTAGCACCGGTCGCCTCCTGGAACGTCGGCCTGCGTACGCTTCGCGCTGCGCCGTTCAGCGCGCAGCGCTGTTGCGCTGCTGATGGCGCCGCGCCTTGGCGACATTGCCGCAGGTGGCCATGTCGCACCAGCGCCGGCGGCCGTTCTTGGACGTGTCGATGAAGACCCAGCCGCAGTCGTGGCCGTCGCAGATGCGCAGGCGGTCGAGTTGCGCGTCCTTGAGCAGGTCGATCGCGTGCGCGGTGAGCACGTGCGCGATCAGGTCCGCGCCGGAGCGTTCGACCGACCATTCGGCCAGCAGGCGGCCCTTGCGTGCGGTCAGTCTGGCGGCCGAGGACGCGGTCAGGCGCGCCTTGTCCAGCGTCGCCAGATCTTCGGCGGCCGGCGCCTGCTCCTGCGCAAGCGCGTACAGGATCGCGCACAAGGCCTCGCGCAGCGTCTTGCACCGGTTGAGTGCGGCGGCGGCTTTGGCGGGTTCGGCGTTCGCCAGTTCCTCCAGCCGGACCAGGTCGGCGCGCGCGTAGTGACCCGACTGCCGTGCCCAGCGCAGCAGCGCGCCGTAATCGTCCAGCCAGTCGCGCGGCTGGGTGTCGCGCGCGGTGACCGTGTTGACCAGGTCCAGGGCGAGGTGGCCGGCGACCAGGTCGGCGGGCTGGAAGGCGTGGTGCTCGATGCGCATGGATAACCTGCTAACTGATATTGACAGGTTATGGCGACGGGCCTATAACCGTCAAAACTAGTTTTAAAGGTTGAGTGCCATGAGCCCGAACCTGCGCTTCGCGCGCCGCTGCCTGGAAACCGGCTTGCTCGCCGCCGGCATCGGCGTGGCGGGCGGCGCGTGCGCGCCCGCGACCTCCGCCGAAGCGGACGCGAGCCCGATGCGGACCGAAACGACAGCGCCGACGCGCATCGTCGCCCTCGACGCACCCAGCAACCTCGGCCTGCGCCCGCCCGCGCCCGGTGTCGAGCCGGGTGCGCGCAAGTTAGCGGCTGCCATACGCGACACCGGCTTGCTCGCACGCCTGGGTGCGCGCGACGCCGGGGGTGCCGAGGCCCCGGCTTATTCGCCCGATCCGGATCACGCGGTCGGCTTCCGCAACGGCACCGCGCTGGCGGCATACACGCGCACGCTGGCCGATCGCCTCGCCCCCTTGCTGGACGGCGACGAGTTCGTGTTCATGCTGGGCGGCGACTGCAGCGTGCTGCTCGGCTCCACGCTCGCGCTCAAGCGCCGCGGCCGTTACGGCCTGGCCTTCGTCGATGCGCACGACGACTACTCCTATGCCCGCGACAGCAAACGCTACGCCGGCATCTACACCGCCGCCGGCGTCGACCTGGGCCTGGCGACCGGACACGGGCCGGCGACGCTGACCGACATCGACGGCTTGGCGCCCTACCTGCGCGAGACCGATGCGGTCCAGCTGGGTTTGTCGCGCACGCACGCAGACAGCGAGTACGCGGCGACCGAGTCCTACGACGCGTCCGCCATCCATACCCTGGATGTGGAGACGATACGCCGCCGCGGCGGAACGGCAGCGGGTGCCGAAGCGCGCGCGCGGCTGGAATCCGCCGACACGCAGGGTTACTGGATCCACGTCGATGCCGACGTGCTGGATGCCCGGGTGATGCCGGCGGTGGATTCGCCCAACGAGCGCGGACTGAGCTTCGCGCAACTGCGCGCGTTGTTGGCGCCGTTGCTGGCTAGCCCGAAGGCGGTGGGTCTGGAGCTGACGATCTACGACCCGGATCTGGATCCGGACGGGCGCTACGGCGCCGCGCTGGCGCACACGATCGAGGGCGCGTTCGCCGACAGCGGCCGCTTCGGCGTACCCGCGCCCGCTAAGGTGCCGCGAACGCGCCGCTAGGCGTCCTGGAAACTGCAGGGCAGCGGCGCCTCGTCGACGTCCTCGTAGATCTCGGGGCGAAAGCGCGGCGTGCAGATCGCCAGGAACACCAGTTGGCCGTCGCCGAGATTGGCGATGCGCTGCCGACAATCGGGCGGGATCAGCACCGTGTCGCCGGGACCGACCTCCTGCGCCGGCAGGTCGCCGATTTCGATGCGGCCGCGGCCTTCGGCGATCACGTAACGCTCGCCGGTGCCGCGCAGGCGATGCCAGCGCGTGGTCACGCCCGGCTCGACCCGCACGCGCGCGATCGACAACTCGGGGTCGTCGTCGCTGTTGGACAGCTCGACGATGTGGCATTGCTCCGAGATGTAGAACTCGGTGGACGGGTCGTAGAGGCGGATGGCGGGTTTCATGGCGGGGTCCGGAGTCGCAGGGGCGGTCGCATGCACGACTGTAGCCAATGCGGCGAACGCCGTCGTGAGCGCGCGCGTCGATCCGGTTTTTTGCAGGGTCCGGTCCAAAAAACAACGCCGGCTTGCGCCGGCGTTGCCTCTACCGCATACGACGTGGGGTCGTTCGGGTCAGTCGGTGATGTCGCGGTCCTTGGTTTCCGGCAGGAACAGCGCGCCGATCACCACCGTCATCGCGGCGACGATGATCGGGTACCACAGGCCGCTGTAGATGTTGCCGGTGGCGGCGACGATGGCGAAGGCGGTGAACGGCAGGAAGCCGCCGAACCAGCCGTTGCCGATGTGGTACGGCAGCGACATCGAGGTGTAGCGGATGCGGGTCGGGAACAGCTCGACCAGCCAGGCGGCGATCGGGCCGTACACCATGGTCACCAGCAGCACCAGGAAGGTCAGCAGCACGATCACCACCGGCGTGTTGACCTGCGCCGGATCGGCGCTGGACGGATAGCCCGCGGTCTTGAGCGCGTCGCCCAACTGCTTGCCGAACGCGTCGGACTGCGCCTTGAACTCGTCCTTGCTCAGCGCCTCGCCTTCGAAGCTGCTCACGCTGACGCCGCCGATCGACACCGTGGCCACGCTACCGGCCGCGGCCGGAGCGTTGACGTAGGGAATGCCCTTCTTGGCCAGCGCCGACTTGATGATGTCGCAGGACTGCTTGAAGGTCGCCTTGCCGACCGGGTCGAACTGGAACGCGCAGCGCTCCGGATCGGCGCTCACCGTGACCGGCGACTTCGCCACCGCCGACTCCAGCGCCGGATTGACGTTGTGGGTCAGCGCCTTGAACACCGGGAAGTAGGTGAACACCGCGATCAGGCAGCCGGCCAGCACGATCTTCTTGCGCCCGATCTTGTCCGACAGCCAGCCGAAGAAGATGAAGCCGCCGGTGGCCAGCGCCAGCGCGATCGCGATGAGGATATCGGCGCGGTTGGGATCCAGGCCCAAGGTCTTGGTGAGGAAGAACAGCGAGTAGAACTGGCCGCCGTACCAGACCACGGCCTGGCCGGCGGTGGCGCCGAGCAGGGCGAGCAAGGCGATCTTGCCGTTGCGCGAGAAGAAGCTTTCGGTGATCGGCGCCTTGGAGGTCTTGCCCTCGGCCTTCATCTGCTGGAACAGCGGCGACTCGGCCAGCTGCATGCGGATCCACACCGACACGCCCAGCAGCACCACCGAGACCAGGAACGGAATGCGCCAGGCCCATTCCTCGAACGCTTCCTTTCCGAAGTAGTTGCGGCAGCCCCAGATCACCAGCAGCGACAGGAACAGGCCCAGCGTCGCGGTGGTCTGGATGAAGCTGGTGTACAGGCCGCGCTTGCCGTTGGGCGCGTGCTCGGCGACATAGGTCGCCGCGCCGCCGTACTCGCCGCCCAGCGCCAGGCCCTGGGCCAGGCGCAGCGTGATCAGGATGATCGGCGCGGCGATGCCCATGGTCGCGTAACTGGGCAGGATGCCGACCAGGAAGGTCGCCAGGCCCATGATCACGATGGTGACCAGGAAGGTGTACTTGCGCCCGATCATGTCGCCCAGGCGGCCGAACACCAGCGCGCCGAACGGACGCACCGCGAAGCCGGCGGCGAAGGCCAGCAGGGCGAAGATGAACTGGCTGGTGTCGTTGAGGCCGCCGAAGAACTGCTTGCCGATGATGACGGCGAGCGAACCGTACAGATAGAAGTCGTACCACTCGAAGACGGTGCCCAGGCTGGACGCGAAGATGACCTTCTTGTGGCCCTTGGTGAGCTCGCCGGATCCGGGCGATGCGCTGGCGGTGACGCTGGACATGGTGCGTTCCCCTAAAGGTTAGAAGCTGTACTTGACGTGCGTCTGCAGGCGGCTGAGCTCGCCGGAGTCGCCGTTCTCGAGTTCGCGCTTGCCCCAGATCAGTTCCGCGCCGACGTCGAGCTTGGGCAACGGAGAATAGATCAGGTTGACGTGCGCCGACTGCGCCGACTGGGTGATGCCCAGGCCGGTCAAGGCGGTTTCGTTGTCGTACTCGGCGCGCGAATAGAACAGGTTGCCGCGCAGCTTCGGGCTGAACACGTGACGCCAGCCGACGAAGCCGCTGATCAGGTCGATGTTCTCCAGGTTGCCGGTGGAATCGAGCACGGCGTCGTTGTTGAGCGCCAAGCCCACGTAACGGCCGATGCCGCTGCCGGCGGTGACCATGTAGCGCAGGTCGTCGCTCTTGCCCAGGTTGAACTTGCCCGAGATGCTGGCGCCGTAACCGGTGCTGCTGTCGTTGACCGGGCCGGTCTGGTACTTGAGCTGGCGCGCGAGCAGGCCGACGCCGAAGTGGCCCCAGTCGCCCTTGGCGGTGTAGCGCGCGGTCACGTCCGGCATGCTGCCGTCGTCGCCGGCGACCTGGGCCATGTTGCCGCGGAACGGCGTGTACACGGTTTCCGGGTTCTCGATCGAGAACGACCACGGGCCCTTGGTGTAGCGCAACTGGGCCTGGCGCACGAACACCGTGCCCTCGGTGGGGCCGAGGAAGTCGACGGTATCCGGCAGCGCGGCGGTGTCTTGGAAGTTGGACCAGGCCTGGCCGGCCATCCAGTTGTTCCAGGTCACGTAGGCCTGGCGCAGGGTGAGGGCGTAGGTGTTGGTGGCGATCTCGTTGCCGGTGAAGGCGGTGGTGCCGCCGCCGAACAAATCGAACTCAAGGTAGGCCTTGAGCTTGTCGCCGCTGTCCAGGTCGGTGTCGGCGGCGAACCAGAAGCGCGAGAAGTTCGCGCCCATGTCGGTGTCGGTGCCGCCTTCGCGCGTGCGCCCGCCGCCGACCGGAATCGCCTTGGGGACGTAGAACAGGCGTCCGACCGAACCGTCGGCGATGTCGCCGTCGTTGGTCTGGGTGACGGAGGCGTCGAGCTTGATGAAGCCGCCGTAGCTGAAGCGCGTGCCCGGATTGGCGCCGGGTGTGATCGCCGCGGTCTGCAGCGCGGGCTTGCCGGCGACCGGCGCCGGTGCGGCCGGTGCCGCCGTCTGCGCGGTCTTGACCTCGGCGATCTGGCTTTGCTGCTGCTGTTGCTGCGAGACCAACTGCTGGACCATGGCTTCGAGCTGGGCGACGCGCGCCTCCAGCTCCTTTTCCTTCGCCGTCTGGGCGTAGGCCATACCGGGCAGCGTCAGGGCGACCAGCAGTGCCGCGGCCAGCGGGCGCCGCCGGATCGCGCTCCCCGCCGGCGATGCGTTGCGAATGGACATGATTCCCTCCCGAGGAATGCCGCGCAGGGCGCGCGACTGCGGCCAGACTGCGCGTGGGTTCGGGGAGGGGCCATTCGCCATTGGTCGTAAAAACGCGCATTCAGACGCCGCCTACGACCATGGTCTAAACCGGGGTCACGGCGGCTATCGTGGCGGATGCGGCACACTGGCGGTTCGCCCGCGCCTGCGCGCGAACACTAGCCGTCCCGCCCCTCAACCGACCCGTCCCACGTCCAACCGCCGGAGCGCCCCATGACCTCACCCGCCACCGTCTATCCCGTTGTCGCGGACTTCGCCGATCGGGCGCGGATCACGCGGGAGGACTACGAGCGCCTGTACGCCGAATCGGTGCAGCAGCCCGAGGCGTTCTGGGGCCGGGTCGCGCAGCGCCTGGACTGGTACACGCCGCCGACCCAGATCAAGAACGTCAGCTTCGCGCTAGACGACTTCCGCATCCGCTGGTACGAGGACGGCGAGCTCAACGCCAGCGTCAACTGCCTGGACCGCCACCTGGCCACGCGCGGCGACAAGACCGCGCTGCTGTTCGAGCACGACGATCCCAACCTGCCCGCCGAGCACGTGACCTACCGCGAACTGCACGCGCGCGTCTGCCGCCTGGCCAACGCCTTGCGCGCGCTGGGCGTGCGCAAGGGCGATCGCATCACCATCTACCTGCCGATGATTCCGGAGGCGATCGTCGCGATGCTGGCCTGCGCGCGCGTCGGCGCGATCCATTCGGTGGTGTTCGGCGGCTTCGCGCCCAACTCCATCGCCGACCGCGTCGCCGACTGCGCCAGCAAGCTCATCATCACCGCCGACGAAGGCCTGCGCGGCGGCAAGAAGATCCCGCTCAAGGCCAACGTCGACGCCGCGCTCAAGCTGCCGGGCACCAACTCGGTCGAAACCGTGCTGGTGGTGCGCCACACCGGCGCCGCGGTGGACATGCAGATGCCGCGCGACCGCTGGTACGAGGCCGTGGTCGAGGGCCAGCCGGCGACCTGCGAGCCGGAGCGCATGAACGCGGAAGACCCGCTGTTCATCCTCTACACCTCCGGCAGCACCGGCAAACCCAAGGGCGTGCTGCACACCACCGGCGGTTATCTGGCCTACGCCAGCTACACCCACGAGGCGGTGTTCGACCTGCGCGAGGACGACATCTACTGGTGCACCGCCGACGTCGGCTGGGTCACCGGCCACAGCTACATCGTGTACGGGCCGCTGGCCAACGGCGCGACCGCGCTGGTGTTCGAGGGCGTGCCCAACTACCCCAACGTGTCGCGCTTCTGGGAGGTCATCGACAAGCACCAGGTCACGATCTTCTACACCGCGCCGACCGCGATCCGCGCGCTGATGCGCGACGGCGACGAGCCGGTGACGCGCACTTCGCGCAAGTCGTTGCGTCTGCTGGGCTCGGTCGGCGAGCCGATCAATCCCGAAGCCTGGCGCTGGTATTACGAGGTGGTCGGCGATTCGCGCTGCCCCATCGTCGACACCTGGTGGCAGACCGAAACCGGCGGCATCCTGATCACCCCGCTGGCCGGCGCGATCGACCTCAAGCCCGGCTCGGCGACCAAACCCTTCTTCGGCGTGCAGCCGGCGCTGGTCGACGCCAACGGCGCCGCGCTCGAGGGCGCGGCCGAAGGCAATCTGGTGCTGCTGGATTCCTGGCCGGGCCAGATGCGCACGGTCTACGGCGACCACGCGCGCTTCATCGAGACTTACTTCAAGACCTATCCGGGCAGCTACTTCACCGGCGACGGCTGCCGCCGCGACGACGACGGCTATTACTGGATCACCGGCCGCGTCGACGACGTGATCAACGTCAGCGGCCACCGCATCGGCACCGCCGAGGTCGAGAGCGCGCTGGTGCTGCATCCCAAGGTCGCCGAAGCGGCCGTGGTGGGTTTCCCGCACGACCTCAAGGGTCAGGGCATCTACGCCTATGTGACGCTGATTGCCGGCGAGGCGCCCGGCGAAGACCTGCGCAAGGAACTGGTCGCGTGGGTGCGCAAGGAGATCGGCCCCATCGCCACGCCCGATCACCTGCAATGGGCGCCGGGCCTGCCCAAGACGCGCTCGGGCAAGATCATGCGCCGCATCCTGCGCAAGATCGCCGAGAACGCACCGGACCAACTGGGCGACACCAGCACGCTGGCCGATCCGTCGGTGGTGGAGAGCTTGGTCAACGATAGGTTGGGTAAGTGAGGGGGAGGAGCAACAGCAAATCCCCCCTAACCCCCCTTTTTCAAAGGGGGGAATCCGTTGCGTCGCTGTTTGCGGTTTCGCATGAGTGCGCGCGCGCTTGGTTACCCATGCAGCCGCCTTTGCTTTTCCCCCCTTTGAAAAAGGGGGGCAGGGGGGATTTGCTTTCCCGTCAGCAGCGGTCAGCGCATCTGCTCCCTGATCACCTCCCAAATCGCAGCCAGCACCGCCTCGGTCTCCAGCAACACCTGCCGATTGTCGAAACGAAGCACCCGCAAGCCCATCGCCGCGAGCACGGCCTCGCGCCGTCGGTCCGCCGCCGACGCGTCCGGCCCGAAGTGCTGTCCCCCATCGACTTCCACCACCAAGCTCGCGGCGGCTGCGTAGAAATCCACCACATAGATCGCAAGGGGCTTCTGTCTGTAGAAGCGAGCGCCCTCGATCTGACGCCGCCGCAAGCGAAGCCAAAGCAGCTGTTCCGCGTCGGTCATTGCAGTCCGCAAACGGCGTGCCGGTCGCTGCAGATTTTTTCGGTACGGCAACATGCAGGAATTAAAGCGCCCGCCGCAGCCACCGCGACAGACGGCCGATGCCGCGTCGTAGCGCAGGAAAAACCTTACCCAGGAGCGCAACCGTGGCTACCCTGCTGATCGCCGACGACCACCCGCTGTTCCGCGAGGCCCTGCGCGGCGCAGTAGCGCGGGTGCTGCCCGATGCGCTGTTGCGCGAGGCCGACAGCGTCGATGCGCTGTACGCGTTGGTCGAAGCCGAGTCCGACGCCGACCTGCTGCTGCTGGATCTCAACATGCCCGGCGCGCAGGGGTTCAGCGCGCTGGTGCACCTGCGCGCGCTGCACCCGCAGCTGCCGATCGTGGTGGTGTCCGCGCGCGAGGAGCCGGCAGTGATGCGGCGCGCGCTGGATCACGGCGCGGTCGGTTTCATTCCCAAGTCGGCCGACGCGGCGACCCTGGGCGAGGCGATCGCCAGCGTGCTGGCCGGCGATCGCTGGGCGCCGGCCGCGGCCCTGTCGGCGCCGGCGGCGGCCGAGGACGAGCACGATGCCGCGCAGCGCCTGCGCGACCTCACCCCGCAGCAGTTCCGCGTATTGCAGATGTTGGGCGCCGGCTTGCTCAACAAGCAGATCGGTTACGAGCTGGGCGTGTCCGAGGCGACGGTGAAGGCGCACGTGACCGCGATCCTGCGCAAGCTCGGCGCCAACAACCGCACCCAAGCGGTGCTGATCGCCGGCCGTCTGGCGCTGGACCCTGGCGCGATCGTGCTGCCGGCCGAAGAGGGCGAGTAGAAGCGGCTCGGGCGCCTGCTGCACCCGTCCACCGCATCGATCGCGCTAGGCGATGGCAGCGGTGCGCAAGGGTCATAGACTCGCCGCCGGAAAATTGCCGGGGTGTTCGTGAGCAAACGAATGGCCGTGTCGTTGCGTATGAGTTATTTCGTATGCCTTTGCGCACTGCTGGGTTCGGTCCCTGTAGGATTGAAATCCGATAAGTCCGCCTGAGTGCTCGACATGCGCAACGCAGTCGATGTGGGATCCCGCAAGCTGTCGTGGCTATGCGCACTACTCGCCCTCTTCGCCAGTCCGTTGTCGTATGCCGGCGACGACGACTGCAGTTTCGACCAGGATTACCTGATCAAGCGGGTGGCCGAGGCGGCGGCGCGCCATCCCGGCGGGCGCATCAGCGCGGACGGACACGTGGTGTCCTGGCGCAGTGCCGACGGCAGCGTGCTGAGCGTGGCTTACGGAGGCTGCGTGGATTTGGGTGCGACAGTCAGGCTCCGCTATCCCTCCGATCGACGCCCCGACAATCGGATCGCGTTGCGCCGGCTGTTCGCGGCGGTGTCGACGTATTGGTCGCCCGCCGATGCCCAGGGCATGGTTGCGGCGTTCGCGAGTGGGGCGTTCAGCGTCCGCGCGGAGAGCCGCGAGTTGGTCGAGCTGGACCTCTCGCGCGATGAGGAATCGCCGTTCCCGCTAGGTCTCACCCTATCGATCACGCCTACGGAGCTTGCGGTCACTTGGACGGATGGCTGATGCGCGTGTTCGAAATCGAGATGGGCGCATGAGCGCCGAATCGGAGCGTGACTATCCGCAACGGGTCGATAAATCCATTCTGATCCAGGCATCGCCGCTCGCGGTCTGGGCCGCACTGACCGAAGCGCATGCGCTCGAAGCCTGGATGTCGGACGAGGAGTTCGCGGTGCAGACCGACTGGACGCCAGGCGGTCCGGTGGTGTTCCGCGGCCTACTGCACGGTCGCCTGCGTTTCGAGAATCGAGGTGTGGTCCAGGCCTTTGATCCTCCGCGCGTGTTGCAGTACACGCACTGGAGTTCGCTGTCGCGGCGGGTCTTTCCCGATCTGCTCGAGCACCACGTCGTGCTGCGCTTCGAGCTGACGCCTTCGGACGGCGCCACGTGCGTGACCCTGGCCTTGAGCAACCTGGGCAACTACGCCGTGTACGGGCACATTAACTATTACTGGGAAATTGCGCTGCCTGCGTTGCGGCGCTACTGCGAAGAGGCAACGCGGGCTTAGGCGCATGCCGTAAGCCTAATCCAGCGCGCGCCTCAAACCGAAACAGTGTGCCGCTGCGCGGCCAGGAACGCGCGCAGCGAGGCCGGCTTGATCGGTTTGGTCAGCACGCGGCAACCGCGTTCGCGCGCGGCCAGTTTCAGCGCGTCGCTGCCGTCGCCGGTGAGCAGGGCCGCGGGCAGGGCGCGTCCGGCACGCGCGCGCAAGGCGTCGACCACGCCCAGGCCGTCGAGGCGGTCGTGCAAGTGGAAATCGATCAGGGCCACGTCGGGCCGTTGCTCCATCAATGCCAGGGCTTCGTCGACGGTGGCCGCGACCAGCGCGGTCGCCTGCCAGCGGCCGAGCAGGGCGCGCATGCCGTCCAGGATTTCCAGGTCGTTGTCCACGCACAGCACGCGCAGGCCCGCCAGGGAGTCGGCGATCGCGGGCGCGGCTTTGATGCGCGCGCGCGTCGTGCGGCCGCAGGGCACGGCGATCGAGAACACGCTGCCGCGCCCGACCTGCGAGCGCACGCGCAGCGGATGGTCGAGGGTGCGTGCGATGCGTTGGCAGATCGACAGGCCCAGGCCCAGGCCGCGTTCGCCACCGACGCCGGGCTGATCGAAGCGGCGGAATTCGTCGAAGATCTGCTCGAGGTGATGCTCGGGGATGCCCGGGCCGGTGTCCCATACCTGCAGTTCGATCTGACCCTGACGCACGCGTGCAGCCATCAGTACGCCGCCTTCGCGTGTGTAACGCAGGGCATTGGCGATGAAATTCTGCAAGGCGCGCCGCAGCAGGCGGCGGTCGCTGCGCACCGGCATTTCGTTCAGCGGCACGCGCACGCGCAGTTGCAGGCCGCGTCCGGCCGCGCCGGGCGCGTACTGCGCGGCCAGTTCGCGCAGCAGTTCGCCGGCGTCGAAATCGGTGGGCTCCGGACGCAGCGCGCCGGCGTCCAGGCGCGAGATGTCGAGCAGGCCGTCGAGCAGATCCTCGGCCGCGCGCAGCGAGGCGTCGACGCGTTCGGCCAGGCGCGACTGTTCGTCGGCGTCGGTGGTCTCGCGCAATGCGGTGGTGAACAGGCGCGCGGCGTTCAAGGGTTGCAGCACGTCGTGGCTGACCGCGGCCAGGAAGCGGGTCTTGGACTGCTGCGCGGCCTCGGCTTCCTGGGTGCGCTGCTCGACGCGGTGCTCCAGGGTTTCGTTGGCCTCGCGCAACGCCTGCTCGGCGCGCTTGTAGTCGGTGACGTCGCTGTAGCTGGTGACGTAGCCGCCGCCCAGCAGCGGGCGGCCGACCATCTCGATCACCTGGCCGTTCGCGCGCACGCGTTCGAACACGTGCGAGGCGCCCGCGCGCAGATGGGCGAGGCGGCGGCGCACCTGCGCGTCGATGTCGCCCGTGCCCATCTCGCCGCGTTCGGCGTTCCAACGGATCAGGTCGCTGACCGGGCGGCCGACGTAGAGCATGCCGTCGGGATAGTCGAACAATTCCTGATAGCGGCGGTTCCATGCGACCAGACGCATGTCGCGGTCGACCACGCTCACGCCCTGGCTGATGTTCTCCAGCGTGGTCGACAGCACTTGGCGGTTGAAGCGCAGCTCCTGATTCGCCTCGTCTAGCAGCGCCACCACTTCGCCCAGTTCCATGCCCGAGCCGCGCAAGGCGCTGGTCAGGGTCAGGCGCGCCGACGCGGCGCCGATCGCGGAGGCCAGCAGGCGTTCGGTGAACTGCGCCAGCGCGCGGTCGGCGGGTTGGTCGGGCAGCCAGTCGCGGCCCTGGGCCTGGGCGTATTCCTCGAACGCGCGCCGCGCATGGCGCTCGCCGACGATGCGTTCGGCCAGGGTCAGCAGTTCGCCGCTGCGCACGCTGCCGGCCCAGCCGCCGGGGCCCAGCGCGGGGCGTTGCACGTACGGATCCAGGTAGGTCGCGGCCAGCAGTTGCTCCTGCAGGCGCGGGCGTTGGCGCACCGACACGAACAGGAAGGCGCCGACGTTGAACAGCAGCGACCAGAACGTGCCGTGGGTGAGCGCGTCCCAGCCGGTCAGCCCGAACAGCTGCTCCGGCCGCAGCCAGGACACGCCCAGCGGGCCGTGCTCGATCCAGTCGGCGTCCAGCCAGCCCACTCGCGCCAGCGCCGGCAGCAGCAGCGTGTACAGCCACAATGCAGCGCCGGCCAGCAAACCCGCGAACGCGCCGGCGCGACTGGCGCCGCGCCAGTAGAGGCCGCCGATCAGCGCCGGTGCGAATTGCGCCACCGCGGCGAACGCGAGCAGGCCGTGCTGGGCCAGGCTGTCGGCGCCCATCGAGGCGCGGTGGTAGGCGTAGGCCATCATCGCCAGCACCAGGATGGTCGCGCGCCGCACCCACAGCACCTGACGGTCGATGCCCTGAGTCTCGCGCAGGGCGCCGCTGCGCAACAGCAGCGGCACGATCAGGTCGTTGCTGACCATGGTCGCCAGGGCGACGCTGGCGACGATCACCATGCCGGTCGCGGCCGAGAAGCCGCCGATGTAGACCATCAGCGCCAGCGTTTCCTGTTTCAGCGCCAGCGGCAGCGCGAGCACGTAAGTGTCCGGCGACACCGCGCTGCCGGACAGCACGGCCTGGCCGGTCAGGGTGATCGGCACCACCAGCAGACTGATCAGGGCGAGGTAACCGCCGAACAGCCAGCGCGCGGGGCGCAGGTCGTTGGGGTCCTGGCATTCGACCACGGCGACGTGGAACTGGCGCGGCAGGCACAGGATCGCGGTGAAGGCCAGCAGGGTTTGGGCGACGAAGCCCGGCGGCAGGCCGGGCGCGGTGACCACGCGCGCGGCCTGGCCCACGCGCGCGGCCAGGCCGCCGTCGCCGGGCAGATGGGCGAGCGCGAACACGCCGATGGCGACGAACGCGACCAGTTTGACCAGCGACTCCAGCGCGACCGCCAGGACCATGCCGTGGTGGTGCTCGGTGGCGTCGATCTGGCGCGTGCCGAACAGGATCGCGAACACCGCCAGCAGCAGCGCCACGTACAGCGCCGGGTCGGCGAGCAGGCTGGCGTCGGACGGCACGCCGGCCAGCACTTCCACGCTCATCGCCACGGCCTTGAACTGCAAGGCGACGTAGGGCACCGCGGCGGTCAGCGCGACCGCCGCGACCAGTGCGGCCAGGCCCGGCGCGCGGCCGTAGCGCGAGGACAGGAAGTCGGCGATGGAGACGATGCGGTGTTCGCCGGAGATCAGCACCAGGCGTTCGAGGATGCGCCAGCCGAAGGCCAGCATCAGCAGCGGGCCCAGGTAGATCGGCAGGAAGCCCAGGCCGGTGCGCGCGGCGGTGCCGACCGCGCCGTAGAAGGTCCACGACGAGCAGTACACGGCCAGCGCCAGCGAATACACCGCCGGCCGCAGCCAGCGCAGCTTGGGCGTGCGCGCGGTGCGCTGATCGCCGTAGTAGGCGACGGCGAACAGCAGGCCGACGTAACCGGCCGATACCAGCAGCAATATCCAGCCGGGGATCACCGCAGCGCCACTCCGCGTTCGGATCAGGGAGTGTACGGCGGGCGAGGCGGAGGGCGCTGGGGGGCTACGAAAGTCGTAGAGCGGCCCTCATCCCAATCCCTCTCCCGCAGGCGGGAGAGGGGCTGCTGCTTCGCAGCTTTATTTCCTGCTGCGAAGGGGGAGTAGGTTGCTGGTTTTGCCGTCATCCCCGCGAAAGCGGGGATCCAGTGACTTCAGCGTGGGGCTGCGAAGGCGAGTGGGATCGAGGAAAGCACCGCGAACCGCGGCGAATGAGATGCCCCCGTCCGCCAAAGCCGTCATCCCCGCGAAAGCGGGGATCCAGTGACTTCAGCGTCGGGCTGCGAAGGCGAGTGGGATCGAAGAAAGCACCGCGAACCGCGGCGAATGAGATGCCCCCTGTCCGCAAAAGCCGTCATCCCCGCGAAAGCGGGGATCCAGTGACTTCAGCGTGGGGCAGCGAAGGCGGGTGGGATCGAAGAAAGCACCGCGAACCGCAGCGAATGAGATGCCCGCCGTCCGCCACAGCCGTCATCCCCGCGAAAGCGGGGATCCAGTGACTTCAGCGTGGGGCTGCGAAGGCGAGTGGGATCGAAGAAAGCACCGCGAACCGTAGCGAATGAGATGCCCCCGTCCGCCACAACCGTCATCCCCGCGAAAGCGGGGATCCAGTGACTTCAGCGTGGGGTTGGGGGAGCGGGGCATCGCAAGGCGTTCGAATCGCAGGCAAAAAGAAACCCGCCTGGTGGGCGGGTTTCTCGCGAGGCCTGGATCCCCGCTTTCGCGGGGATGACCTTCCGGCAAAGCCGTTCGCGCGCAGCGCGAACGGGCCGGAAGGTCACTTGATCTTGCCTTCCTTATAAATCACGTGCTTGCGAACGACGGGGTCGTACTTCTTGACCTCCATCTTGTTCGGGGTGTTCTTCTTGTTCTTGTCGGTCGTGTAGAAGTGACCGGTGTTGGCCGAGGAGATCAGACGGATCTTGTCGCGCTTGGAAGCCATGATTCAGGTCCTCAGATCTTTTCGCCGCGGGCGCGGAGATCGGCCAGGACGGCGTCGATGCCGTTCTTGTCGATGGTGCGCATGGCGTTGGCGGAAACACGCAGCTTGACCCAACGGTTCTCACTGGCGACCCAGAAGCGGCGCTCGTGCAGGTTGGGGAGGAAGCGGCGGCGGGTTTTGTTCATGGCGTGCGAGACGTTGTTGCCGGTCGTCGTTCGCTTGCCCGTTACTTGGCATACGCGGGACATGTGCACCTCGAAAGGATTGGATGCTTCCCTTGGCCAGGGAGGCGGCGGCCCCGCCGTCGGCGCGGAATTCCGCGGACAGCGCGCGATACGGGTGGTTACCTCAGCCGAGCGAGGCGGTCGGAATCGCACTTCCGGGACCGCCCGGACCTGCCCCTAGGGGAGGGTCGGACACAGCGAGCCGCGTATTATGGCGGCAAATCCCAGCCGGGACAAGCACTTGGGGCCAGGCGGGCCGGCCGAGCCCAGCCGCGGGTATGCTGAAGGCCTGTCGCGGCTACCTGAACGGGCGTACCGACCATGAATCCACGTCTGGCGACCTGCTCCTGCGGCCAGCTGCGGCTGGCCTGCGAGGGCGAGCCCACCCGGATTTCGATCTGCCACTGCCTGGAGTGCCAGCGCCGCACCGGCAGCGTGTACGGCGTGCAGGCGCGCTACCCGCGCGAGCGGGCGCGCCTGCTGGAGGGCCAATCCAGCCGCTACCAGCGCCGCGGCGACGCCGGCACCCTGGCCACCTTCCATTTCTGTCCCAACTGCGGGTCCATCGTGTACTGGGAGCCGGAGGCGTTCCCGGATTCGTTGGTGGTCGCGGTGGGCGCGTTCGCCGAGCCGGGCTTCCCGGCCCCCACGGTCTCGGTGTACGAGGAGCGGCGGCACGGCTGGGTGCAGTTGCCCGAGGGGATCGAGCACTACGATTGAGTTGCCGGTCGCTGCGGTTAGCGCCGCACCGCGCGTGGCCTCAATGCCCGGCGCGATCCCGGTGCCAGCCGCGGTGCTTGATGTCCAGGTACAGGCTGTAGGCGGCGGTGAAGGCCGGGAACAGGTTCTGGATCACGCCCACCGAGTCCTGCTTCTGCGAGAACACGAAGTAGCTCAGCGTCATCGCGCTGCCGACCAGGCTCATGTACCAGAACGCGCGCGGGATCACCGGCTTGCCCTGGCGCTTGCTGGCCACGAACTGCACCAGCCAGCGGCCGCCGAACATCAGCGCGCCGGTCAGGCCGATCAGCTTCCACGGCGACATGTGCAGGCCGGTCCAGGCCAGCCATTCAATCGGCGAATTCATGAAGTCCATGGCTCAGACCTCTTCGGTGGCGGTGACCTTGCCGCGCTTGATCAACCAGGCGACGCCGCGCAGGTCGCTGATGCCGACCAGGGCGCGGTTGAGGTTGTTGTACTTGGACACGCCGGTGGAACGCGCGCGGTGGTTGACCGGCACGCTCACCGTCTTCCAGCCGGCGCGCTGCATCAGCGCGGGCAGGTAGCGGTGCATGTGGTTGAAGTGCGGCAGATCGAGGAAGGCCTCGCGCTCGAACAGCTTGATGCCGCAGCCGGTGTCGGGGGTGTCGTCGCGCAGCATGCGGCTGCGGATCGCGTTGGCCCACTTGGAGGCCCAGCGCTTGCTGCCCGAGTCCTGACGGTTCACGCGCCAGCCCGCGAACAGCTTGATGTCGGGCGCCGATTCGGCGCGCTTGGCCAGCAGCTTGGGAATGTCGGCCGGGTCGTTCTGGCCGTCGCCGTCGAGCGTGGCGATCCACCGACCGCGCGCGGCTTTCACGCCGTTGCGGATCGCGGTGCTCTGGCCGCTCTGGGTGACGTGGTGGACCACGCGCAATTCGGGCACCTGCGCCTTGAGCGCGCGCAGCGCGTCCAGGGTGCCGTCGCGCGAACGGTCGTCGACGTAGACGATCTCGAAGTCCCCGCCTTCATCGGGCGCAAGGCCGCGCAGGGCGGCGGTGATCTCGTGGATCAGCGGGGCGACGTTGTCCTGCTCGTTGAACACGGGGACGACGACGGACAGTGATGGGTTCTGGCTTGCGGTCATCTGGCGAACTCGTCGCGGCTCGCGTGAGCCGGGAGGGGCCTCCGGGTCGGCGGAGGCGGTTGCAACACGTTACGGCCTGCGGCGGTCGCTGGCGCGGGGCCGGCTCAGACCTTGGCGCCGAAATAGTCCCGGCACCAGGCGACCACCTGCGGCAATCCGGTTTCGATCGAGGTCGCAGGCTCGAACCCGAACGCCGCCTTGGCGCGCGCAGTATCGGCCATCGTCTCGATCATGTCGCCGGGCTGCATCGGCTTGTAGACCTTCTGCGCCGGCTTAGCCGCCGCGGCCTCGATCACCGCGATGAAATGCTCCAGCTCGACCGGGGTGTGGTTGCCCAGGTTGAACACCCGGTGCGGCGGGTCGTCCTGGGACGGGTGCGCGAGCGCGCCCAGCACGCCGGCGACGATGTCGTCGACGAAGGTGAAGTCGCGGCGCATGCGGCCGTGATTGAACACCTCGATCGGCCGGCCCGCCAGCACTGCGCGCGAGAACAGCAGCGGCGCCATGTCGGGACGGCCCCAGGGGCCGTAGACGGTGAAGAAGCGCAGGCCGGTGGCGTGCAGGCCGTAGAGATGGGCGTAGGTGTGCGCCATCAGTTCGTTGGCGGCCTTGGTCGCCGCGTACAGCGAGCGCGGCCGGTCGACGCGCTGGTCTTCCGAGAACGGCGCCACCGCCGAGTCGCCGTAGACCGAGGACGAACTGGCGTAGACCAGGTGCTGCACGCCGCGATGGCGGCACAGCTCCAGCAGGTTCACGAAGCCGGCCAGGTTGCTGTCGACGTAGGCGTGCGGATGGGTCAGCGAGTAGCGCACGCCGGCCTGCGCGGCCAGGTGGATCACCTGGGTCGGCGCGAACTCGTCGAACAGCGCGGCCAGGCCGTCGCGGTCGCCCAGGTCCAGGGCGCGGATCTCGACGTCCGGGCACAGCGCGGCGACGCGATCGCGCTTGAGCTGCGGGTCGTAGTAGTCGTTGTAGCTGTCCAGCCCGACCACGGCCTGGCCGCGGGCGCGCAGGGCGCGGCAGACGTAGCTGCCGATGAAGCCGGCGGCGCCGGTGACGAGGATGGTCATGGGGCGAGGAGGGCGGGTGCGGAGACGGAGAGCATGCGTGAGCGGTGGTTACCGTTGCGACAGTGTCCGCGAATCCGTGTCGGAATCGTGTTCGGCGCCGACGGCCGCACCGATCCGTGGCGGAACGCGGGCGACAGCTTGGCCGCCCGCGCCTGAAGCGCAGCAGACTCCGCGCCGGGGCCGGAGTCCGCCGGCCGCGGTCACTTCACCGCCAGTTGCTTGGCCAGGGCCAGGGCTTCGTTGAGCTCGCCCTGGGTGGCCGCGTCGATCCAGACGTAGATGCGGACCTTGCTCTTGGGCTTGTCGCCCGGCAGCAGGATCGTGGTCTCGCGCGAGAACGGGCGGGTGCCGCTGGGCTTCTTGTACCAGACCACCTGCTGGGTGCCGACCGTGCCCTTCTCGGCGCGGTTGTCCTTCTCGGGCTTGAAGCCACGCGTGCCCAGGTACACGCCCAGGCCCTTGCCGGCGGCGATGGCGGACGGCAGCTCCAGGTAGCACAGGGTGTAATCGTCGCCCTGGCGCTGGGTCCAGGCCAGGTCGGCGTTGTTGAGGGTGGGGCAGCTGGCGCCGGCCTGGGCGAAGGCCAGGGACGGGGACAGCAGCAGGGCCGCGAGGGCAATCCGTTTCATGTGCATCTCCTTCAGTGGTGGGGTGTTTCGTGCGCGGCCGTGGCGCGGGACCAGTCTAGCCGGTCGCCGCGCAGGCGCTGGGATTCGAAAGGCGCCGGCGGGCGGCGTCGTAGGCGCGAGCGGCGGCGCCGATGCGCCCCGCGTAGCGAGAGTGTCCATGCGTTTCCCCTGTGCATGCGGACCGGGCCAGCATGCCGGTCCAGCATGACACGAATCCCTTCCCGCGCCACCGCGCGGGCGGCGGCTCAGCCTTCGCTGCGGCCGCGCAGCTTTTCCAGTACGCCGTCCAACGAGTCCAGGTCGCTGTAGTGAATGACCAGGCGGCCCTTGCCGCCGCGGCCGTGCAGCACGTTGACCTGGGTGTTCAGCGATTCCGACAGCTCGCGTTCCAGCGTGGCGATGTCGGCCTGCGGCTTGGCCTTGGCCGGCTTGGGCTTGCCGCTGCCGGTCGGGACCTTGCCCGCGGCCAGCTGCTGCACGCGATGCTCGACGTCGCGCACCGACCAGCCCAGTTCGGCGGCCTGGCGCGCCAGCGCGATCGCGGCCTGCGGGGCCAGGGTCAGCAGCGCGCGCGCATGGCCCATGTCCAGGGCGCGGGTTTCCACCAGCACGCGGATTTCGGCCGGCAGCTCCAGCAGGCGCAGCAGGTTGGACACCGCCACTCGCGAGCGCCCGACCGCTTCGGCGGCCTGGGCGTGGGTGAGATCGAACTCGTCGATCAGGCGCTGCAGCGCGTTGGCCTCTTCCAGCGGATTGAGGTCTTCGCGCTGGATGTTCTCGATCAGCGCCATCGCGACCACGGTGCGGTCGTCGACTTCGCGGATCACCACCGGGATTTCGGTCAGGCCGGCCAGCTGGGTGGCGCGCCAGCGGCGTTCGCCGGCGATGATCTCGTAGCGCTTGCCGCCGATGTCGCGCACCACGATCGGCTGGATCACGCCCTGGGCCTTGATCGACTCGGCCAGCTCGGCCAGCTTGTCGTGGTCCCAGGTCTTGCGCGGCTGGTACTTGCCGGCGGTCAGCGCGTCCACCGGCAGGGTGCGCATCACGTCGGACTCGGTGGCTTCCAGGATCGGCGCCTCGGCGGCGGCCTTCGGGCCGAGCAGGGCTTCCAGGCCGCGGCCCAGGCCGCGCTTCTTCGCCGCGCTCATGCCACGGTCTCCTTGTGTGCGGTTTTGGCGGCCTGCTCGCGTTCGCGCTGGCGGCGCAGCACTTCGCCGGCCAGGCCCAGGTAAGCGATGCCGCCGCGGCTGGCCTTGTCGTAGCCGACGATGCTCTGGCCGTGGCTGGGGGCCTCGGCCAGGCGCACGTTGCGCGGCACGATGGTGCGGAACACGCGGTCGCCGAAGTGGTTGGTCAGCTCGGCCGACACCGCGTTGGCCAGGTTGTTGCGCACGTCGAACATGGTGCGCAGCACGCCTTCGATTTCCAGCTCGGGATTGAGCCTGGCCTTGAGCGCGTTGATGGTGTCGAGCAGGGCGCTGATGCCTTCCAGCGCGTAGTACTCGCACTGCATCGGCACGATGATCGAGTCGGCCGCGGTCAGCGCGTTGAGCGTCAGCAGCGACAGCGCCGGCGGGCAGTCGATCAGGATGTAGTCGTAGTTGCCGCGCAGCGGCGCCAGCGCGGCCTTCAAGCGTTGCTCGCGCGCGTCCTCGCCCATCAGGCGGATTTCGGCGGCGGTCAGTTCGATGTTGGCCGGCAGCAGGTCGAAGTCTTCCGGCGCGCGCAGCAGGATCGAGGCGGCCTCGGCTTCGCCCAGCATCACGTCGCAGATCGAGTCCTCGATGCTGCGCTTGTCGATGCCGCTGCCCATCGTGGCGTTGCCCTGCGGGTCCAGGTCCACCAGCAGCACGCGCTTGGGCGCGCGCGCGAGCGCGGCGGCCAGGTTGACCGCGGTGGTGGTCTTGCCCACTCCGCCTTTCTGGTTGGCGACGGCGATGATGCGGGCCATGCGGCTCGTCCCCTGCTGTACGGGCTGTGTGATGGGTTCGGACGGCGCCGGGCGCCGGTCGGACTGGGGATTATGCCCGGACGGGGCGCGTTCGCGCTCCGTCATGCGGCATCGGGGTGTGCGTGGGCGCCGGCGCGGGCGACCACGACCAGGTGGCGCTCGGCGTCCAGGCCCGGCACCGCCAGCGGGTGCGAGCCGCGCACGGCCCAGCCGGCGGGCAGGGCGGCGATCTCGTCCACGGGGTGGGCGCCCTTCATCGCCAGCAGCGCGCCGTCGGGCTTGAGCAGGTGCCCGCCCAGTTCCAGGATCAGCGGCAGGGTCGCCAGCGCGCGCGCGGTGATGGCATCAAAGGCGCCGGGTTCGGCGAAGGCTTCGATCCGCGATTCGGCCACGCGCGCGTCCTTCAGGCCCAGCGTGCGCAGGGCCTCGCGCATGAAGCGCGCTTTCTTGCCGTTGCTCTCCACCAGGGTCACGCGCAGGCCGGGCTTGACGATGGCCAGGGGAATACCGGGCAGGCCGGCGCCCGTGCCCAGATCGGCCAGGGCGCCGCCGTCGTGCGCGATCGCGTCGACGTAGGGGTGCATGGCCAGAGAGTCCAGCAGGTGCTTGGTCACCATCTCCTGCGGATCGCGCACGGCGGTGAGGTTGTAGGTGCGGTTCCAGCGCGCGAGCAGGGCCAGGTAGTCCAGCAGCGGCGCGGCCAGGGCCGGATCCAGGGCCAGCGCGGACAGGCCGGATTCGAGCTCGCGGCGGAGCCCGGGCGGGAGGGGGGCGGTTGCGTTCATTGCCGACAGTATCGCCGATGGCGGCGACCGGCTCCGCGCGCGGTCCGAATCAGGGCGGCGCCGGCGCGCCCGGTCGCGGGCGCCAGGCCAGCGCGCCGACGTAGCCCGGCGCGGGCGCCAGCTCCTGCAGCCGCCATTCGTGCGGCGCGCCCAGGGCGGGGTCGCTGTCCACCAGTACCAGCAGTGCGTCGCGCTCCTCGAAGCGCAGCCGGTGCAGGCCGAACGAGAGACCGTGGCCGTGGGCCTTGAGCACGGCTTCCTTCAGGCACCACAGGCGCAGGAAGGCGCGGTCGCGGTCGGCCTGGGCGTCCAGCCAGGCGGTTTCGGGAGCGGTGAAGTAGCGCTCGGACACCGCCAGCGCGCGCGGCCGCGGGCGCAGTCGCTCCAGGTCCACGCCGACCCGGCCGTGCGCGGTCAGGGCGATCAGCAGGCTGTCGCCGCTGTGGCTCCAGTTGCAGTCCCAGTGCTGGAACGGCGCCTCCAGGTAGGGCCGCTGGCGGTCGTCGCGGGCCAGGCGCAGGGCCTGCGGATCGGTCCGCAACTGCTGCGCCAGCCAGGCCTGCGCCTGCGCCTGCGCGGCGTGGCCGGGCGTATGCGGCTGCCAGGTCCAGCGTGGCGGGAGCAGCGGTTGGGGCGGAGTCATCGACGGATCAGGCACATGAACGAGGCGTTTGACGGAACGCCGGCGCGCCAGCGTAAGCTAAAGCAGGGGATGCGGCGTTGGCCGCGATCGATGCCGTTGCCGCGAGGCCGGCGCACAGGGGAAGGCGGCGCAGGCCGTCGGCGCCGGGACCTGCACGGTCGCGGCGGGAGCAAGCAATGGCGGACGATGTCAGCAGTAGTTGATCACGATGCGGTGCCCGGCGACGAACGCGTCGCGCTGGTGATCGGGGCGCAGACGCGCTTGTTTGCGTATGCGCACGGTCAGGCCGTGGCGCAGGAACGCTTCGAACGCGAGGTGCGCGCGCTGGCCGCGGCGCTACCGGCGGCGCGCCATGCGATCAATCTGTGCGAGGACCGCTACCGCTTCCTGGTCGCGTTCTGCGCGGCCGCGCTGCGCGGGCAGACCACTTTGTTGCCGTCCTCGCGCGCGCCGGCCGTGGTCGACGACACCTATGCGCAGCACGCCGACAGCTACTGTCTGGGCGACGGCGCGCTGGATCCGCCGCCGCCGCGCTACTGGCGCCTGCCCGAGGTGCTGTCGCAGGCCGACGGACCCGCGCCGTGCGTCGCCGCGCAGGCCCTGGTCGCGATCGGCTTCACCTCCGGCAGCACCGGCCAGCCCAAACCCAATCCCAAGACCTGGCAGGCGTTCCGCGCCAGCACCGCGCAGAACCTGGCGGCGTTGCACGATCTGCTCGCGCCCGACGCGATCACGCCGCTGGTGGCGACCGTGCCGCCGCAGCACATGTACGGCATGGAGATGTCGGTGCTGCTGCCCTTGCTCGGACCGGTCGCCGTGCACGCCGCGCGTCCGTTCTTTCCCGGCGATGTCGCCCTGGCGCTGGCCGACGCGCCGTCGCCGCCGCTGCTGGTCACCACGCCGGTGCATCTGCGCGCGCTGGTCGAATCCGGCATCGATCTGCCGCCGCTGGCCGGCATCGTCTCGGCGACCGCGCCGTTGACGCAGGAGCTCGCGCTGGCCGCCGAGCAGCGTTACGGCTGCGAGGTGCGCGAAGTGTTCGGTTCCACCGAGACCTGCGTGATCGCGCGCCGCCGCACCGCCCACGAGCAGGCGTGGACGCCGCTGCCGGGCGTGCGTGTGTCGCCGCAGCCCGACGGCACCGCGGTGCACGCGCCGCACCTGCCCGAGCCGGTGGTGCTGGCGGACCTGATGGAAGTCGGCGCCGACGGCCGCTTCGTGCTGCGCGGCCGCAGCGCGGACCTGCTGGAAATCGCCGGCAAGCGCGCGTCGCTGGGCGATCTCACCCGCAAGCTGCTGGCGATCGACGGCGTCGAGGACGCGGCGGTGTTCCAGCTCGATGCCGAGGACGGCGCGGTGCGCCGCATCGCCGCGCTCGCGGTGGCGCCGACGCTGGACGAGGCGCGCATCCTGCAGGCGCTGCGCGCGAGCGTGGACCCGGTGTTCCTGCCGCGGCCCCTGCGCTGCGTCGCCGCGCTGCCGCGCAACGAAACCGGCAAGCTGCCGCGCGACCGGCTGCTGTCGCTGTTGCGCGGCAACGACGGCTGACCCGCACGCGGCGTGTCTACGCCGCGTGACGCGCGCGCCGTCGCGCAGACATCTCCGTCACAAACTTCCGCCCAGACTCGTTCTGTCTCGTAGGGCAGACGTGCCGGTCGCATCGGCGCGTCTGCGCGACGGGCGTCCTGTGAACTGAAGAAGGAGACACGAGCATGATGGGCATCATCATTTGGCTGGTGGTAGGCGGCGTCATCGGCTGGATCGCCAGCATGATCATGAGGACCGACGGCCAGCAGGGCATCTTCCTGAACATCATCGTCGGCATCGTCGGTGCGTTCCTGGGCGGTTGGCTGGGCGGGGTGCTCGGTTTGGGCGCGGGCGACATCAACGACGGCAATTTCAGTCTCAACGGGCTGTTGCTGTCGCTGGTCGGCGCGATCGTGCTGTTGGGCATCGTCAATCTGTTCCGGCGCGGCCGCGTGCGCTGAATGCGCTTTGCGTGCGCTACGAAAAAGCCCGGCATCGCCGGGCTTTTTTCTAGGCTCGCATTCGCGCGTTGCGCCGATGCCTGCCTGTAGGAGCGGCGTGAGCCGCGACCGCGAATCCCGGCTATCGAGCCTATCCGGTTCCGATGGCCTCCAAATCCCGGCGTTGCGCTTTTAGCTCCCTCCTTTGACAAAGGGTGAAGCCGTGCGTTTACGAACCGCAGGTTCGTGCACGGGTGAACGACAACAGGCTGTGCCTGTTGGCCGGGCGGGTTGGGGAGGATTTGCTTTGGCCGTTGCTTTGCTGCTTCTGACCGAAGGTCAACGACTTCCGCCTGCTGCGCATGCGGGTCACTTTCTCTTGCATGCACTCTCTGTAGGAGCGGCGTGAGCCGCGACCGCGAACTCCGGCTATTGCGCCTACCCGGCTCCGATGGCCGCCAAACTCCGGCGTCGCGCTCTTAGCTCCCTCCTTTGGAAAAGGAGGGTTGGGGAGGATTTGCTTTGGCTGTTGCTCCGCTGCTTCTGACCGAAGGTCAAAGGCTTCCGCCTGCTGCGCATGCGGGTCACTTTCTCTTGCTGACCCAAGAGAAAGTAACCAAAGAGAAGGGTCTGAGCCAGGAGCTCCCGTGTGGCTTCGGTTCTTGCGCCGGGATTTTTCGATAGGACATCCCTGTCCTATCGAAAAACGGCGCGCGTCCTGCGCGCCGCCCTCCGGGTCTGGGAGTGGTCGTGTGGCTTCGGTTCTATGGACTTCAATGCCGGAGCAAACTCAACGGCAACGGCAACGGCAACGGCAACGGCAACGGCAACGGCAACGGCAACGGCTGAAGCGAGCGTTTAATTCCAGGTGCCTGCGTTGGTGCTGCCATCAATCCGCCAGCTCCACCCACGCCGGTGCGTGATCGCTGGGGCGTTCCCAGGTGCGGGGTTCGCGGTCGATGCCTGCGCCCACGCAGCGGGCGCGCAAGGTGTCGGAGATCAGCGTCAGGTCGATGCGCAGCCCCAGGTTGCGGCGGAACGCCGCCTGTCGGTAATCCCACCAGCTGAACTCGCCCTCGGCCTGCGGATGCAAGCGATAGGCATCGTGCAGTCCCAGGGCTTGCAATCGCTGCAGCGCCTCGCGTTCCGCGGTGGAAGTCAGGATATGGCCCTCATTCCACACCGTCGGGTCGTACACGTCGCGCGCGTCGGGGGCGATGTTGAAATCGCCCAGCACGATCATCTGCGGATAGCGCTGCAGCTCCTGCGCGATCCAGGCGTGCACCGCGTCCAGCCAGCGCAGTTTGTAGGCGTACTTGTCGGTGCCCACGTCCTGGCCGTTGACCACGTACAGGTTGACGATGCGCAGCTCCCCGACGGTGGCGGCGATCACGCGCTTCTGCTCGTCCTCCAGTCCGGGCACGCCGATCTGCACGTCCTGCGCCGGTTCGCGCGACAGGATCGCCACGCCGTTGTAGGTCTTCTGTCCGGCGAACACGCTGCGGTAGCCCAGCGCCGACAGCTCGGTGTCGGGGAAGCGGTGGTCTTCCAGTTTGGTTTCCTGCAGCGCCACCACGTCGGGCAGGCGCAGGCCCAGCCAGGTTTCCAGGTGCGGCATGCGCACGTTGAGCGAGTTGACGTTCCAGCTGTAGATCTTCATGCGACGCCTGTCGGAAGGGGGGGCGTGGATAGCGATGCCGGCACCGCGCGCAGGCCGCGCGCACCCGTATGAGGCGTCGGCGGCTTGGGCCTTGGGGCAGGCGCTGTGGCCACTTTAAGGCATGATCGCGCCGCTAACCCAAGTCGGCCGGCGCTACAGGGGATCACCCGTTCGGATCGGGTCGCCGCTGTCCGCCTGCGGCTCCCGCGTCCTGGGACATGGCGCGGGTCGAATGCGGGCAACGCGCGCCGGCCGCATTCCCTGTCGCCATGTCGGAGGCGGGTATGTAGCCGGCGTCCGCAGGCAGGTCGATGGGCGCGCCGCGGTGCAGGTCGGCAAGCATGCGGCGAGCGGTCAACTGTTGATAGCCCTCGTCGCCCAGCGCGCGTCCGGCCAGATCCTCCGCGCTGCGCCATTGCGCCGCGGCGCCCTTGCGGTCGCAAGTTTGATAGGCGTGCAAGCCACGATAGAGCATCGACTCGTACAGCGTCATGGCGCGGATGTACTCGTTGACGCTCTGAGCGTCGGATCGCGTCGTGGCGATGAAACTTTGGTTCTTCGTGATCCAGTCCGCGAACCCACGGTCGGCGAGCGCATGCTGGCCTCTGCGAAAAAGCAGCTTGTTCTGGAACACGGTGAGCTCCAGCACATAGTTGTCGTCCGCGGAGAAGTAGCGCCCCGCTTCGCCGGCTGCGACGTTCAGCAGTTCCGCGGCGTCGGCCAGGCGCTCCTTGGGGCCGAAATTCGTCAGTCCTTCCGCAAGTTTCAGGCGTTGCCACGGCGTGGGCAGGCCGCTGGCCTGCATGTCCCGAATCGCGTCGCCCAACAGCGTGAAGCCGCGTAGCGTGTCGGCATCCGTGCGGTGATCGCTGGACATGTCCAGCATGAAATAGCCGAGCCTGGAGCGCGCATTCAGCGTGCGCTCGCTACGCGGGCCCAGGTTGTTCGTCAGTACGCCGATCGCGTGCTCCATCAGCGCGATCTTTTCCTGCGCCGATTTGGGCATATGCCACATCGCCGAGTTCAGCGCCCAGGCGTACTCGGGGTGCTCCCGGCCGTACGTCGCTTCGATGATCGACAAGCCCTTTTGGATGGCCGCGCCCGCATAGCTTTGATCCTCGGCCTCGCCCACGCGCAGCCAGGCCCAGCCGGTCTTGGGGTGGCGTTCGCCCAGGGTGCGTATGCGGCTGTCGCGCAATCGCTTGGCGACCGCCAAGGCGTCCGGTGCTCCGCGGCGGGCGAGCAAGCCGAACAGGCGCTCGCGGGCGTCGTCGGCGAGCACCGGATTGATGCCGTCGGCCAGTTGCACCGCGCGCTTGCCGTCCTCTTCGGCTTGCTTTGCGCGCAGCAGAGAGCTGTTGTATTCCGACCGCAAGATCAACAGCTCGGCGGTCGGTTCGCGATTGTCCAGAGGGGCGGCCTCGGCGAGCGCCGCGTCCACCGTGCGCATCGCCGACCGCATCTGTGCCAGTCCCCATTGCGCGCGCGCCAGCTCGGCCTGCAAGGCGATACGTGGGCACTCGCGGTGACCGGCATCGCAGGCGTCCAGTCCGGCCAGCGCGGCGCTCGCCAGCGTCGCGGCTTGCGCGTGGCGGCCGCGGAGGTTGAGCATGGCCGAGCGGGTGGCGGCCACGGCGCCGGTGGCGTCGTCGCGGTCGCCGAGGGTGCGCGTGGCCACGTCCGCCAACCGCTCGGCATCGCGCATGTCGCCAATGGCGGCGCGGCTGCGCGCCAGCGTGGCGTAAGCGCGCGCCAGCAGCGCCGGGTGTTCGGCCAAACGCAGGCGACGCAGCTCGCGTTCGGTCTTGTCCAGCAGCGCGCGCGACGAGAACGGCGCCGTGCCCAGGCCGGAAATCGTCGCGGTGCCCAGGTTGGCGGCGAACAAGTGGCCGATCGTCTCGCTGGCGCGCGCATCGCGCAGGTCCTGCCGATGCCGCTGATAAGCCAGGCCGGAGACCGCGAGCGCAGCGATCAAAGCGGTGGCGACGATCCCGGCCGGCACGCGGTTGCGGCTCAGCCATCGGCCCGCGCGCGCGGGCCAGGCCAGCGGGCGGGCCGACACCGGGCGCTGGTCCAGCCAGCGTTGCAGGTCGTCGGCCAGCGCCGCGACGCTGGCGTAGCGGTCCTCGGGCCGATGGGCGACCGCCTTGCGTGCGATCGCGGACAGATCGCCGGACAGCCGCCGCGCCAGCGCCGCCACGCTGGCTTCGCCGCGCACGCGCGCGACGTCTTCGGCCGCGCCGTCCAGCAAGCGGTCCATCGGCCTGCCGTCGGCATCGGACAGCGGCAGGGCGCCCAGCAGCGGATGGCGCGCCTGCGGCCATTGGCCGCACAGCAGACGATAGATCAGCACGCCGAAGGCATAAACATCGGTGGCGACCGAGCGCACGCCCAGCTGCCGTTGCTCGGCGGCCGCATAGTCCTCGGTGATCGCGATGCCGCCGTTCGCGGCGCCGGACAGGCTGGAGATGCCGAAGTCGACCAGCTGCACACGGCCGTCGCGATCGATCAGCAGGTTGTTCGGCTTGATGTCGCCATGCACCACGCCTTGCGCATGCGCATACGACAGGGCCCGGCTGGCCTGCAGCAGCAATTCGATGCGCGAGCGGATGCCGAGCCGGCGCACGTCGCACCAGGTGTCGATCGGCGCGCCCGGTACGTAGCGCATCGCGAACCAAGGCTGGCCGTCGGCATCGATGCCGCCGTCGTAAAGGCTGGCGATGCCGGGGTGGTCCAGCCGCGCCAGCAGCTGGCGTTCCTGCAGGAATGCGGCCGTCAGCTGCGGGCCGGCATGCTTCGCCAGCACGAACTTGAGCGCGACCCGCTGCTGGTATTGCCCATCGTCGCGTTGCGCCTCGTAGACCGTGCCCATGCCGCCGCTGGCGATCACCCGCTCGATCCGCCACGCGCCCACGCGGGTGCCCAGGCGGGGGTCCGAGGCGGGTCGTTCGCCGGCCGGCGGCTGCGCGCGCGCGATCACGTCCACGGCCGAGCCATCGACCAGGTGCCCATCGCGCTCGCCGTCGGCGCGCAACAAATCGTCCAGGGCGGCATGCAAGGCCGGATCTTCGCTCGCCAGGATCTGCATCCGGCGCGCCCGTTCGGCCGCCGGCATCTGGGCGTATTCGTCGAACAGCGACAGCGCGCGCAGGTGGTGGCTGCTCACGGGTCGCTTACTCCGCGCGCCTCAGTCGCCGCCACTGGCCAGCGGCGCCCCCAGCTGCGACACCAGGAAGGCACGCGCCTTGAGCCAGTCGCGGCGTACGGTGCGTTCCGTCAGGCCCAGCGCTTCGGCGATTTCGATTTCGGTCATGCCGGCAAAGTAGCGCATCTCCACCACGGTGCCCAAGCGAGGATAGGCAGCGGATAGCTCGTTCAAAGCGACGCTCAACGCCAGCATTTCGTCCAGCCGCGGGTCGTAGCCGAGGGTGTCGACCGCATCCTCGGGTGCGGGCGCGCCGGCCTGGCGTTTCAAGGCTTTCAGCCGCTCGGCCTCGTCCAGCAGGGCGTAGCGCATGGAGCGTGCCATCACCGCCAGTAAGTGCTGGCGGTTCTGCAGGCTCAGCCGGCTGGGGTCGAACCGCAGCCAAGCCCGATTGACCAGGGACGTGGCCGAGCGGCCTTCGCTCCACTGGCGCAGCCGCTGCTGGGCGATCTGGTGCAGTTCGTCATAGAGCAGGCCGTAGACCTGGTCCCAGGCCTCACCCTGACCAGACTGGGCCCGTTCGATCAGGGCCGTCACCGACTCGATCGATGCGGACGGCAGGAGAGGCTCTTCATCCATCGCGGTCTTCGGTTTCCCCACGGCATGTCCGGTTCCCAAGCCGAATCCCGACTTTGGGACTAGGGGCACCCTAAGTCGTGCCCGATTTCGACAGGGGCAGGCTGTGGGTATGTTCGGTGCGGGTGGGGCAAATAGCAATCTGGATGTGGCGGCTGGGGCGATGGGTTCAGCGGCGAAGCGCGGCGCTCGTATGCCATTGCGCGCCACGCCGCCGCCGTCCCGGCCGGGCGCGAGCGGGCCGTCGCCGACGACAGGCCCGATGGGCCACGACGACTCCCACTCCCCCTGCGCAGCTGAAGCGCGCAGGGTCGCGTCGGTGCGATTCGCACCGAACCTGGGGCAAGGCCGCCGGTTGCTCGTGGCGCTGTGCGCTGCGATGTCGATACTGCTGCCGGCGCATGCGCTTGCGCAGACGGTGATCTATCGGGAGACCTTCAACAACGGCAATGCCAACAACAACGGCAATCCGAGATTGGTCAATACCTATGTTGGGCCCGGACCGCTCAACATGACCTATACCGCCGACCCGGCATGGCTCACGAACTGCAACGGGCTGGTGACTGCGGGCAATGTACCCGCGAACAATGCGGTCGGACTAGCCGCTTGTCCGGGCAGCAACGACACGGGGTTTTCTGCCTGGAGCGGTTCGGGCATCGCGCAGAAAGCCGTCGGCGCTTACAACCTAAATACTCCGAGCGGCGCTCTGTCGACGCCTGGCGACCCTTCGGGCGCTGCTTATGGCGGAGATATCGGCATTACCGCCTGGACCGCTAGCCCTCCGACCGTGGGTAGCGTCATTCTGCAGAATGCGCAGCCGATTCCGTTCCCGGCGGTGCCGCCCGGAGGCACCGGGCGCTTCGTCACCTTCCAGTTTGTCGCCGGGGCGGCAAGCTGCAACGCGGCGCATCCGCTGATAACCGTCAATTTGAACGGAACCCAGCTGGGCGGGCAGATGGACCTGTGTACGGGTGGTACGAACGTTCGCAATTACAATTCGATCACGAACCGGGCGGGTGCAGGGTTCAATACCGCTCGCGCGGCCACTTTTACGCCGGCAGGGGCTGGCAGTGCGGTGTTGGTGACGGGGGGCGGGCTGACCTTCACCATCATCAACCAGCAGGCCAGTGGCATTGGCAATGACTATGCCTACGACAACTTCACCGCGCTGGACGTCACGCCCAGCGTGACCAAGGCGGTGGACATCGCCTCCAACTATGTCGGCCAGGTCAAGCGGTTGACCTTCACCATTACCAACACCAGCGGCGACAACGGCGCCAAGGTGGGCTGGGGTTTCACCGATACGCTGCCGGGCAGCGTCGTGATCGCGCCCACCCCCAATGCAACGACGACTTGCGGCGCCGGCACCACGCTGACCGCCAACGCCGGCGATGGCACCTTCACCGTCGCGGGCGGCAATCTGCCCGCCGGCACCGCAGGCGGCGCGGCCACCACCTGCACGGTCAGCGTGAACGTGACCAGCAACACATTGGGCACATTTACCAACACGCAGGCCAGTTACACCAGCTCAACCGCCCTGAACATCCCGAACCAGTCGGTGCCGATGACCTGGGTGGCCAATACCGTCACCGTCACCAAGATCAGCAATGGTGCCACCGGAACCTTCGACTTCTCGGGGTCGAACGGGATTGCCAGCCACCAGATAACGACCACGGCGCAGGGTGCGCCCGGCACCGCCGGGGCGCTGCAGACCTTGACGCTTGCCAGCACCACCACAACGACCACGCTCGCCGAAGCCGCACTAGCGGGCTGGACTGTCACCGGTACGCCGTCCTGCACCGTGGGTGGCTCGGCGCTTGCCGGGGTCACCTACAACGCCGGAACGCGGACGCTGACCTTGCCGGCATTGCCGCTGGTCGCCGGCGCGGGCCGCAATGTGCTGTGTACGTTCACCAACACTGTCGCGCCGCCGGCGTTGACCGTGACCAAAATTTCCAACGGCGGCACCGATACGTTCGGCTTCTCGGGCAACAACGGCATCGCTGCGCACAACATCACCACCACGGCGGCCGGCGCGCCCGGCACGGCCGGCGCGCAGCAGACGCTGACCACTGCGGCCACCGCGACGGCGATCACCGAAAACGCCCCGCCCGCGGGTTGGGTGCTGTCGAGCGCGGCCTGTACGGTGACGCCGCCGGGTGGAACGGCCGCGCCCGCCGCGGGCACGTTCGATGCGGCCAGCCGCACGTTCAACCTGACGGCGGCCGATACCGCTGCCGGCAACACCATCGCCTGCACCTTCTCCAACGCGCTCCGCCCGACGACCCTGACCATCACCAAGATCACCCAGGCCGACAACGGCGGCGGCCCGTTCAACTTCGTCATCCAGCGAGGGGCCGGCGGCGGCACGACCAACCAGAGCCTGACGACGACGGCCGCGGGCGCGTCGGGAGCGGCTACCGGAGCGACGATCACGCTGACGCCCGGCGCCTTCTTCCGGGTCAACGAAGGCCTTCCGGTCGCCTACTCGGTGACCGACGCGAACTGCGTCATGACCAGGCCCGACGGTACGACCCAAACCTATGGCGCCATTCCTACCTCTGGCATCCCCAATGAAGTCATTGTGCCGGGCGGCGATGTGCAGGCCGGTTCGACCACTGTGTGCACCTTCACCAACACCCGACGACCGAGGCTCCAGATCACCAAGCTCACTGCAGGCGACGCGGGCGGTCCGTTCAGCTTCACGGCTCCAAACAGCGGTTTCGGCACGCTCCCCATCACTACGACCGCCGCGGGCGCTCCGGGGACGACGGCCGCCGCCCGGCCGATCAACATCGGCTTCGCGGGCAATATCGTGGAAGCCGCGCCGCCTGCCGGTTGGGCGTTCACGGATGCCGCCTGCACCGTGACCACGCCCGCCGGCGTGACCACGCAGGCGCAGGGTCCGGTCAACGTCGCTGCGCGCAGCTTCCCGCTGACCGCGCAGGACACCGCCGCCGGTAACGCGATCGCCTGTACCTTCACCAACCAGCGCCAGGCCAGCCTGCAACTGGCCAAGGCCTGGGCTGCGGGCAGCACCGCAGGGCACCAGGTCAGCATCGGCGCGACCACGGGCGGCGCCAACAACACCGCCGCGTTCGATGCGACCGCGCCGAACGCCGCCGACAGCGGCGCGCCGGTGGCGGTGAGCATCGGCGATACGGTCACGCTGCCTGCGGAAGGGGGCACGAACGCGGCCAACTACACCACGGCGCTGGCCTGTACCGGCGGCCACACGCTGTCGGGCAACGACGGCCAGCAGGCCAACACGCTGACCATCACCAGCGCCAATGCCGCGGTGTGCACCTACACCAACACACTGCGCACGACGGACCTGTCGATCACCAAAACCAACACGTCGGCCGCCGGCCCCAGCGACCAGGCCGACGACACCCTGCAACGCGGCTCGGCGGTCACCTACACCCTGGTGGTGACCAACAACGGCCCGGCCACGGTCACTGGTGCCGTGGTGCGCGATGCGCCCGGCGCGGAACTGACGTGTGCGGCCGGCAATCCGGTGACCATCACCGGCAACGGCGTGCCATCGGGCAGCTTCACCGTTGCCGACCTGACCGGCGCGGGCGGCATCGTGTTGGGGCAGCTTAACGTGGGCCAGAGCGCCACCTTGCGCTACGACTGCACGGTGAATTGAGGGGAGGGACGGGCCGGCACCTCGCGTGCCGGCCCGGTTACTTGGCCAGCATCCGCACCAGCTTGTCGATCTTTCCGCGGTAAGGCGGCTTGAGCCAGTCGCTGGCGGCGAAACGGCGCTGGCGGAACACGGGCAGCAACTTGCTGAAGGTGTCGAAGCCGTTGCGGCCGTGGATGGCGCCGATGCCGCTGGGGCCGATGCCGCCGAAGGGCAGGTCGTGGGCGCCGAAGTGCAGCAGGGTGTCGTTGACGGTGACGCCACCGGCCAGGGTCTGGGCCAGGATGCGTTCGACGCGTTCGCGGTCGTAGCCGAAGGGATACAGCGCCAACGGGCGATCGAGCGCGTTGATGCGCGCGATCGCTTCGTCCAGGTTGCGGTAGGACAGCACCGGCAGGATCGGGCCGAAGATTTCGTGCTGCATGACCTGGGCGTCGGCGCCGGGCTCGATCACCAGGGTCGGCGGGAACAGGCGTTCGCGCGCGGCGGTGTCCGGATCCAGCGCGAACGGTTCGATCACCTGCAGGCCGCGCGCGCGGGCGTCGTCGACGTAGCCGCGCAGGCGTGCGTACTGGCTGTCGTTGATGATGCGGGTGTAGTCCTGCGATGCGCCGAGTTCGCCGTAGCGCGCGCGCAGCTGCGCCTGCAGCGCGGCCACCAGGGCGTCGCGGCGGGCCGCGTCGACCAGCACGTAATCCACGCCGATGCAGGTCTGGCCGGCGTTGAACCACTTGCCGCTGGCGATGCGCGCGGCGGCCACTTCGATCGGGAAGTCTTCGCAGACCACGGCCGGGGCCTTGCCGCCCAGCTCCAGCGTCACCGGCGTGAGGTTGGGCGCGGCGGCGGCCATGACCTTGCGGCCGACGGCGGTGGAGCCGGTGAACAGCAGATGGTCGAAGGGCAGCGCGGAGAACGCGGCGCCGACCTCGGCCCCGCCCATGGCCACGGACACGCGGTCGGCCGGAAACACCTCGGCGAGCAGTTCGCGCAGGAAGGCGCTGGTGCGCGGGGTGTGCTCGGAGGGTTTGAGGTAGACGTGGTTGCCGGCGGCGATGGCCGAGACCAGCGGCACCAGGGCCAGGTTCACCGGGTAGTTCCAGGGCGAGAGGATGCCGACCACGCCCACCGGCTCGGGCCGGATCTCGGCGCGCGCGGGCCAGAAGCGCCAGCCCACGGCGGCGCGGCGCGGACGCATCCAGCGGCGCAGTCGGCCGATGGCGTGGTCGAGTTCGGCCAGGGTGATCATGGCCTCCGACAGCAGGTTCTCGTGGCTGGAGCGGTGGCCGAAGTCGGCCTGGATGGCCGCGTCCATGGCCGGCACGCGCGCCCGGAACGCGTCGCGCAGGCGCAGCAGGTCGGCGCGGCGCTGGGCGTAGTCGGGCTTGTGCGCCTGCCAGGCCGTGCGCAGACGTTCGCGGGTGGCGGCCAGCTCGCTGGGCGTGGTGTCGGCGGTGATGTCCATACGCCGCAGTGTAGTCGCGCCGGGCGTTCGCGGGGGTGTCCGCGATGGGGCGGCAGAGGCCAGCGATGGGGGGCGACGCGGCCGTCCTGGGGCTGGTCGCCGGCGGTGCGGATCGGGCAGGCTCTGCGCGGGACCGGCGCCGGGGAGCGGCATGATCGATTGGACACGCTTGCAAGGCCTGCTGACAGCGGACGCAGCGGCGGCACTGCGCGTGACGCTGGCGGCGCAGCCGCAACGGCAGTGCTACGCGGTCGCCTACTACGGCAGCTACCGCGAACTCGATGGCGCGATCTGGCTGCCGACGCTGGCGGCCAACAGCCTGCAGGCGCTGGGGCGCGAGCGGCCCTTGGACGTGCACCCGCAGGCGTTCTGGAGCGAGGCCTGGAATCCGCCGGACTGGGAGCACAGCGACATCGACTACGTGAGCCAGGCGCTCAACGCGGCCGCTGCCGAGGTCGAACGCGTCGCTCGCAGCGCCACCCGAGAGGAGTGGTGGGCGATCGAGCGCCGCTGGATGCAGACCCTGGTCGAGGCCGCTCGTGAGCTGCAGCGCCTGCTGCAGGACGGCGGCCTCGCGCTGGCGCCGGGCTTCATCGCCTTCGTGCACGACGAACAGGGCCAGACCGAGTTGCTGCGCGAGGGCATCGGCGAGGCCAGGTTCGCGCGTTTGTTTCCGGACGAAGTGGCGGCGCAGGCCGAACGCGAACGCGTGCTGGCGCTGGCGCTGCCCGAGCGCATCGCCACCCTGATCCAGCACAGCGACCGCGTCGGCGGCGCTTTCGATACCGAGCAGGCGCGCGAGCAACTCTGCGCGCTCGGAGAGCCGGCGCTGCCGGCCCTGCTGACGCGCCTGCACGCACGCGGCGAGTGGTGGGTGGCGGCCTTGCTGGGCCGGATCGGCGTGGCCTCGCCGGAGGCGATCGCGGCGTTGCGGCGGCGGGTCGAGCGCCGCGGCGACGAGCCCGCTCAAGCCTGGGCGGCGCGATCGCTGGCGGTGCTGGGCGACGGCGAATGGCTGTTCGATCAACTCGGGCGACGTCGCGACGCGGCCCTGGCGGGCCTGTGCGCGCCCTACCGCGCCTGGCGCGACGCGACGCGCGCCGGGCTGGACTACGCGCCCCTGGAGCGCCTGCTGTCCGCCGCGCCGGCCATCGCCGACGGTGCGCGCGAGGAGCTCAAGCCCGGCAGCAGCTACTGTCGGCTGCGCGAGGACGAACTCGATGCCGTCCTACGCGGCCTCGCGTCGCCGCACGCGTTCGTGCGCGCCCACGCGGCGGCGATCATGGGCGAGCGCGGACTGGGCGCGGCCGCGGGCGCGCGCCTGCTGCCGGCACTGGCGCAGCGCCTCGCGCACGACCCGGACGCGCAGGTGCGCCGGTTCGCCGCCTTGAGCCTGGGCTACTGGAAGCGCGAGGCTCGGCCCTGGTGCGCCAGCCTCGAAGCCGCGCTGGCCGATGGCGACGAGCGTGTGCGCGCCGCCGCACAGGCCGCCCTGGCCGAGGCCGGCGCCGACTAGTTGCGACGCTGCGCCGGGCCGAACCCACCGCGTCATCGGCGGCGGCTTACAATCGGCGCATGAGCCTGCGTCCCTATCTAGAACACACCCCCGAACTCGGTCAGCGCGTTTACGTCGACCCGGCCGCCACCGTCATCGGTCAAGTCGCATTGGACGACGACGTGTCGATCTGGCCCGGCTGCGTGGTCCGCGGCGACGTCAACTTCATCCGCATCGGCGCGCGCACCAACATCCAGGACGGCACCATCGTCCACGTCACTCACGAAGGCCCGTTCACGCGTCCGGGCGGCCTGCCGACGGTGATCGCCAACGACGTCACCATCGGTCACGGCGCGATCGTGCACGCCTGCCGCATCGAGGAGTTCGCGCTGATCGGCATGGGCGCCAAGATCCTCGACGGCGCCACCGTGCAGCGCTTCGGCTTCGTCGGCGCGGGCGCGGTGATCGCGCCGGGCAAGACGGTCGGCGAGGGCGAGCTGTGGCTGGGCAATCCGGCACGCATGGTGCGTAAATTGAGTGAGCGCGAGATCGAACAACTGCAATACAGCGCCCAGCACTACGTGCGCTTGAAGGACCGTTATCTGGGCATGGCCGACGCGGGCTAGGCACGGCAGTGGGCCGCGTTTACAGTCGCGGCAGGGGAGACCACGGAAATCGCATGGACGAGTTGCACCGAACACCGGCCGCGCGCCGCCGGACGCGGCCGTCGCCGCCCGCAGGCGCCGCCGCGCCGTGATGCTGGATACCTACCGCGAAGTGGTGACGCCCGAAGGCGTCGCCCTGCGACTGCCCGCGGCCGGGCCGGTGCCGCGCGCGCTGGCCTGGTCGATCGACCTGTGCATCCGCCTGGCGCTGCTGTTCATCGGCTCGCTGCTGTTCGGCGTGCTCGGCACCGGCGGCATGGGCTTCTTCCTGGTGCTGATGTTCTTGCTGCTGTGGTTTTATCACGTGGCCTTCGAGGCGATGTGGGACGGCCGCACGCCGGGCAAGCGCGCGCTGGGCTTGCGCGTGGTCGCCGGCAACGGCGCGCCGGTGGGCTGGATGCAGTCGTTCGTGCGCAATCTGCTGCGCGTGGTCGACATGCTGCCGTTCGGCTACGCCTTCGGCCTGATCGCCAGCTACGCCGATCCCTACGGCCGCCGGCTGGGCGACATGGTCGCCGGCACCCTGGTCGTGCACGAGGCGCGGCGCCACGACGCCGCGGCCGCGCCGATCGACACCGCCAGCGCGCCGCCGGTGCCGCTGCTGCCCTATGAGCAGGCGGCGCTGGTCGCGTTCGCCGAACGCGCGCCGCGCCTGGCCGCCGCGCGCCAGATCGAACTGGCCGACCTGGTCCAGCCGCTGACCGGCGCGCGCGGCGAGACCGCCGTGGCGCGCGTGTACGGCATCGCCAACTGGCTCCTGGGGCGCCGATGAATCAGGTCGCCGCGATCAAGCAGGAACGTTTCGTCGAGCGCCACCAGGCCGAGTGGCAGGAGCTGGAAGCCTGGCTGGACGCGCGCGGCGACAGCGCCAAGCGCGCGCGCGCCGAACGTCGCAGCTGGCAGGGCCTGCCCGACTACGAAGTGCCGGCGCGTTACCGCCGCCTGTGCCAGCAGCTCGCGTTGGCGCGCCGGCGCGGCTACAGCGCCGCCGTCACCGACCGCCTGCAGGCACTGATGCAGCGCGGCCACGGCCTGCTGTACCGCGCGCCGCGTCCGCGCTGGCGGCGCGCGCTGGAGTTCCTGTTCGCCGGCTTCCCGCGCCTGGTGCGCGCCGAGCGCGGCTGCATGGCCGCGGCCGCGGCGCTGTTCTGGGTGCCGCTGGTCACGATGTTCGTCGCCATCCAGATCCAGCCCGACCTGGCCAGCGCGCTGTTCCCACCGGAACAGCTGGCCGAGTTCGAGCACATGTACGACCCCAACAGTCCGCTGCAGAAGCTCGGCCGCGGCGCCGAGACCGACGTGGCGATGTTCGGCTATTACATCCTCAACAACGTCAGCATCGGCTTCCGCACCTTCGCCAGCGGCTTCCTGTTCGGGCTGGGCTCGATCGTGGTGCTGATCAGCAACGGCGTGATCATCGGCGGCGTGGCCGGGCATCTGCAGGCGGTCGGCCACGGCGATCCGTTCTGGCGCTTCGTCGCCGGACACTCGGCGCCGGAACTCAACGCGATCTGGATCGCCGGCGGCGCCGGCCTGCGCCTGGGCCTGAACCTGGTCGCGCCGGGACGGCGGCGGCGCATCGACGCCTTGATCGAAGGCGGCATACGCGGCGCCAAGATCTGCGTCGGCGTGCTGGCGATGCTGGTGTTCGCCGCGTTCGTGGAAGCGTTCTGGTCGTCGATCCCGACCATACCGGCGGCGATCAAGTACGGCGTGGGCGCGCTGCTGTGGCTGCTGGTCGGCGGCTGGCTGTACCTGGGCGGACGCAACCAGGACGTGGCGATCGAGGACCGGATCGAGTCATGAAGATCGAGTCGCTCACCGTCGCGTTGCGCCCGCGCACGGCCTGGGAAGCGGTGGAGCTGGGCAGCGCCCTGGCGCGCCGCCATGCCGCTGCGATCTGGAAGTCCTATCTGCTGCTGACCCTGCCGCTGTTCGTCGCGCTCAACGCCGCGGCCTGGGCGCTGGACAAGCTGTGGCTGGCGACGCTGCTGATGTGGTGGCTGAAGCCGGTATTCGACCGCATACCCTTGTACGTGCTGTCGCGGGCGGTGTTCGGCGACGTGCCGGGCACCCGCCAGACTTTGCGCGCGCAACTGAGTTGGGGCCTGCGCTGGGGCTGGTCGTACCTGACCTGGCGCCGGCTCAGTCCGGCGCGTTCGCTGTACATGCCGGTGGATTTTCTCGAGGGCGGGCGCGGCGCCGAGGCGCGCCAGCGCCGCAACGCATTGGGCGCGCCGGTGTACGGCGTGGCCGCGCTGCTGACCCTGGTCTGCTTCCATTTCGAGGGCGCGCTGTACGTGGGCCTGGCGACGGGCGCGGCGATCTTCATTCCCAACGAGTACCTGTCCGATTCCGCACAGACGGTCTGGCAGGCGCTGCTGGCGGAGGCGAGCTGGACGCAACTGGCCAGCAACGCGCTGGCCTGGGCCGCGACCTGCGCGATCGCGCCGTTCTATGTCGGCGCCGGCTTCGGCTTGTATCTCAACCGCCGTACCGAGATCGAAGGCTGGGACATCGAGATCGTGTTCCGCCGCCTGCGCGCGCGTCTGAGCGCGGCCAGCGCGCCGCTGCTGCTCGCGCTGTGCCTGGGCATGGGCATGGGCCTGCTGCCGGACGCATCGGCACAGGACGCCGCGCCGACGGCGCCGATGATCGCGCCGGCCGCGGAGGCGTCCAGCGACGATGCCGCAACGGACGAGGCGGCATCGGAAACCTTCGTCGAGGACGAGGACGCGCCGCCCTCGATCGGCGCGCCGCTGCGCGAGCCGATCGGGCCGGCCGATGTCGACGTCGACGAGGACGACGAGAAGGCCGTGCAGAAGGCCATCGCCGCGCGCGAAGCGAAGGTGCCGCCGACGCTGGACGAGGTCTTCGGCGACGCGCGCGCGGACGACGCCGGCCTGCGCAAGGCGGTCGAACAGGCCTACAAGGATCCGACCGTCGCGCCGCGGCGCAAGGTCTCGTCCTGGAAACCGCGCAATCCCGACCCGCCCAAGACGCCCAAGAACGCACCGGCGCTGGAAGGGCTGGGCGCGATCATCGCCTTGATCGGCAAGTACGGCCTGTGGGTGCTGGTCGGCGCGCTGGCGCTGGCGATCATCCTCACTTCGCCGCGCTGGCTGCGTTGGCTGCGCGACAGCGTGCGCGCCGAACAGGTCGAGCCCGAACAGGTCCGCACCAGCGTGGTCATCGAACCCGAGCCGCTGCCCGACGACATTCCCAGCGCCGCGCGCCGCCTGTGGCAGGCCGGCCGCCAGCGCGACGCGCTGGCCCTGCTGTACCGCGCCAGCGTGGAAGCCATGGTCGAGCGCGCGCAGGTGGTGCTGGTGCCGGGCGCGACCGAGGCCGAGTGCCTGCGCGCCTCGCGCAAGATGCCGCTGGCCGAGGACCGCGAAGCCTTCGCCGGCACCGTGCGCGTGTGGCAGTACGCCGCCTACGCGCAGCGTCTGCCGGCCATCGACGAATTCGACGCCCTGCTGCGCACCCTCAGCCAACGCTTCGGGTGGGCCGCATGAACCTGCGCACCGGATTGGCCACCGCGCTGGTGGTCCTGCTGCTGGCGGGCTTGGGCTACTGGTGGTGGCGCACGCACGAGCGGGTCGAGGAATGGATCGACCTGCCGCGCAGCGGCGAGGCGGCCAGCAATCCGCTGTACGTGCTCAAGCTGGCCTTGAAGAAGGACGGCGTGAAGGCGCTCTCGCGCCAGCGCCTGCAAGCCGACCGCTATCCGCTGGGCGCGCGCGACACCGTGCTGCTGCTGCGCGATCCGCGCCAGCTGTCGGGTGCCGACGCCGAACGCCTGCTGGCCTGGGTGCACGGCGGCGGGCACCTGATCGTGCGCACGCCGCCGCCGGGCGAACTCAGCGCGGCCACGCCGATACCGTTGCTGCACGAGCTTGGGGTGAAATTCTTCCCGCAGCGCGAATCCGATTGCGTGGCGATGTACGTCGAGCGCCAGGATTCGCATGTCGAGTTCTGTCAGGGCCGACGGTTCCTGCTGATGGAGCGCGCGGCCACGCCGCTGCGCGCCTGGGGCGAGGACGACAGCGGCTACGTGTTCGCGCGCCTGCCGCAGGGGCGCGGCAGCGTCGACGTGGTGGCCGATCTGGATTTTGCGGCCAACGCCGCCGGCAAGGAGCGCGCCGAGGCGATCAAGGACGTGCCGCATATCGCCTTGCTGCGTCAGCTGCTGGCGCCGAACTACCGCGCCGGCACCGTGCATCTGATCTACGCGGCGGACATGCCCTCGCTGTGGATGACCCTGCTGCTGCGCAGTTGGATGGCCTGGGGGCCGCTGCTGCTGGCGCTGCTGCTATGGCTGTGGCGGCGCGCGCAGCGCTTCGGCCCACAGCTGCCGTCGCCGGTCAGCGAGCGCCGTTCGCTGCTCGAACACGTCTTCGCCAGCGGCGAGCACGCCTACCGCTACGGCTACGGCCATCTGCTGCATGCCGCCGTGCGAAACGCCTTCCTGTACCGCCTGCGCCGCCGCGATCCGCAGGCCGCCGCGCTCGACGGCGAGCCGCAGGCGGCGCTGTTGGCCGAACGATTCAAGCTGTCGCCCGCGGAGATCCGCGAGGCGCTGGCCACGCCGGTCGCGCGCGATCACGCCGCGTTCCGTTCCCGCATCGCCACTTTGATCCGACTGAGAAACTCCCTATGACCACCACGCCCGCGAACGTGCCCGCACCGATCACCGGTACCGAACTGGCGCAACGCGCCGCCGCCGTGCGCGACGAGGTCGGCAAGGCCTTCATCGGCCAGGACGCCGCGCTGGACCAGATCCTGATCGCGCTGCTCGCCGGCGGCCACGCCCTGATCGAGGGCGTGCCCGGCCTGGGCAAGACCCTGCTGGTGCGCGCGCTGTCCAAGGCCCTGGACTGCGGCTATGCGCGCGTGCAGTTCACCCCCGACCTGATGCCCAGCGACATCAGCGGCCACGCGGTCTACGACCCCAAGACCGAAAGCTTCAACATCCGCCGCGGCCCGGTGTTCACCAACCTGCTGCTGGCCGACGAAATCAATCGCGCGCCGGCCAAGACCCAGTCGGCGCTGCTGGAGGCGATGCAGGAACTGCAGGTCACCATCGAAGGCCACAGCTTCGAGCTGGCGCCGCCGTTCCTGACCCTGGCCACGCAGAACCCGGTCGAGCAGGAGGGCACGTACCCGCTGCCGGAAGCGCAACTGGACCGCTTCTTGCTCAAGGTGCTGATCGGCTACCCCAGCCGCGCCGACGAGAAGCGCATGGTCAGCGCGGTCAGTCAGGGCCGCAGCGCCTCGGACTTCGACCTGTCGCAGGTGCAGCGCGTGCTGGGCCCGGAGGAGATCGTGGCCATGCAGCACGGCACCGCCCTGGTCACGGTCGACGATGCGGTCATCGATTACGCGGTGCGCATCGCCGCGGCCACGCGCGAATGGCCGGGCATCGCGCTGGGCGCCGGTCCGCGCGGCAGCCTGGCGCTGGTGCGCGCCTCGCGCGCGCAGGCGGTGCTGTCGGGCCGCGATTTCGTCACCCCCGACGACGTCCGCGAAATCGCCAAGCCGGCCTTGCGCCATCGCATCGCGCTGGCGCCGGAAATGCAGATCGAAGGCCAGTCGCCCGACGACGTGTTGCACGCGCTGCTGGCCAAGGTCGAAGCGCCGCGTCAATGAGCGCTGTCGCGACACCCGCCGTCGCGCGATCGGAGCGCACCGTGCCGCGACCGGCGCCGGCGCTGCTGGCCTTGCTGGTGCTGTGGGGCGCGTTCGGCCTGGTGGCCAGCATCGGATGGGTGCCGGCGCGATGGTGGTGGATCGCCGGCGCCGCGCTGGCCGCGATCGCCGCGGTCGACGCCTGGCGGGTGCACCGCGCGGCGACGCCGCGCGTGCGGCGCAGCATGCCCGACACCTGGCCGATCGGCCTGGAGCGCGAGGTCAGCCTGAGCCTGGACGCCGATGCGCGCCGGCAGGCGCTGGACGTGTTCGATCTGTATCCGGGCGGCTGGACGATGCAGGGCCTGCCGCGCCGTCTGGCCTTGCGACGCGGCGAAACCAGCAGCATCGATTACCGGCTGCGCGCCGACGAGCGCGGCGACTTCGCCTTCGACGGCGTGCAACTGCGCCTGCATTCGCCGTGGCGTTTGTGGTGGCAGTCGCGCGTGGCCGGCGCGGTGCAGCCGGTGCGGGTATTCCCGAACTTCGCGCCGCTGGCCAAGTTCGCCATGTTCAGTGCCGAACAGGCCTCGCGCCTGGTCGGCGCGCACCTCAAGCGCCGTCGCGGCGAAGGCACCGACTTCCACCAGATGCGCGAGTACCGCGTCGGCGACAGCCTGCGCCAGATCGACTGGAAGGCGACCGCGCGCGCGCGCCGCCTGATCTCGCGCGAGTACCAGGACGAGCGCAATCAGCAGCTGGTACTGATGCTGGACACCGGCCGTCGTCTGCTCGCGCGCGACGGCGCGCTCTCGCACTTCGACCGCGTGCTCGACGCGGCGCTGGTCGTGGCCTACCTGGCCCTGCGCCAGGGCGACGCGGTCGGCCTGCTCGCCAGCGGCGGCGCTTCGGCCTGGGTGCCGCCGCGCCGCGGCGTGGGCGCGATCGACAGCCTGCTGCGCGCCAGCTACGCCTTGCAGCCGCAGCCGGTCGCCACCGATTTCCTCGCCGCCGCCACCGAGCTGTCGCTGCGCCAGCGCCGGCGTTCGCTGGTGATGCTGGTCACCAACCTGCGCGACGAGGACATGGACGACGTGCTGGCCGCGGTGCAGATGCTGCGCAAGCGCCATCTGGTCTGCGTGGCCTCGCTGCGCGAGGACTCGCTGGACGCCGCGCTGGCCGACGAGGTGCACGACCTGCGCGACGCGGTCCGCGCCGGCGCCACCGCGCAGTACCTGGAGCAGCGCACCGCCGCCCACGACGCGCTGCGCCACCACGGCGTGATGGTGCTGGACGTGTCCTGCGACCAACTGGCCGCCTCGCTGGTGGAGAAATACCTGGCGGTGAAGCGCGACGGCTTGCTGTAAGCCTGGCCTGCGGCATCGCGCAGCGGCCTTCGGTGGGAGCGGCCGAAGCCGCGATGGCTTTCCAGCAGGCGCGGATCGACCGCTGAGCGCGGCAAACGCGACTTAGGTCGCTCCCACAGGCGGCGGCGAGGCCGCATCGGGACGCGTGGCGATTTCCAGCGCCGACAGCAGCGCCATCGCCTCATCGCGATCGGCGCCGCACATGTCCGCCGACGGCTGCAACGAGCCGCAGAACGCCGGGCGCTCGGGCCGGCCGAACAAGCGGCAGCGCAGTTGGTCGTCCAGCTGCACGCAGGGCATGCCCGCGGGTTTGCCGTACGGCATGCCCGGAATCGGTGAGGCGATCGAGGGCGCGGTGCAGCAGGCCCCGCAGTGTTCGCGGCAGTGCATGCGCGTGCTCAGTCCGGCGCCTGAAAGGCTACGGCCGTGCGCACCGCGCTCAGCGGTATCGGCCCGTAGACGTGCGGGTAGGCCTGGCCGCTGCGTGGGCTGGGGTCGTAGCGCAAGACATCGCCCAGCGCAGCGGCGTCCAGGTGCAACAGGATCAATTCGCCGCGGCCGCGCTGGTGCCGTTCGATCACGTCCGCCAGTTGCGCCTGCGTTGCGCAATGCAGGAAGCCTTCACGCTGCAGGCCCGCGTTGCGGTACTCGCCATCGCGCTGCGCGCGCGCCCAGTCGGCGGGATCGGCGAAGTGGTAGACGGTGTCGGCTTGCATGGCGTCGCTACTGGCGGATTCGGTCGGCATGACGGCGCAGTGCGCTCGCGCGCACGCATTCTGGCTTATGCCGTTTGCGCCGGTCGCCGTATCAGGATCGCGGCGATCACCAGGCCCATCGCGATCGCATGCAGCACGGTCGCGACACCGCTGAACACGCTCATGACCAGCGTCAGCGACGATGTGGCCTCGCCGTTCTGGCTCATCCATATCAACCACACGTGCGCGCCCAGGCCGAACAGGGAGCCGAGGATGAACAGCGCGAAGCCCGCGCAAGCGTAGATGCTGGCCGCACCCAGCGTGCGTCGGCGCATCAGGCACAGCACCAGGCCGATCGTGCTTAGCAATAGATGCGGGGTCGCGTACAGAACCGGGCCGAGCAAGGAGGTCAGCAGGGTTTCGGATTCCATTCTCGTCTCAGTGTGGGTGCCAACACGCAGGGGCGGCTGCAGCTTGCGGCCGTTCTCTGCGCGCGGCGGATCAGTCGGCGGTGACCAGGGCGTCGTCGCGTTCGCGCAGCGCGGCGTAGACCGGGTCGGTCTCCGGGCGCACGCGGTGCCAGCGTTCGAAGCTCTCGGCGGCCTGTTCGACCAGCATGCCCAGGCCGTCGATGCGATCGTGCGCGCTGGCCGCCTTGGCCCAGGCCAGGAACGGGATCGCCACCTCGCCGTAGCTCAGATCGACCGCGGCGGTGCGCGGATTGGCCAGCGACATCGGCAGCGCCGGCAACTCCGCGTCGCGCGCGGCCGAGGTGGCGTTGACGATCAGGTCGAAGGTGCCCAGCGCGACCATGTCCTTCATGTAGCGCGGATGCACGCGGCCGGGCAGGCCCAACGCATCGGCCAGCGCATCGGCGCGTTCGGGCGTGCGGTTGACGATGTAGAGGTCGCCGATGCCGGCATCCAGCAACGCCGGCGCGACGCCGCGCGCGGCGCCGCCGGCGCCGATCAGCAGGGTGCGGCGTTCGCGCAGGTCCAGGCCGTGGCGATCGGTGAGGTCGCGTATCAGGCCGGCGCCGTCGGTGTTGTCGCCTTCCCAGCCGGTGGCGCTGCGGATCAGGGTGTTGGCGGCGCCGGCGCGGCGCGCGCGTTCGCTCAGGTGCGTGCAGATGCTGGCCGCGCGCGTCTTGTGCGGCAGCGTGATGTTGGCGCCCAGGCCGCCCTCGGCCGCGAACTCGGCCAGCAAGGCGTCGAACTGCTCCGGCGCGGCGTCGATGGCGACGTACTCCAGTGCGATGCCGAGTTGCCGTCCGAACGCGGCGTGGATCCGCGGCGACAGCGAGTGCGCCACCGGGTGGCCGATCACCGCATAACGTGGAATGGACATGGACAGCCTCGTTGGGGATGCTGATGGGGAACATTCAAGGGAGACGCACTATGCGGCGCGCCACGGCCTTGTCCGGTCTCAGTCTACTCTCAGCCTTGCTGCTGGCCATGCCCGCTGCGGGCTTTCTGTCGGAGTTCGGCATCGAGGGCATGGGCGTGGTCTCCACCCCGCATGCGGAAGTGCGCGCCAGTGTGAGTCCCGACGGGCGGCGTATCGTCTGGGGCAGCACCGACCGCCCCGGCGGCGCGGGTGGCTGGGATCTGTGGCAGGCCAGCCTGAAACAGGGGCGTTGGCAGGAGCCTGCGCCGCTGGCGCTAAACACCGGCGCCAAGGAGTTCGCCCCGGCCTTCAGCGCCGACGGCCGCTGGCTGTACTTCTTCTCCGACCGTCCCGGCGGACGCGGCGGCGACGATCTGTACCGCGCGCCGGTGCTCGCCGACGGGAGTTATGGCCCTGCGCAGAGCCTGGGCGCGGGCGTGAACGGCCGCGGCGACGAATGGGCGCCCACGCCCAGCCGCGACGGCCGCCATCTGCTGTTCGCCAGCAACAGCTTCGGCGGCGCGGGTCGCCACGATCTGTTCGTCGCGCGCTGGAACGGCAAGGCCTATGTCGATCCCAAGCCGGTGGCCGGGGTGAACACCGCCGCCGACGAGTTCGACGCGGCCTGGCTGGGCGACGGCCGCGCGATCGTGTTCGCGCGTTCGGCGAATGTCGATAAGGACCCGATCCGGCTCTACGTGGCCCAGTGCGACGGCGCCAAGTACGCGGACGCCGCGCCGCTGTCGCTATCGTTCAACGGCGAGGACGGCTACACCCTGGGCCCGGCGATCGACTGGAACAAACCCGGCGAATTGCTGATCACCGGCAGCGCGAAAGCGCCGAAGGCCGGCAAGCTGGACATCTATCGGATGAAGGCGCCCGCGGCGACGGGGCAGGGCGGTTGCATCGCGCCGTGAGCGCCGAGCAGAAGATCGTGCTGCGCTTGCTGCGCGGCTATCGCGACGAACTGGACGCGATGGTCGAGGCTTGGATCGACGTGGGCGTCATGGACGCGGCGACCGCGCTTTGATGCGGTGCGGCGATTCGATTCATTGCCGATTCACCGCTTGGCAAGAAACCATGCCGCACATGGTTCTGCAAGAATCGATACGCAGAATGTTATCGATAAGGTTTGCGCACAGCTGCAATAGAGGCCTGTTTTTCAGGCCTTTTTCATAAATTTTCGGTGAATTCCGTCGGTCTGCGGCGACGGGCCGGATGTCCGAAAAGCCGTGACAGCGCGGCGCGCGGCTTGCTTACCTGCGCGGGCTACATCCGTAGCGTAAAAGGAATTTACTTATGCGTATTGCCCGAGCCCGCAAGACCGCCGCGCTGATTTTGCTGTTGTTGCTCGCCGTCGCCGCGCCGCTGAGCGCCACCCAAGTCGGTGGCCCACGTCTGCCCACCAACCCCAACCTCCCTCCGATCCAGCTCGAGGGCGTGTGGGAGGCCACCGTGAGCTGGACGCAGTGGGACAGCAAAACCGGCGGCTTCATCCTGATGTTCCAAGACTACAGCGCGCCCACGCGCGAAGGCTGCGAGGCCCAGATCAGCAATATCGGTCCGGGCGCCACCATCACCAAGTTCTGTACGTTCCGCGCCTACTGATGCAAGCGACCGCGAGGCTCATCGAGCCTCGCGGTCGTCATCGTAGGATGCGGCAAGCGCAGCGCACCGCGCGCCACGCCGCGCTTATTTCGCCTCGCGCAACCAGCGCGCCGCGTCCAGCGCGAAATAGGTCAGCACGCCGTCGGCGCCGGCGCGCTTGATCGAGGTCAGCGCCTCCAGCACGCAGCCGCGCTCGTCCAGCCAGCCGTTCTGGATCGCCGCGCGCAGCATCGCGTACTCGCCGCTGACCTGATAGACGAAGGTCGGCGCGCCGAACTCGTCCTTGGCGCGGCGCACGATGTCCAGGTAGGGCATGCCAGGTTTGACCATGATCATGTCGGCGCCTTCGTCGAGGTCGAGCGCGATCTCGCGCATGGCCTCGTCGCTGTTGGCCGGGTCCATCTGGTACGTGTATTTGTTGCCCTTGCCCAGCGCGCCGGCGCTGCCGACGGCGTCGCGGAACGGGCCGTAGAAACTGGACGCGTACTTGGCGCTGTAGGCCAGGATGCGGGTATGGATGTGGCCTTCGAGTTCCAGCGCCTCGCGGATGCGGCCGATGCGGCCGTCCATCATGTCGCTGGGCGCGACCACGTCGGCGCCAGCGACCGCGTGCGACAGCGCCTGCTTGACCAAGGCTTCCACGGTTTCGTCGTTCATGACGTAGCCGCTGTCGTCGATCAGGCCGTCCTGGCCGTGGGTGGTGTACGGGTCCAGGGCGACATCGGTGATCACGCCCAGCTCCGGGAAGTGCTGCTTGAGCGCGCGCACCGCGCGCTGGCACAGGCCGTCTTCGCGCCAGGCGTCCTCGGCGGTCAGCGATTTGGCGTCCGGCGCGGTGACCGGGAACAGCGCCAATGCCGGCACGCGCAGCTCGCTGGCCTGCTCGGCCACGCGCAGCAACTCGTCGATCGACAGCCGCTCGATGCCGGGCATCGAGCCGACCGCGGCGCGGCCGTTCAGTTCGTGCACGAACACCGGATAGATCAGGTCGTTCGCGGTGAGGACCGTCTCGCGCATCAGGCGGCGCGAAAACTCGTCGCGGCGCATCCGCCGCGGGCGTGTGTAGGGATAGCTCATGGGGCTAGTTTACTCCCGGCTGTGCGTGGGCCGGGCGCTGGGGCTGTAGGTGGGACGTTTTGTCATAGCGGTGGGCGCATAGCCCCTCTCCCGCGGGGAGAGGGGTTGGGGAGAAGGTCCGGCGCGAGCGTGGAACTCGAACCTCAATCCGGACCCTCATCCGGCCCTGCGGGCCGCCTTCTCCCGAGGGGGAAGGGAGCGTCAGGGGCCTCGCTCCAAGCGCTTGCTTCGAAGACAGGGTCAGCACGCAGTCTTAGTTCGCCGCGTCCGTCTGAGGCGACATGGAAAGCAGCGGCGCCACAAATCAAACCGGATACACCCGATACCGCAGCGGCTTCACCCCGACCGTGGCGCCGATCGCCGGCACCGCCGCTTCCGGCGTTGCCACCAGGTCCAGCTCCAGCGTGCGCGGCTGGCCCTCGACCTGCAGCTCCACGGTGATGCGGTCGGCCAGGCGATGCACGGCGACCACGCGCGCGGGCAGGCCGTCGCCGTCCGCAACGAGGGCTAGGTCGTGCGGGCGCACGTATAAGCGCGCCGCGCCGTCGCCGATGCCGTCGGCGGGCAGGCGCAGGGCGTGGCCGGCTGCCGCGAACTGCGCGCCGGCTGCGCGCCCTTCCAGCACGTTGGCGCGGCCGATGAAATCGAACACATACGCCGACGCCGGTTCGCGGTAGATCTGCTCCGGCGTGCCGACCTGTTCGATGCGGCCGTCGCGCAGCACCACCACCCGATCGGCCAGCTCCAGCGCTTCTTCCTGATCGTGGGTGACGAACAATGTGGTCTGGCCGGTCTGTTCGTGCAGGCGCCGCAGCCAGCGCCGCAGCTCCACGCGCACCTTGGCGTCGAGCGCGCCGAACGGTTCGTCCAGCAGCAGCACGGTGGGATCGATCGCCAGCGCGCGCGCCAGCGCGACGCGCTGTTTCTGGCCGCCGGACAACTGCTCCGGATAGCGGGCGCCGAGTTCCGGCAACTGGATCAGCGTCAGCAGCTCCTGCACGCGGCGCGCGATCGTGGCCTTGTCCGGGCGGCGCTTGCGCGGCCGGCTGCGCAGGCCGAAGGCGATGTTCTCGGCCACCGTCATGTGCTTGAACAGCGCGTAATGCTGGAACACGAAACCGACGTTGCGTTCGCGCAGGCTCAGCCGGGTCGCGTCCTGGTCGCCGAACAACAGCCGGCCGCTGTCGGGATGCAGCAGGCCGGCGATCACGCGCAATAGCGTGGTCTTGCCCGAGCCCGACGGGCCCAGCAGCGCGACCAATTCGCCCGAAGCGATGTCCAGGTCGACCGCGTCCAGCGCGGCGACGTTGGCGTAACGCTTGCCGATGGCTTGGATGTGCAGGTCCATGCCCTTGCCCTGAACCGTCTTGCGGCCATCATGACCCAAGGCCGCGACCGGCGGTACGAGGTCGGTCACGGGGGCCGCTTCCGGGTCGGTGGCGCGCCACGGCGCCGGATCGTTCGCTGTCGCCGGATTCGAATCGGTGAGGTTCATCTCAATGCCGCCTGTGTGATTGCGCCAGGGCGTCGCCGTGGCGCGCTTCCAGCCAGAACTTGATGACCAGGGTGACCAGGGCCAGGCCGGCCAGCAGCGACGCCGCGGCGAACGCCGCGGTGCTGTCGAATTCGTTGTAGAGGATCTCGATGTGCAGCGGCAGGGTGTTGGTCAGGCCGCGAATATGGCCGGACACCACCGACACCGCGCCGAACTCGCCCATCGCGCGCGCGCCGCACAGCAGCACGCCGTACAGCAGGCCCCATTTGATGTTGGGCAGGGTCACGCGGCGGAACATGGTCCAGGCGCCGGCGCCCAGCGAGCGCGCGGCCAGTTCCTCGTCGGCGCCTTGCTGCTGCATCAACGGAATCAATTCGCGGACCACGAACGGGAAGGTGATGAACAACGTGGCCAGCACGATGCCTGGGCGCGCGAACAGGATCTTGATGTCGTAGTGCGCCAGCAACTCGGCGAACCAGCCGTGCGAGCCGAACAGCAGCACCAGGCACAGGCCGGCCACCACCGGCGAGACCGCGAACGGCAGATCGATCAGCGCCAGCAGCACGCGCTTGCCGGCGAACTCGAAGCGGGTGACCGCCCAGGCGGTGAGCACGCCGAACACCGCATTGAGCGGTATCACGATCGCGGCGGTGAACAGGGTCAGCTTCAGCGCCGCGACCGCGTCGGGTTCCTTGAGCGCGGCGAACCACACGCCGACGCCCTTGGCGAAGGCCGCGCCCAGCACCATCAGCAGCGGCATCACCACCAGCAGCGCCATCACCAGCACCGCCGACAGGATCAGCAGCCAGCGCAGCCATGCGGGCTCTTGCAGATCGTCGCGCTCGCGCGCGACGGATTCACCGGCCATGGCGGCGCTCCCGGCGTTCGTGCGCGAACAGCGACGGAATCGCGTTGATCGCCAGCAGACATACGAAGGACGCCGCCAGCAGCAGCGCGGCGATCGCGATCGCGCCGTTGTAGTCGTACTCCTCCAGACGGATCGTGATCAGCAGCGGCGCGATCTCGGTCTTGTAGGGCAGGTTGCCGGCGATGAAGATCACCGAGCCGTACTCGCCCAGGCCGCGCGCGAACGCGAGCGAGAAACCGGTCAGCAGCGCCGGCAGCAGTTCGGGCAGAATCACGCGTCGCAGCGTGGTCAGGCGCGAGGCGCCCAGCGAGGCCGCGGCTTCTTCCTGCTCGCGGCCCAGCGCTTCCAGCACCGGTTGCACCGTGCGCACCGCGAACGGCAGGCCGATGAACACCAGCGCGATCACGATGCCGGCCGGCGCGTAGGCGATCTTGAATCCGGCCGGTTCCAGCCAGCGTCCGACCCAGCCGTTGGAGGAGTAGATCGCGGTCAGCGCGATGCCGGCCACCGCGGTCGGCAGCGCGAACGGCAGATCGACCAGCGCGTCGAGCAGGCGCCGGCCCGGAAAGCGGTAGCGCACCAGCACCCAGGCGATCAGCGCGCCGGCGAACAAGGCCAGCACCGACGCGGCGAACGCGGCGCCGAAGCTGAGCTTGAGCGCGGCCTGCACGCGCGGGTCCTGCACGGCGCGCAGCCAGCCGTCCACGCCGAGGTTGGCGGCGCGTACGGTCAGCGCGGCCAGCGGCAGCAGCACCACCAGGCTCAGCCACGCCAGGCCCAGCCCCAGGCTGATGCCCAAACCCGGCAAGGGGCGGCGCCAGCGTGCGGCGGTGTGCGGGGGGAGGGTGAGGGCGGCGCTCATGGGTGGGCTGGTCGTCGTGCTCGTTGTTGTTCGATCGATGGGTGCAGTGGCGGTTGCCGTTGGGTCGCTTGTGCTCGTGTTGCTTGTGCTCGCGTTGCTTGTGCTCGTTTTGCTTCGGCTCGTTCTGTTCTGGCTCGTCTTGCTTTTGCTCGTCATTCCCGCGAAGGCGGGAATCCAGTGACTTCAGGCCGGAGGTCGGACAGGTGCGATGGTTCGAAGAATGGTTTCTGGCTTCGTTCGTACACGCCGTGGCTTCCTGACGTCCCGGTCACTGGATTCCCGCCTTCGCGGGAATGACGGTGGTGTAGATGTGGTGGAGGTTGGAGATTCCTCTGTTTCCGGGTAGCCGGAAGAAAATCACCTCACGCCTAACACCTCACTTCGGCTGATAAATCCGATCGAAGAAGCCGCCGTCGGCGAAATGCTCGGCCTGCGCCTTCTTCCAACCGCCGAACGCGCTGTCGATCGTCACCTGCTTGACCTGCGCGAACTGGCTCAGCTCCGCCGCCGGCACCTTGTCGGGTTCGGCCGGGCGGTAATGGTGCTTGGCGGCCAGGCGCTGGCCCTGCGGCGTGTACAGGAAGCGCAGGTAGGCTTCGGCCTGCTTGCGCGTACCGTGCTTGGCGACGTTCTTGTCGACCCAGGCCACCGGCGGTTCGGCTTTGATGCTCAGGCTGGGCACGACGATTTCGTACTTGCTGCGGTTGCCGGGCTCGTCCAGGGTCAGCAGCGCTTCGTTTTCCCAGGCCAGCAGTACGTCGCCGATGCCGCGCTCGACGAAGGTGGTGGTGGCGCCGCGCGCGCCGGTGTCCAGCACCGGCACGTTCTTGAACAGGCGGGTCAGGTAGTCGACGACCTTGCCGCCGTCGCGGTACTGCTGCGAGGCCCAGGCCCAGGCGGCCAGGTAGTTCCAGCGCGCGCCGCCGGAGGTCTTGGGATTGGGCGTGATCACCGCCACGCCCGGCTTGACCAGATCGCCCCAGTCGCGCACGCCCTTGGGATTGCCCTTGCGCACCAGGAACACGATGGTCGAGGTGTAGGGCGAGCTCTGGTGCGGCAGGCGCGACTGCCAGTTCGCCGGCAGCAGCTTGCCGTTGCTGGCGATGGCGTCGATGTCGGCGGCCAGCGCCAGGGTGACCACGTCGGCTTCCAGGCCGTCGATCACCGAGCGCGCCTGCTTGCCGGAACCGCCGTGCGAAGCGCGGATCTTCAAGGTTTCGCCGGTCTGTTGCTTCCACTGCGCGGCGAAGGCGGTGTTGACCTCGGCGTAGAACTCGCGCGTGGGATCGTAGGAGACGTTGAGCAGTTCGACGTCCTTGGCGGCGGCCGGGCCGGCCACCAACGAAAGCGCGACGACGATGGAGGAGAGCAGGAGTTTCATGGGGGAACCTCGTTGCGTCGTGAAGCGCGCGCCGTACGGTCGCGCGCCGATGCGGAGCATGCTCAGAAGGAGAATTGCGCCCGCGTGAAGAAAGCCTTTTCGTCTTCGCGGTCGGCGCCGGCCGGCGCGCCGCCCTCGAAGTCGGTCTGGGTGTAGTTGGCGACCAGCTTGAAATTGCCGGTGAGGTACCAGTTCAGGCCCAGGCCCCAGCTGCTGGCCTCGGACGCGACCGCGGAAGGATCGGCGAAGCGCGGGAACGCGGCGTCGTCGATCGTGAGGCGGCCGTAACGTGCGACCAATTCCAGCGCGCCCCAACCGGCGCCGCCGGGCGCGAACGGCTGGCTGGGTTTGACCACGCCCTTGTAGCTGGCGTCCTCGCCGGTGAGCACCCAGCCGGCGGTGACTTGCCAGGCCTGGTGGTCGAGCGTGTCGCGTGCGCCGCTGGCCGGCACCAGCAGTTGCTGGCGCGAGCGGATGTATTCGCCGAGCAGGCCCAGGCGGTTGCGGTAGTAATAGGCCTGCGGCGACCAGCGCGAGTGCTCGCCGTCGGCGAACACCGTGCTGCGGTAGTTGAAGAACTGCACCTGGCCCGGCGTGCGATAGCGCGGCAGGAAGTTGTTGCCGCTGCCGCGCTTGTCGCCCTGGCTGGCGCCGACGCCGAAGCCCAGACCGGACAGGGCGCCGCCGCTGTTCTTCCACGGTTCCACGAACACGCGGCCGATCAGATCGAACTCGTTGTCGGGATTGGTGGTGGCGCCGTCGCGGCCGTCGGGCGCGCCGTTGAAGGCGCCGACCGCGTAGCTGACCGCGCCGTCGGCGAACTCGCCCTGCAGTTGCACGCCCAGGTCGCGCACCGGCGCCAGTTCGCTGGCGAAGCCGCCTTCGACCATGGCGCCGGCGCTGCTGGACTGCAGGCGTTCCAGGCCCAGCGGCACCTTGTAGCGGCCCACGCGCACGGTCGCGCGCGGACTGAAACGCACGTCGACGTAGGCATCGTTGACGGTGGCGCTGTCGCCGGCCAACTGCGCGCCCAGGCGGAACGCGAACAGCGAGCCCCAGGTGCCTTCGATGGTGGGTTCGACGCGACGGAACAGGAAGGTGTCGTTCTGCGGCGTGCGCTGATCGTCGATGAAGAAACGGCCGTCGGCCTGGATCAGGCCGCGGAACTTGACCTCCAGATCGCCCGGCGGCGGCGACTTCACCGACAGACCCTTGGCGGCGCTGAGGGTGACGGTGGGCGTGGAGGCGATGCGCGCGGCTTCGGTTTCGGCCTGCAGTTCCAGCTTGCGCTCGATCACGCGCAGACGCTGGTCCAGGTCGGCCGGATCGACGGCGGCGGTGTCGGCGTTGCCGGACGGCGCGGTGCCCAGGCGTTGTTCGATCGCCTGCAGGCGGCGGGCCAGGTCTTCGACGCTGAGGTTGGCGTTCTGGGCCTGCGCGGGCAGGGTCAGCGCGCAACCCAGCGCGCCCAGCAGCCAGGCGGGGGACGCGGTCGCGGTAGCGGGTCGCCGATGTCGATGGGGCATGGCGGTGTCCTTAACGAAAGAAGGGGGAAGGATGTCGTGCGCGTGGGTGCGGTGGAAGGCCTCGGTCCGTCGAAGCCGGCTAAGGACTTCGACAGCGGCGGACGCGTGCGGGCGACGTCGCCCTCACAGCGGCCGGCTCCGCGGCTCTTCGACGCGCACGCGCTCGCTGCGCGTGATCTGCACGATCTGCGATCCGTGCACCACCACTTCCACCTGACCGTAACCGATCTCGCGCAGCGCGGTCAGCACCGCGAACTCGCTGTCGCTGAGGTTGACGATATTGACCGCGGGCTCGACCTCGACCGCGTGCGCCGCGTCCGTGCCGCGTCCGCGCGGCTTGCGCCGGGCCGCGTTCATGCCGCATCTCCGGCCAGCAACGCGGCGCCCGGGCCGCGCGCGAGCTCGCCCAGGCTGCAGCCGTCCAGCACCCGCGACAGGGCGTCGCGCGCCTCGCGCATCAGCGCACGCAGCTCGCACTGCGCCGGATCGGGGCAGTCGGCGCAGGCGCGGTAGGCGCTGACGCTGGCGCAGCGCACCGGCGCCAGCGGGCCGTCGATGGCGCGGATCAGGTCGCCGACGCGGATCTGCTCGGCTGGACGCGCCAGGGCGTGGCCGCCCTTCTGGCCGCGGCGGCTGTGGATGAAACCGGCTTCGCGCAGATCGACCAGGATCGATTCCAGGAATTTCTCGGGCGTGCGGCTGTGTTCGGCGATCGCCCGGGCTTGCAGCCGGCCGTCGTCGGCGCGCGCCAGCGCGCACATCGCGCGCAGTGCGTATTTCGCCTTCATCGTCAGCATTTCCTATTCGCCATGTAGGGAATAAGGCCGCAAAGCCCGCCACGACGGAAAAGGCGATGCGTCATCTGCATATGCTCAGGCGGCATGTGCCCGCTACGATGCGCGTATGCGATCCCTACGTACCCTGCCGCCCGTGGCCCGCGCCTGCCTGATCGCGCTCGCCGCGCTGGCGGCGCTGTGCTGGTTGGGCCCCGGGCTGAGCGCTTACGACCCGCATACGCCGGATTGGGAGGCCCTGTCGGCCGCGCCCGGGCAGGCCGGGCACTGGTTCGGCACCGACGCGATCGGCCGCGACGTGTACGCGCGCACCCTGGCCGGCGGGCGACTGTCGCTGACCATCGGCCTGTTGGCCAGCGTGGTCGCGCTGGCGATCGGCCTGGGCTACGGCGCCATCGCCGGCCTGGCCGGCGGCCGCGTCGAGCGCGCGCTGTTGCGCGTGCTGGACGTGTTCTCGGCGCTGCCGTTCCTGTTAGTGGTGATCTTGCTGCTGACGTTGTTCGAGCGTTCGCTGGGCCTGCTGCTGGCGGCGATCGGCGGCTACGTCTGGATCGATCTGGCGCGGGTGATGCGCGCGGAGGCGGCGCGCCTGCGCGAGGCGCCGTTCGTGCTCGCCGCGCAGGCCGCCGGCGCCGGATTCGGCCAGCGCCTGCGCTGGCACGTGCTGCCCAATCTGCTGCCGCTGGCGTTCGTGTACCTGGGGCTGATCCTGCCGCAGGCGATCCTGGTCGAGAGTTTCCTGGGCTTCCTCGGGCTGTCGGTGGACGAGCCTTCGGCCAGTTGGGGCACGCTGCTGTCGGAGGGCGTGCAGGAGCTCGACAGTGCGCCATGGACGCTGCTGTTCCCGGCCGGATTCCTGGTCGCGACCCTGGCCACGTTCCAGTTTCTCGGCGACGGCCTGCGCGATTGGCTGGACGTGCGCGGCGAACACGAGGCCGCGGCCGCATGAGCGCGACGCTAGCGGTGAAGGGGCTATGTGTCGATGCCGGCGCGCGCCGCCTGCTCGGGCCGCTGGACCTGCAACTGCACGCGGGCGAATGCCTGGGCGTGGTCGGCGAGAGCGGCAGCGGCAAAAGCCTGAGCGCGCTGTCGTTGCTGGGGCTGCTGCCGCCGGGCTTGCGCGCCACGGGCGGGCTGAGCGTGGACGGCGACACGATCGCGCCGGGCTCGCGCGCGCACGCGGCGCTGCGCGGCCGCGTGCTGGGCTGGGTGCCGCAGGATCCACTGGCGTCGCTGCATCCTTTGCGCAGCGTCGGCAGCCAGTTGCGGGAAACCTTGCGCGTGGTGCGCGGGCTGGAGCGCGGCGCGGCGCAGGACGAGGCGCAGGCGCTGCTGGCGCGCGTGCAGTTGCCGGAGCCGGCGGCGGCGCTGCGCCGTTATCCGCATCAGTTCTCGGGCGGGCAGCGCCAACGCGTGGCGATCGCGCTGGCCTTGGCGACGCGGCCGCGCGTGCTGATCGCCGACGAGCCGACCTCGGCGCTGGACGCGCGCATCGCGCGCGACATCCTCGACCTGCTCGACGCGCTGCGGCGCGAGGACGGTCTGGCCCTGTTGCTGATCAGCCACGACCTGCCCCTGGTCGGCGCCTACGCGCAGCGCCTGGTGGTGCTGCAGCGCGGCCAGGCGGTGGAACGCGGCGGCACCGCGGCGGTGTTCGCCTCGCCGCAGCATGCGTACACGCGCGAGTTGCTGGCCGCCGACGCGATCGCGCCCACGGCGACCGATGCGTCGGCGAGCGACGCGCCGGTGCTGTTGCGCGGCGAAGGCCTGCGCATGCGCTACCCGCACGCGCCGCGCGCGGCCCTGGACGGCGTCTCGATCGAGCTGCGGCGCGGCGAGGGCCTGGCCCTGGTCGGCGAAAGCGGCAGCGGCAAAAGTACGCTGGGCCGCGCCTTGTTGCGGCTGCTGCGCGGCGCGCAAGGGCGGGTGCTGCTGGACGGCGTCGATCTGAGCGCGGCGACGCCGCGCGCGCTGCGCGATCTGCGCGCGCGCACCGGAGTGGTGTTCCAGGATCCCTACGCCTCGCTGGATCCGCGCATGCGCGTGGCCGAGATCGTGGCCGAGCCGCTGCGCATCCATGCGCGCGGCGACGCGGCCGCGCGGCGCGCGCGCGCCGGCGAATTGCTGCAGGCGGTGGGCCTGGAGGCGGCCATGCTGGACCGTTACCCGCACCAGTTTTCCGGCGGTCAGCGCCAGCGCATCGCGATCGCGCGCGCGCTGGCCACCGATCCGGAGCTGCTGGTCTGCGACGAAGCGGTGTCGGCGCTGGACGCGCACCATCGCGGCGCGATCCTGGCCTTGCTGGCGCGGCTCAAGCGCGAGCGCGGGCTGGCCTTGCTGTTCGTCACCCACGACCTGGCCGCGGCCGCCGCGGTGGCCGAACGCATCGCGGTGTTGGAGGCGGGGCGCATCGTCGAGACCGGACCGACCGGGCAGGTGCTGCGCGCGCCGGTCCATGCGCATACGCGCGCGTTGCTGGCGGCGCGGCCGAGTAGCGCGGTGGGTTGACCGCGCAAGGGGTGCGGGTGCGTCCGAGCCGCGATTTCCTACGTGCCTACGGGCAGCCCTTTCGGTAGGGCGCATCGCGGCTCACGCCGTTCCTACCCCAAAGCGGGCTTTCGCTCGGGCGCTCAGAGCGGTGCGGTCGTTGTCTGCGTTGCGGAAGGGCAGCGCATCGGTGTGCGGAGGAATCGCGGCTTACGCCGCTGCCACCGCGGATGCGCCGCACGGCCTCGGCGGCCTGGCCTCAGAACAGACCGCCCGTCATCGACAGGCGCACGATCGCGACCACGATCACCAGGGTGTTGAGCACCAGGCCGGTCTTGGCGCGGCCGCGGTGTTGCTCGCGGGTGAACAGGATGCCGATCGCGGCGATCACGGCGCCGACGGCGGCGAAGGGGATCAGCAGCCAGTTGCTGAGTCCGATCACCGGGATCAGGGCGATCACCATCCAGATCATCGCGAAGATGCCCCAAAGCAGGCTGATCAATCCCATCGTGCGGTCTCCCATGCGGGCGCGGATGCGCTCAAGGCCATGATGCTGCCGGCCGGCGCGGTTTCAAGGGCCGGCGGTCGCCGGGTCGGGGTGTCTTTCGGCACCCCTTGGGGCTGAGGCGGCGGCGTGCAGGCGGTTGAGCGCCGGCATGCGGCGTCTCGGCCATCGTTCCGGCGAACGCCGGAATGACAGGAGTTTGATTCCCGACGCAAGGGATAAGCGCGAAGGTCAACATGGGTTCCGGCGTTCGCCGGAATGACGGGAGGTTGATTCCCGAAGCCCGAATTTAGACCCTCGAATCCCAGCTAGAGATCGTGCACGCCGTCGATTTCGACGCGCAGTTCGCGGCGGCAGACCGCGGCCTGCACCACGATGCGGTCGATGCCGGGCAGGCGTGCGTCCAGCGCGGCCATCACCGCCGGCACTTCCTCGCTGTCGCGCACGTACACCTTCAAGCGTGCGCCGGGGCCGAAGCGCGCCGGCAGCGACGGGCGTTGCGCGCGCGCCGCGGCGATCAGGCTGTCGAAGTTGGCCAGGGTTTCGTCGAGCTGGGTGTCGACCGAATCGATGTGGCGCGACTCGTGGCCGACGATGGCGGCGGTGCCCGACAGCAGCAGCGGCATCGCGCTGCCGGCCGGCGGCAGCATCGCGCGCGCGAAGCTCGGCGGCTGCGGGCCGTACTGACGCGGATACCGGTAGGCGCTGACCTGGCGCGGGTTTTCCAGCGGCGTGCCGGGCGTGCGCGAGGCCAGCCAATACACCTGCAGGCGCTGCGTCGCGCCGGCCTGGCTGACCTTGCCGATCGCGGTCGCGGCGGGCAATTGCGCCGGGTCGAAGTCGCCCAGGCCGGCCGCGCGGCCGACGCAGAACACGCGGTAGCGTTCGGCATCGCCCTGGCCGACGGTGATGCCGTCGAGGTAGTTCCAGATCCGCAGCAGGTGCGGGTAGCCGCGCTCGCGGGTGAACTGCGTCATGCGCGCGTAGATGGTCTCCGCCGCCGCGCCGATGCCGTCGTTGACGTTGACGCCCGGCGGTTCGTCGATCTCCATCGCGCCGAACTGCAGCGCGCCGTCCTCGGCCCAGACCAGGTCGCCGTCGCGGCCGCAGGCCACCGGCGCCGAGCCGCGCCAGACTTCCAGGCGCGGCTCGCCGAAGGGTTCCAGCGCCACGCGCAGGTAGCGCGGATCGTCGTGATGCGGCGCATCGGCGCCGAAGCCGAACACCGCCAGCACGTCGTCGCCGGCCAGGATGCTGGCCGGGTCGGCGCCGCTGTAATCGACGCTGTAGCGCGGGCTGGACGCCAGCACGGTAGCGGCCGCGCTCACGGGTTGCCCTGCTGCAGCGTGTCGCCGCGGAAATCGACCCCGACCTGCCGCTTGCGCCGCAGCCAGCCGCGCAGCGCCTCCGGCGCCATGCGCAGCGCGGTCATCGCGTAGATGAAGCGGAACATGCGCAGGCGGCGCAGCACCGCCGGGTTGTCGAACACGTCGCCGGCCAGCATCGAGATCACCGCCTGCTCGACCTGCCAGTAGTTGCGCGGCGCGCTGAACAAGGTGCGCATCACCGGCGTGGTGAAGCGGTAGATGAACCACTGGAAGTGCTTGAGGCCGCGCTTGAGGCGCTTGACCATCGCCGCCTGCAGCGCCGCCTCGCGCGAAGGATCGCGCAGCGCGCCGTCGACCACCTCGGCCGCCTGCTCGCCGCTGTTCATGCCCAGGTACACGCCGGAGGAGAACACCGGATCGACGAAGGCGTAGGCGTCGCCGACCATCACCCAGCCCGGGCCGGTCATCTGCGTGCAGGTGTAGGAATAGTTGCCGGTGACATGGACCGCGCCGACGCGTTGCGCGCCTTGCATGCGCGCCCACACCTGCGGCTCGGACTCCAGGGTCTTCATCAGGAACGCTTCGGTCTCGCCGCGGCGCTGCTTGAGGTATTCGGGGAAGCACACCGCGCCGACGCTCATCACGTCCTTCTGCAGCGGGATCAGCCACATCCAGCCGTGCGCGAAACGCTGCACGGTGATGTTGCCGGCGTCCTCGCCGTCGCGGCGTTCGACGCCGGTGAAGTGGCTGAAGATCGCCGCCGACTGGTGCAGCGGGTTCTTGCGCTTGAGCTTGAGCTGGCTGCCGAAGAACGCATCGCGGCCGCTGCCGTCGACCACGTAGCGCGGGCGCACGGTCAGCGCGGCGCCGTCGGCGTCGCGCGCATGGACCACGCTGGGGCGGCCGTCGGCGCCGAATTCGACCTTCTCCACCTTGACCCGCTCGCGCGCGTCCACGCCGTTGGCCTGGGCATTGCGGAACAGCAGCTGGTCGAATTCCTCGCGCTTGACCTGGTAGGCGTAGCCGAACTTCGGGTTCAGCGCGCGCTCGAAGCGGAAGGTGTTGTAGTTGCGTTCGTCGATCGGAAACTCGGCGCCCGGCTTGTGGGTGCCGATCGCCTTGACCTGGTCCAGCACGCCCAGACGCTCGAGGATGGGCAGGTTCATCGGCAGCAGCGACTCGCCGATGTGGAAGCGCGGGTGCGCGTCCTTTTCCAGCAGCAGCACCTTCCAGCCCTTGCGCGCCAGCAGGGTCGCGGCGGTGGTGCCGGCGGGGCCGCCGCCGATGACCAGCACGTCGGGGCTGAGGTCGGAGCCGGCGGCAGGGCCGTTCAGGTTTGCGTCCGGGTGGGCGTCGGCGGGGCCGGACGCGGGAATCGTTGAGCTCATCGGCGAATGATAGCTCGCCGTCCGTGATCGCTGTCCGGATCCGGGCGCCCAAACCGTCCCAGCGCTGGGACGGTTGCGCGCGGCCGCCCGATGCCGGATCGTGGCGCACCTTGCCGCCCGCCGTTGGATCGTCCCGATGTCCGAACTGAGCCCCGCCGAACACGAGCTCGCCCAGCTCCTGGTCGAAACCCTGAACCTGGAAGACGTCGACCCGGCCGCGATCGCGCCCGAGGCGGCCCTGTTCGGGGAAGGCCTGGGCCTGGACTCGATCGACGCCCTGGAACTGGCCCTGGTGGTGTCCAAGCGCTACGGCTTCCAGCTGCGCTCGGACAGCGACGAGAACCGCCGCATCTTCGCCTCGCTGCGCGCGCTGTCGGCGCATATCGAACGGAACCGCACCAGCTGAGCGCGCCCGCGCCCGGCCGGTCGCGCGGCCGCTGCCCGCGCACGCCCTGCCCAGAGCTGCCCCGTCCATGGACGCCGCGCGCATGACCGGCGCCGTGCTGCGCCTGCTGCTGGCGATCGCCTACCCCTTGCTCGCGCACTGGGCCAGCCACGACGGCGGCGGCTGGCCGGCGGCGATCGCCCTGATCGACCTGGCCCTGCTGGTGCAGATCGAGGCCCTGCTGCACCTGCGCCTGAGCGCCTGGCTGGTGTTCGCCGCGATCGTGGCCGGCTTGGCCGCGATCGTCCACACCCCCTATCCGCAGCTGTTGCTGCTGACCCCGCCGGTGCTGTTCACCGGCGCCCTGGCCTGGTGGTTCGCGCGCAGCCTGCGCGCGCCGCGCGAGGGCCTGATCACCCGCATCGTCGCGGCCCTGGACGCCTGCGAACCCAGCCGGCTGCCGGCCGACGTCTACCAGTACTCGCGCCGCCTGACCGCGATCTGGGCCTGGCTGCTGGGCGGCCTGGCGCTGGCCAATGCGGTGCTGGCGATGATCGCCGTGCCCGGCGGCGTGCTGGCGCGGCTGGGCCAGATCCCGCCGGTGTCGATCAGCCAGGAGCAGTGGTCGTGGTTCGCCAACCTGCTCAACTACGGCATCGTCGGCGGCTTCTTCGTCGGCGAGTACCTGTACCGCAAGCGCGTGTTCACCGATCGCCCCTACCGCAACTTCTGGGACTTCCTGCGCCGCATGGGCGCGCTGGGCCCGGCGTTCTGGCGCAGCCTGTTCGATTGAAGCCAGGATCGGCATAGCGACGCGGTTATCCTGTGGCTCCGCCGCCGCGACCGTCGCTCAGCCCGTCCGCATGGAATTCCGCATCGCCGCCGATCATCCCAGCTTGCCCGGGCATTTCCCCGGCCGGCCGGTGGTGCCGGGCGTGGTCGTGCTGGACCGCGTGCTGGACGCGATCGAGGCCGCGCACGGGCCGCTGGCGGGACTGCGCTTGCCGCAGGTGAAGTTCGCCCAGCCCCTGCTGCCGGAGCAGACCGCGCGCATCGAACTCGACGCGCTGGACGGCGCCGCGCCGCGCTGGCGGTTCCGCGTGCTGCATGGCGACGCCCTGTTGGCCAGCGGCGAAGTCGTCGCGGACGCGCCGGCATGAGCGGCGAACACTGGAAGCAGCGCCCGGAGGGCGGCAGCCCGTTCGCGCTGCGGCTGCTGCGGCTGATCGCGCGCTGCGGCGGGCGCGGCCTGGCGCGGCTGTGCCTGTATCCGATCACCGCCTACTTCGTGCTGGTGCGCGGCCCGGAACGGCGTGCCTCGCGCGCCTACCTGACGCGCGCGCTGGGCCGCCGGCCGGGGCTGTTGGAGATCGCGCGCCACATCCACACCTTCGCCGCGACCATCCTGGACCGCTTGTTCATGCTCGGCGGGCAGATGCATTACTTCGACGTGCGCGTGAGCGGGCTGGACGCGCTGCGCGCGCAGCACGGGCGCGGCGGCGCGCTGATCTTCGGTTCCCACCTGGGCAGCTTCGAGGCCCTGCGCGTGCTCGCGCGCAGCGCGCCGGAGGTGCAGGTGCGGGTGGTGTTCGACCGTTCGCACAACCCGGCGATGACCCAACTGCTGGACTCGCTGGACCCGCGCATCGCCGCCGGCGTGATCGATGCCGGCCAGGACGGTCCGTCGATCGTGCTGGCGGTGAAGCAGGCCCTGGACGAGGGCGCGCTGGTGGCCCTGCTGGTCGATCGCGCGCGGCCGGGCGAGCCCTGGCTGCGCACGCCGTTCCTGGGCGCGCCGGCGCCGTTCCCGCTGGCGCCGTGGCTGGTCGCGGCGACGTTGAAAGCGCCGGTGATGCTGGCCTTCGGTCTGTACCGCGGCGGCGCCCGCTACGATCTGGTGTTCGAGCCGTTCAGCGACGGATCGGCGATCGCGCGCCAGGATCGGGCGCGGGTGCTGGCGACGCAGATCGAAGCCTACGCCGCGCGCCTGCAGCACCACGCCTGCGACGCGCCCTACAACTGGTTCAACTTCTACGACTTCTGGCATGCCGATGACGCGGTCCAAGACAGCACAGCTTCCGACAGCCACGCGCAGGGCGGCGGCGCCGGCCTCGCCCACGACGATCCGGCCGCGCCGCTGGGCCTGGGCGCTGGCGCTGGCCTGCGCCGCCGGCTCGCTGAGCGCCGCTCCGCCTGAGCCGGCCGCGGGCGCCGCGCCCGCCGCGGCGGTGGACCCGGACTGGATCCTGGCGCGGCTGGCGCAACCGGCCAGCATGCGCACCGCCTTCGTCGAGATCCGCGGCTCGGCCCTGCTCAAGGCGCCGCTGCGCCTGAGCGGCGAGTACCAGCGCCTGGAGGACGACACCCTGATACGCGACGTGCGCGCGCCTTACGTCGAGACCACCACCATCCGCGCCGGCGAAGTGAAGATCCAGCGCGCCGGCAAGGCCGCGCGCACGTTCTCGCTGTCGCGCGCGCCGGAACTGGCCGGCCTGCAGGCCAGCTTCGGCGCCCTGCTGGCCGGCGACCGCAAGCGCCTGGAGCAGCAGTACCACGTCGTCGCCGAAGGCACGCGCCAGCAGTGGACGATGACGCTGACCCCGCGCAGCAACGCGGTCGCGGCCAAGCTGCAGGGCATCACCCTGCGCGGCCGCGGCGCCGAGCTGCGCTGCATCGAGGCGCGTCCGGCGCGTTCGGACGCCAGCGGCGCGATCGAGTTGCAGCGCACGCTGCTGGCCGGCGCCGCGCGTGAGGCGGCCGCCGTCACCGACGCCAGCCAGCTCGCCGCGCTGTGCCGCGGCCACGGCACAGCGCCGCGATGACGCCAGCGCGTCGTCTGGGCCTGGCCCTGCTGTGGCTGGCCGCGCTCGCGCTCGGCGCTTGGGCGATCAGCCAGCATCTGCAGCTCAGCGGCGATCTGCGCCGCTTCATGCCCAGCGCGCGCACGCCCGCGCAGAAGCTGTTGATCGACGAGCTGGGCGAGGGGCCGGGCTCGCGTCTGTTGCTGGTCGCGCTGTCGGGCGACACGCCGCAGGCGCTGGCCGCGCAATCGGAGGCGATGCGCCGCGCGCTGGCGGCGAAAGCGGAATTCAAGTTGGTCGCCAACGGCGCCGACCTGGGCCTGGACGCGATTCCCGAACGCCTGCGCCCGTATCGCTATCTGCTGTCGCCGACGCTGGACACGCAGGCCTTCGACGCGGCCTACCTGAGCGATGAATTGCAGGCGCGCGTGCAGGATCTGGGCTCGCCGGCCTCGGCGATGCTCGAACCCTTGCTGCCCAGCGACCCGACCCTGGAAACCCTGAAGCTGGCCGAGGCCTGGCAGCCGGCGAACGCGCCGCAGCGTTTGCACGGCGTGTGGTTCGACCGCGCCGGCCGCGAGGCGCTGCTGGCGCTGGAAACGCGCGCGGCGGGCTTCGATCCCACCGGCCAGCAGGCCGCGGTGGATGCAATCCGCGCCGCGTTCGCGCAGGCGCGCGGCGCGTCCAAATCGCAGCTGACGCTGAGCGGGCCGGGCGCGTTCTCGGTCGAGATCGGCGGCCGCACCGCGCGCGAGGCCAGCCTGATCGGCACCATCGACAGCCTGGTGTTCGTGCTGCTGCTGTGGCTGGCCTATCGCAGCTGGAAGGCGCCGCTGCTGGGCGGCCTGCCGCTGGCCAGCGCCGGCCTGGCCGGCCTGGGCGCGGTCGCGTTGGCCTTCGACGGCGTGCACGGCATCACCGTCGCGTTCGGCTTCACCCTGATCGGCGTGGCGCAGGATTATCCGATCCACCTGTTCAGCCATCAGCGGCCGGGCCTGTCGCCCTGGGCCAGCGCGCGCGCGCTGTGGCCGACGCTGGGCACCGGCGTGGCCTCGACCTGCATCGCCTACCTGACCTTCATGGTGTCCGGGGTGGACGGCCTGCAGCAGTTGGCGGTGTTCACCATCGTCGGCCTGGGCACGGCCGCGCTGACCACGCGCTTCGTGTTGCCGGCGCTGATCGATCCCGCGCCGCGCGACGCCGCCGGATCGGCCGCGCTGGCGCGCGCGTGGCGGGCGCTGGCGCGCCTGCCGCGTTTGCGCGCGCCGGCGATGCTGGTGCTGGCCGCGCTCGCGCTGGGCGTGACCTGGCTGGCGCCGGGGCCGTTCTGGCAGAACGATCTGGCCAAGCTCACGCCGGTGCCCGCCGATGCGCTCGCGCGCGACGCGCAGCTGCGCGGCGAACTCGGCGCGCCCGACGTGCGTTACGTGATCGCGCTGGAAGCTGGTGACGCCGAAGCCGCGCTGCGCGCGTCGGAACGGTTGATGCCGGCCTTGCAAGGTTTGCGCGCGCAAGGCGCGATCGGCGGCTACGACCTGGCCGCGCGTTACCTGCCCAGCGCGGCCACCCAGCGCGCGCGTCAGATCAAGCTGCCCGGCGCGGCCACGCTGGACGCGGCGCTGGCCACGGCGGTGGCCGACAGTCCGTTCCGCGCCGACGCCTTCGCCGGTTTCGGCGCCGACGTCGCCGCCGCGCGCCAGGCCCCGCCGCTGATTCCGGCCGACCTGGACGGCACGCCGCTGGCGGCCAGCGTCGCCGGTTTGTTGCTGCAGCGTCCCGGCCACGCTACCGCGCTGGTGTCGCTGAGTGGGCTGGAGGATCCGGCCGCGGTCGCGCGCGTCGCCGGCGCCCACGGCGCGCAATTGCTGGACCTCAAGCAGGCTTCCGAATCGCTGGTCGCCGCCTACCGCGGACGCGTGCTGCTGGCGCTGGGCCTGGCGGCGGTGCTGCTGGCGGCGACGGTGTGGTTCGCGCTGCGTTCGCCGCGGCGCGTGCTGCGCGTGCTGGCGCCGATGGCGCTGACCACGCTGCTGATCCTGGCGGTGCTGCGCGGGCTCGGCGTCGAACTCAACCTGTTCCACCTGGTCGCGCTGATCCTGGCGGCGGGCCTGGGCCTGGACTACGCGCTGTTCTTCGATCATGCCGGCGACGATTACGCCGAGCAGCTGCGCACCCTGCATGCGGTGATCGTCTGCAGCCTGACCACGCTGCTGGTGTTCGCGCTGCTGGCGTCGTCGTCGATTCCGGTGCTGCGCGCGATCGGCGCCACGGTGGCGCTGGGCGTGGCGTTCAATTTCGTGCTGGCGCTGTTGATCGTGCGCGAGCCGGCTTCGATGCGCGAGGGCGACGATGCGGCGGCGTGAGGACATCGCCGCGCTGATCCCGCACCAGGGCCTGATGTGCCTGTGGGAAGAGGTGTTGGACTGGGATGCGGACAGCATCGCGCTGCGCGGCCACGGCCACCGCGACCCCGCGCATCCGTTGCGCAGCGACGGGCGACTACGCGCGGTGCACCTGTGCGAATACGGCGCGCAGGCGATGGCGGTGCACGGCGGCCTGCTCGCGCAAGCGGCCGGGGAGGCCGCGCGTCCGGGCCTGCTGGTGGCGCTGCGCGGCGTCGAATTGCACCTGGCGCGCATCGACGACCTGCCCGGCGCGATCCAAGCGCGGGCGCGCAAGCTCATCGACGCCGGCGACAGCTGGCAGTACGAGTTCGCCCTGCATCACCAGGGCGTGTTGCTGGCGTCCGGCCGCGCCGCGGTGATGCTGCGCCCGGACTGAGCTTCACGGCGCCGATGGCGTCGCGTTCCAGATAGGTGTCGCGCGCTCACGCGCGGCCGCCTACCGGAGCAAGGCCATGACCATGGAGTTCCAGCTGACCAGTGTGCAGCCGTATCAGGCCGACGGCCAGTTCGGCCAGACCTTCAACCTGCGCATCACACTGCCTGAGCGCTACGGCGCGCGTCTGAACTGGCTCGAGTGCACCGACCGGCCCTACGTGGCTGGCATGGAGCCCGACACCTGGACCGACATGTTCGCGTTGGTGGGTGGGCAGTCGAGCGTGTTCGACAACTGGGAGGCTACCAATGCCGACGACGGTGCGGTCACGATCAACTTCGTCGACCCGCCGTCGATACGCATGGAGCCGGGCGCGCAGCGCACGCTGCAGTTCTGGGTGGTGGTGCTGGACGGCGACGGCGAGGACTGGGCGGTGTGGCAGGCCATCCAGACCCTGGCCTGCGACGCCAGCGGCGCGATCGTCACTCAGTCCCTGGTGCGGACCTCCAACACCTACGGCAACGATGGCGAACCCCCGTACCCGCCAGGCTTCTCGCCGTACTGAACGGCGCCGGCGCGGCCCCGCATGTCGCGGCTCGCGCGCACCGGCGCTTCGATGAAGGTGTTGCTGGCTTCCGCTGCGGGCGCCGGGCGGGGACAATTCGGGTCCGTCCCGCCGCGAGTCCAGCGCATGAGCCAGCCGTCCTCCACCGCCCGTCGCGCCCTGGTCACCGGCGGCAGCGGCGATCTGGGCGCGGCGATCTGCGCGCGCCTGGCCGCCGACGGCCTGCACGTGCTCGTTCACGCCAACGCCAACCTGGCGCGTGCGCAGGCCACGGTGGCGGCGATCCGCGAAGCCGGCGGCAGCGCCCAGGCGTTGGCCTTCGACGTCGCCGACGGCGAGGCCACGCGCGAGGCGCTGGAAGCCGTGTTGGCCGACGGCCCGATCCAGGTTGTGGTCAACAACGCCGGCGCGCACGACGACGCGCCGATGGCCGGCATGACGGACGAACAATGGAAGCGCGTGATCGACATCTCGCTGCACGGCTTCTTCCACGTCACCCAACCGCTGTTGCTGCCGATGGCGCGCACGCGCTGGGGCCGCATCGTCAGCGTGTCCTCGATCGCCGCGGTGCTGGGCAATCGCGGCCAGACCAACTACGCCGCGGCCAAGGCCGGCCTGCACGGCGCCTCGATGTCGCTGGCGCGCGAAATGGCCTCGCGCGGCATCACCGTCAACGTGGTCGCGCCGGGCGTGATCGAAAGCCGCATGACCGCCGACACCTTCCCGCCCGAGACCGTGCGCCAGCTGGTGCCGGCCGGTCGCGCCGGGCGGCCGGACGAGGTGGCCGCGCTGGTCGCGTTCCTGTGCTCGGACGGCGCCAGCTACGTCACCGGCCAGGTGATCGGCGTCAACGGCGGCATGGGTTAGGCGCGCGTGCGCGGCCTTCCGTCGGGCGGGCGCGCCCGTTCGGCGCTCGGTCAGGCGGTGCGGCCGGGGCGGCGGTAGCATGCAGCCACCACCGCAGCGGAGTCCTGCCATGCGTCGTTACCTTCTGATCTTGCTGCTGCCGTTGCTGGCCGCGTGCGCCAGCTCGCACGTCCTGGTTGGCTCGCCGCGGCCGCCGGTCGACCCCGCCACGGTACGGGTGTACTTCACTCCGCCCGCCGGCGGTTACGAGCAGATCGCCATGCTCCAGAGCAACAGCGGTTCGTTCACCTACGGCGAGCAGAACAAGATGAACTCGGTGATCGCCAAGCTGCGCAACGAGGCCGCCAAGCTCGGCGCCAACGGCGTGCTGTTCCAGGGCACCGAGGACGGTTACGGCGGTGGCGGCATGACCGTCGGCGCCGGCGGCGGCCGTTACGGCGGCCGCAGTTTCAGCTCCGGCGGCGTCGGCATCGACATCACGCCGCGGCAGAAGTACGCGCACGGCATCGCGATCTGGATGGCCAATCCGCCGCCGCCGGACGCCGTGCCGGCCGCGTCCGTGCCGCCGGCACCGCCCGCACCGCCGCGCGGTAACTGACGCTCGAGCGCGCGCCGTCGGGCGCATCGGCGAACGCCGTGCGCCCGCCGAACAGGTTCAGCAGAAAGGCCGTCGCCGTGGCGGCGCCTTCATACCCTCGGCGCCATCGGGCCGTGCGCGTTCAACACGGACGCGAGGCGATCGCGCCGCACGCGTGAGGCGGATTCAGCGCGGCTCGGCGGGCAGATCGCGCGGGGCAGCGCGCGTGAACTCGCCGCTGGGGTCGTCGATCACCGGCAAGGCCGCGCGCGTGCGCTTGTACTCGCGCACCACCTGGCCGTAGCCCCATACCTGCGACACCACGTGCGAAGTGATGCGGTAGAGGTCGCGCAAGGGACGGAAATGGCTCTTGCGGAACTGCACCGCGGCGTCGGCCTGCTGGTAGCGCGATTCGATCGGCACCGAGACCACGCCCAGGCCGAGCCGGCGCGCGGCCGAGATCAGGATCTGCGCCTCGAACACGAAGTCCTCGCCGGGCACGTCCTGCAGCGCGCACACCGCGGCCGGGTAGTAGCGCTGCCCGCTCTGGCTGTCGGCGATGCGGTAGCCGCAGCCCCAGCCGATGCCCCAGTCGCCGAATTCGTTGGCCAGGCGCCGGTAGGTCGGCGCCGACGCGCGCTTGCGCAGGCGCGCGCCGATCACGATGCAGCCGGGATGGCGCTGCGCGCTGGCCAGCAGGCGCGGCAGGTCGGCCGGGTCGTGCTGGCCGTCGCCGTCCATGGTCAGCACGCCGGCATAGCCGCGCCGCAGCGCTTCGCGGAAACCGTCGCGCAGGCTGGCGCCCTTGCCCATGCGGCGTTCGTGCCGCAGCACCGTCACCGGCAGGTCGGCGATGCATTGCGCGGTGCCGTCGTCGGAACCGTCGTCGATCACGATCACGTTGGGGCAATGCGCGAGCGCGCCGGTGACGGTCTCGCGGATGCGCAGCGATTCGTTGAGCGCGGGGATCACCACCGCGACCTGGTCGCGTTCGAGGCGCGCGGAATCAGTCATACGCCAGCTCCAGCGCCAGCACGCGCCCGGCACCGGCGTTCAGGCGCACCCGCGCGCCGCCTTCGGCCAGGACGTCGAACAAGGGCGCCATCGACGCCATCGCATTGCCCTGCGCGCGCGCGGTGAGCACGCCGCCGGCGTCGGCGACGCCATCGTGCAGCTGCGCGCTCAGCCGCACTGCGCCGGCGCGCGGCGTGCGCGACAGCACCAGCGCGCCGCCGAGCAGGCCCGCGCTGGCGGTGACCGTGCTCAGCGCGCCGATCGATTCGCCGTCGTAGCCGACCAGCAGCACCGCTGACGCGCCGTCGGCCAGCTGCGCCATCGCCTCGATCAGGCCTTGCGCGAAGCTGGCCTGTTCGGCGCTGATCGCGGTCGCCGCGCGCATGCAGCCGGCGCCGATGGTCCAGTAGCCGGCGGCGGCGTTGTGCACCGAGTTATGGAAGCGCGTCGGCGAGATCGCGCGCGGGTCGCTGGCCAGCGTGGTGCACATGTAGTCGGTGATGCCCAGATCGCCCTGCGCGGACGCGAACACGCTGGCCAGTGCGGCCGGATCGCGATCGGCGGCCTGGCAAGCGGCCAGCGCGACGTCCAGCGCCACCGCCACGGTTTCCGGCGCGCGCCGGCGCTCGTTGGCGGGCAGCAGCTGCGGCGACGGGCGGGGAGGCGCATCGGTCGCGGCGTCGGCGCCGGCGACGTGCGCGCGCGCGGCCTCCCAGGACGGCAAGCCGCGGCTCCAGTAGGCGATGCCCTCGATATACACCGCGGTCATGCGCGCGCGAACACCAGCGAGCAATTGTTGCCGCCGAAGCCGAAGGAATTGTTCATCGCGTAGCGGATCTCGCGTTGGGCGTTGGCGAAACGGATCTGCGGGCCGCAGACCGGGTCGGGCGTGTCGCTGTTGAGGGTGCCGGGCAACTCGCCGCGCTCCAGCGCCAGCAACGCGATCGTCGATTCGACGATGCCGGCCGCGCCCAGGGTGTGGCCGGTCCAGCCCTTGGTCGAACTGGCGTGCAGCGTGTCGGGGAACAGCGCGGCCACCGCGATCGCCTCGGCCTGGTCGTTGGCCGGCGTGGCGGTGCCGTGCAGGTTGAGGTAACCGACATCGCCGGCGTCGATGCCGGCGCGCGACAGCGCGTCGCGCATCGCCAGCTGCGCGCCCAGCCCCTGCGGATGCGGCGCGGACATGTGGTGGGCGTCGCTGGATTCGCCGTAGCCGCGCAGTTGCAAGGCGCCGGCGTCGTCGCCGTCGATGCGTTCGATCAGGGCGTAGCCGCCGGCTTCGCCCAGCGACAGGCCGGTGCGCCCGGCATCGAACGGCTTGCACGGCTCGTCGGTCACCAGCTGCAGCGAGTTGAAACCGAACAGCACGCTGCCGCACAAGGTGTCGACGCCGCCGACCAGGGCCGCATCGGCGTAGCCCGACGCGATCAGGCGCGCGGCCTGCGCGAACACCTTGGCGCTGGACGAGCAGGCGGTGGCCACGGTCACGCAGGGCCCGCGCAGCCCGGTCGCGGCCTGCACGAAGCCGCCCAGCGAATGCGGCTGGTGCACCTGCGGCCGGTCCAGGTCGGCCGGGAAGCGGCCATCGTGCAAGCGCGCATAGGCTTCTTCGGTGGCGCCGATGCTGGCCGTCGAGGTGCCCAGCACCAGGGCCACGCGCTCGGCGCCGCGGCGCGCGATCAGTTCAGCCAGGGTCTCGCGCAGGCCGTCCTGGTTCAACGCCAGCCAGGCCAGGCGGTTGTTGCGGCATTCCCACACCGCGAATTCATCCGGCAGCGCGGCCGTTTCCAGGCCGTCGACGCGGCCGATCCAGCAATCCAGCGGGTCGGCGCCGAAGTCGTTGCGGCGCAATCCGCCGCGACGCTCGCGCAGGGCCCGGGCCTGGGCTTCGCGACCGCGCCCCAGCGCGGTGGTCGCGGTGTAGGCGCGAATCGCCAGTGCGGGCATGGGCGGGGGCGGCGACGGCTCTAGCGACACGCGGAACTCCAGGCGATACGAGGCCGGAGTATAGCCAGCGCGGCACGCGGCTCGCGCCGGCGCGCGTTCAGGCGGGACGGCGCGTCTGCACGCGTGCGGCGGCGGCCGCAGGCGTAGACTGCGCATCCCGCCGCCGTCCCGCAGCCGCATCGCGCATGTCCAGCCGTACCGCCCACCGCCTGGCCCTGTTCGGCGACCGCGACGTGCTGCATGCCTGCGCGGTGGCCACGGCGGTCTGCGCGCTCAGCGCCGGTCTGGTCTATGTCGGCTACTTCGTGCACGTGCTGCGGGTGGCGCGCAACGCGCCCTGCCAGCCCGAGCGCGGCGAATGCGTACTGCTGTTCGGCAAGCACGCGCCGCGCGGGCATATCGATCGCGATTTCGAAGCGCGCCTGGACCGCGCGGTCTCGCTGTGGCGCGAGCGCCCGCCGGCCAGCGTGGTGCTGCTGGGCGGCGGCGCGGCCGACGATCTGAGCGAGGCCGAAGTCGCGCGCGGCGGCCTGCTCGCGCGCGGCCTGTCGCCGGACACGCCCTGGCGCCTGGAAGCCGAATCGCGCGACACCCTGCAGAACCTGCGCAACGCGCGCCATCTGCTGGGCGAGGGCATGCGCTCGCGCGTGACCTTGCTCAGCAGCCGCTATCACCTGGCGCGCTGCGCCTTGTTCGCGCGCCAGCTGGGCTTCGACTGGGAGCTGTGCGCGGCCGAACCGCGCCTGCAGCTGAGCCCGCGCATGCTGCTGCGCCTGGCCGGCGAGGCCGCCTACGTGTGCATGAGCGACATCGGCGCGCGCTGGGCGCGCCTGATCGGCCATCGCCGCATGCTGTCGCGGGTGACCTGAGCCGCAACGAGCGGTTGGCGCGGCGGCAGGTAGGGTGGCGGCGGCGTCGGTTTACGACCCGGAGCGTGTTTTCCGTTCGGGAAAGCGATCGCGCTTAGGGGCGCCCGAGGCCCGTCGGCCGGCGCTTTCGGGGCGCCAGGACACGGTGGTGGGTGCGCGGCAACGGCTTGCGTGCGCCGCGAGGCGATCAGCCCGCGGCGCGGCGGCGAATCGGCGCGGTCCGGCTGCCGTTGGCGGCGGCGCTCGTCGCGGCGGTGGCACTGCGGAAGCCGGCGCGCAGGTTCTCCGGCGGCTCCGGCTCGGTGCACACCGACAGCACGCGGCAACGCGCATCGCCGATCGCGATGTAGGCGTGGCCCATGTTGCTGTCGAAGTAGATCGAATCGCCGACCTCCAGACGCGCGGGCGCGTACAGATCGGTGTGCAGCTCCAGCGAACCTTCCAGCACCAGTGCGAACTCTTCGCCCGGGTGGCGGACCAGATCGCCGAATTCCTGCAGCGAGCGCGCGCGCACCTCGGCCACGATCGGCGTGAAACGCTTCTGGCGCAGCTCGGCGGCCGGAAAATACTGGCCGTAGTTGTCGGTTTCGATCGCGAAACCCTGATTGGCGCGGGTGATGCTGCGGCGCCCGGTCGGCACCTGCGCCGGCGCGGACGACTGCGCCGCGGGCCCGAACAGGTCGGCGATATCGACCTCCAGGCCGCGGCTGATGCGGGTGAGCTTGTCGTAGGTCAGCGACATGCGGTTGTTCTCGACCTTGGACAGGGTCGAGATCGGCAGGCCGGTGCGATCGCTGAGTTCGGACAGCGTCCAGCCGCGCTGGGTGCGCAGTGCGCGCAGGGTGTCGCCGGGCTGCGATGCGGTACCGGAAACGCCGCCTTGCGGGCCGCGTTTGCTGCGTACTGCGCGTGTATTGGAGGTCATGGGCGAACTTTAGGGCCAACACGAGAGTGCTGCCAAGCGATCACCAAAATAGCCCAATGCGAGAAATTTGTCGTTAGCGCTAAAATGCCCGCGCGCGCAGGGCGCGGCGGCCATGCCGCTTAGGATGTAGCGCCGCCGCCGGCCGCGTCGGATGCAAAGGGGAGTCGCCGTGGTGCCTAAGTCGATGAATGCGCTCCGGGGCCGGATCGGCCTGGGCTGCCTGGTGCTGGCGCTGGTTGCGGCGCCGCTCGCGGCCGCGCCGCAAGCCGCGGCTCCGCCCACGGCGGCGCCGGTGGTTCAGGCGCCCGTCGCCCCGGTCGAACCCGTCCCCGCCGCCGCCGATCCGGCCGCGGTGGTGTTCGAGCAGGAGACCCCGCGCCCCGGCGTCGCGCCCAGCCGCAGCAGCCCGACCGCCGAGGTTCCCGCCCCCACCACGACCGATCCCGTCGCCGCCGACGGCGCCGTCGCGCCGCTGGCCGTCACCGCCGATCCGGTCGTCGACCCGGCCGCGGATGCGCTGCCCGACGCCTTCGTCGATCCGGCCCTGCCGCTGCCGCTGCCCGATGCGCTGACTCAGATCGACTCGCCCGCCGGCGCCGCGATCGCGCTGCAGGCCGACGCCGCGCCGCAACTCGGCGCCGCCGATGCGCTGGCCTATTTCGATGGCCTGATCGGTCCCGCGCTCGCGCGCAGCGACGTGGCCGGCGTCACCCTGGTCGTGGTCAAGGACGGCGGCGTGCTGCTGAGCAAGGGCTACGGCTACGCCGACGTCGCGCGCCGCCGCCCGGTCGATCCCGCGCGCACGCTGTTCCGTCCGGGCTCGGTGTCCAAGCTGTTCACCTGGACCGCGGTGATGCAGCAGGTCGAGCGCGGCCGCATCGACCTGGACGCCGACATCAACCGTTACCTGGACTTCAAGGTCGCGCCCTACCGCGGCCGGCCGGTCACGATGCGCCAGCTGATGACGCACACCGCCGGCTTCGAGGAATCGCTGAAGCATCTGTTCGCGGCCGACGCGCGCGCCCTGCGTTCCAACGCGAGCTATCTCAAGTCCGTCCAGCCCGAGCGCGTGTTCGCGCCCGGCGAGGTGCCGGCCTATTCCAATTACGGCGCCGCGCTGGCCGGTTATGTGGTCGAGCGCGTGACCCGGCAGCGCTTCGAGGACTACATCGAAGCGCAGGTGCTGCGCCCCTTGGGGATGCACCGTTCCAGTTTCCGCCAGCCCTTGCCCGCGGCGCTGGCGGCGGACATGGCCGCCGCTTACCGCGACGGCCGCGACGCGCCGCCGCGCGCGTTCGAGCTGGTCAATCCCGCGCCCGCGGGCAGCCTGTCGGCCACTGCCGAAGATATGGCGCGCTTCATGCTCGCCCAACTCGGCCAGGGCCGCCTGGGCGAAGTCGAACTGATGCGGCCGGACACCGCGCAGCGCATGCATTCGGCGGCGTTCCGTCCGCTGCCGGCGCTGAACGCGATGGCCCTGGGCTTCTTACGCGACGACCGCAGCGGCGCGCTCACCCTGGGCCACGACGGCGCCACCGAAGCCTTCCAAAGCAGCCTGCGCCTGTATCCGCAAACCCAGGTCGGCCTGTTCGTGTCGGTGGACGGCCCCGGCGCCAGCGCGGCCGCGCTGCGGCGCGAAGTGGTGCGCGGCTTCCAGCAGCGCTACTACCCGCGCGCGTTCGCGGTCGAGCCCACGCTGACCAGCGCGCGCGCGCATGGCCAGCAATTGGTCGGCCGCTACGAAAGCAGCCGCTCGGTGTTCACCAGCGTGCTGGCGATCACGCGTTACCTCTCGCAGAGCCGGATCGTGTTGCACGACGACGCCACGCTGTCGGTGTCGACGCTGCTGGCGCCGGACGGAAAGCCGCGCCGTTGGCGCGAGGTGCGGCCCTATGTGTGGCGCGAGGTCGGCGGCGATGCGCTGCTGGCGGCGAAACTCGATCGCGGCCACGTGGTCGCGGTCGCCAGCGACATGCATCCGCCGGCGATGTGGCTGCAGCCGGTGTCGGGCTGGCGCTCGGCGGGCTGGTCCTTGCCGCTGCTGCTGGGCGCGCTGGCACTGCATGCCCTGGCATTGCTGCTGTGGCCGGTGGCCGCGCTGGTGCGCCGCCACTACGGCCGCCGCCTGGCGCTGGACGCGCGTGCGCGGCGCTGGCGCCTGCTGGTGCGCCTGGGCCTGATCTGCAACCTGGCGATGGCGGCAGCCTGGTTGTGGTTGCTGTCGCGCATCGACGCCGACGTCGCCCAGCTCGACGGCGGCCTGGACGGCTGGATCCGCTTCGCGCAGCTGCTGACCCTGCTGTCGCTGCCGATCGCCGCCTTGGCGATCGCCGATGCGGTCCGCGCCTGGCGCGCGCCACGCGATGTCTGGCGGCGCGTCGGTGCCAGCGCGATCGCGCTGGCCTGCGTGGCGGTCGCGGCGTTCGCGATCGCTTCGAATCTGCTGACCTGGAGCTTGAACTACTGAGCCGGGGCATTCGCTAACCCCGGCTGGCAAGTCCGTGCGTTGCTGTACATGATGCGGGCTGGGTTCGGGGGACGATCATGCGGATGCGCAACAGTGGCAGGGGATGGCTGACGGCAGCGCTGTGCGCGTTCGCGCTGGCGGCACCGGCGCAGGAGATGGCCGGCGTTGCGGATGGCTCGACGTCGGCGGCGCAGGATCGCGTGCGCGCGGTCGCCATCGAGGCCGGCCTCAGTCCCCGGGAGCTGGTGGTCGAGTTCGATCGGCCGATGCGGATCTGGGACAACGGCATCGACGACGGTCAGGTCAGGACCGAACCCGCGCTGCCGCTGCGTTGCGCCTGGCGCGACGATCTGGCGATCGTCTGCAGTTTCGCCGGCGATCGCCAGCCCAGCAGAGCCACCGAATACACGGTGCGCCTGGCGGCCGGCCTACATACGCTGGAAGGCGTGGCCGTGCCCGCGTCGACGACGAAGGTGGAATACGAGCGGCCGACGCTGTCGGGCCAGGTCGGCGCCTGGAAGAACGGCGTCGCCACGATCGAGTTGGACGCCGACGGTCAGACCGACGCGCAACACGTCGCCGAAGTACTGCGCTTGAGCGTCAACGGACGCGACGTGCCGCTCCCGCCACTGAAGCGCCTTCCCCGCCGCGGCGAGTGGGACACCGGCGCGCGTTTCGAACTGGAACTGACATCGATCACTCAAGCCGACGCACGCGTGGTCCTGTCGCATCAGGCCGGCCTGCGCAGTACGGAAGGGCCGCTGCGCGGTACCGGCTCCGGTCCGCTCGTCGATGTCGTCATCAACGAACCGTTCCGCTTGCGCGGTGTCGTTTGCAACGACCGCGACGGACGTCATGCCCTTGCTCCGGTCGCAGGCGCGCTGGCCATCGACTGCCTGCCCGGCGAGCCGATACGGCTGGTGTTCTCGCACCGTTTGCACACCGGCGCGACCGCATGGGCGGCCAAGCAGGCGCCGGACGTGAAGTTGCATGGCCAGCCCGCCGATATCGGCCGTTACGAAGAACCGCTGTTCGGCGCGGATAAGCATCGTCCCCAGCAGGCGCCCAGCCAGGCCTGGGAGCTCAGCATCGATGCGCCCAACGTCGAGCGGCGCCTGGCCTTGGACGACAGCTTGCGGTCCGCGCGCGGCGGCAGCGCGGTCGCGCCGGTCGATCTGCGCATTCGCCTGCTCGACTATCGGCCTTCGTTGCAGGCGCCTCATGCGAAAGGCTTGATCGCCGACGGCCACCGGCCTCCCGCTTTGTTGAGTGCGGTCAATGTCAGACGCCTCGAAACCGAGATAACCGGCTTGTCGGATCGCGCCTGGAACGCACCGTCGTCGTTGTCCGCGAGCGCCGCCAACGTGCCGACCGAGATTGCGATACCGCGCGCCGCCGCCAGCACGCTCGCCAAGGGCGGCTGGTTGGAATGGCGATTGCCGCAGGGCGAGGCGCTGCAGTTCGCGGCGCCGGCGTTCGATCTGTTCGCAGTGGCCGGCCGCCGGCAGGTGCTGGCCTGGGCCAGCGATTGGAACGGCGGCGGCGCAGTGGCGGGCGCCTCGGTTGAACTGCTGCTGCGCGATAGCGATGCCGGCACACCTCGCGTGGTGGCCAGCGGTACCACCGCCGCGGACGGTACGGTCGTGCTGCGCCTGCCCGGCGACGTGAAGCTGCCGGAACGGATTAGCCACAATGCCTACCAGGCCCACTGGTGGCTGCGCGCGACGAACGGAGGCGGCCGGCGCGAAGCGCGCGCCGTGCTGGCGCTGGGCCAGAGCAACGATTGGCAGTTCAAGCTGGGCAAGGGCTACGAGCGCAAACTTTGGGGCGTGGCCGACAAGCCGTTGTATCGCGCGGGCGAGACCGTGCGCTACCGGCTCTGGCGACGCGAGCTGCATGGAACGCGCCTGAAGGACGCACCGCGCGATCTGCCGCAGCGTCTGCAGCTGATCGAATCCTGGGGCAAGACGATACAGGCCTGGGACGCCGTCGCCGACGAAAGCGGCGCCTTCCAGGGCGAACTGAAGCTGCCGGAGCACTTGCCGGACAATCGCTACTGCATCGGCGTCGGGGCTGACGGCGACACCGAGGGCAGCTGCTTCTTCGTCGGTACTTACCGCGGCCAGGATCTGTGGGCGCAGGCCAACGCGCAGGATCGGCTGTTGCGCGCGGGCGACCGTTTCGAGATCGAGCTCAGCGCCGGCTACTACTCGGGCGGCGCGGCCGCGGACGCGCGCATCTCCGATGTGAGCGGCATGCTCACCGGACTGCCGCTGGAAACGGCGTATCCGCAATACGGCGATTACGGCTTCGTCGACGTCAACACGGACGCGGCGAGCGAAGGTATTCGGCTGCGGAACGAGGACGAGCCGCTGCGCACCGATCGCGAAGGACACCGGCGCCTCAGCCTGCCGGTGGCCTTCAAGCTCTCAGACCCGGAGCAGGACCAGCTTCCGGCGTTCGGCCGCTTGCAAGTGACCGTTTCGGTAACGCCCAGCGAACGCGAGGGCACGACCAGCAACGCGGTGCAGGCCCGCTATGCCGGTTACGAGCGATACGTCGGCTTGCGCACCGATCCCGCATGGTCCATCGACCGGGACAAACCGCTGCAACTGGACGCCGTCGTGATCGATGCCGAAGGGCACGAGATCGCCGATGCACCGGTCGAAGTGGAGGTGCATCACGTCGACGATGCCACGAAGGTGTTGCAGCGTTGCGTCCTGATCGCCCGTCGGCCGGCGCCCTGCGACTTTCCGCGCGCCGAGCCGGGCGAGTATCGGTTGGTCGCGCGCAGCGGCACCGCCGCGCCAGCGACGATCTCGCGCTACCTGTGGGACGGCCCGCGCGCTACCGCCGAAGCCGTTAAGGAGCCGGCCTTACGATTGGAGCGGACTCCCGCGCCGGGCGCTACCAAGGTCACGGTTCAACTCTCGCAGCCCTACGCCAAAGCGCGCGTTCTGCTGGTGTCGCGTGACGGCGACCGCATGCTCGCGCATCGGGTCGCGACCATGAGCGAGCCGGTGCAAAGCTTCGACATCGAGCTGGGCGACGAGCCGGGCAGAAACGTCGACCTGCAGGCCTATGTGTTGGATGCCGACATCGCCGAAAAGGCGGTCGATGCGGATGGCTTCCGAACGCCGCCCGCGCGCAGCGAGACCGATCTGCGCATCGAGCTGCCGCGCGTCGCGCCGCGCGCCGCGGCGGTGGAGCCCCGCTTCGATGCGGCATCCGCGCGGCCCGGCGACTCGGTCGGATTGATCTTGCACAACCGCTCCGCGCAGACGCGCGAGGTGACGGTAACGGTGCTGGACGATGCCGTGCGCGCCCTCGCGGGCGAGGAGTGGGCGCTGTTCGACCCGCAGGGCAAGCAATGGCTGAGCGCCGACACGCCGCGTTACGGCAACGGGCTGTTCGACATCTCCTTCCGGTCCTGGCTCAGCGGTCCCTGGCGCATGCATCTGCCGTGGCCGAGCACGGCGGCCGACGCCGACACGCCGATACTGGAACGCGTCGAAGTGGTCGGGTCGAGGGTCAAACGGGCCGATGTGTCTGAGGAAAATACCTCGTTGGATCGCATCGAGGTCACCGGTTCGCGGATCGCGTTGAAGGACATCTTCAGTGCCGGCACTGGACGGCTCGACGCGGCCACGCGGCCGCGCGATACCCCGAGCGGGTTGCAGGCGTTGGCGCGCGTGCGCACGCAGTTCGCCGATACCGCGCAGTGGATGCCCGCTTTGCGTCTGGCGCCCGGCGAGAGCCGTCGCATCGAACTGAAGCTGCCGGACAATCTGACGCGCTGGCGCGCGGTGGTCTGGAACAACGGCGCCGACGAGGACTTCGACATGAGCGAAGCCACGCTGGAGGTGGGCTTGCCGCTGGAAGTGCGGCTGCAGGCGCCGGCGCGGCTGTATCCCGGCGACCGCGCACGTCTGGCGGCGAACGTGCGTCAAAGCGACGAGGCACCCGTCGCCGTACGCGCCTTGTTGCAGACTCAGGGCGCGGCGGCGACGCAGGCCGTCAGCACGCTCGCATTGTCGTCGCGCGGGCAGACGGGCTACGCCGCCGAGCTGTCGGCCGATGCGATCGGCAGTGTGCTGGCTACCGCCGCGGTCGAGGCCGGCGCGCGACACGATGCGGTCGCCGCCCCCATCGAGGTCGCATCGCCCTGGATCGAGGCCAGCCGCAGGCAGGCCGGCTGGCTGGACGGGCAGGCCTTGGATCTGCCGCTACCGACTTTGCCCGACGGCGCGCTGGAATCGCGCCTGCAACTGAGCCTGCAGCGCGGCAGCGGCGCCCTGCTGGATCGTTGGACGGCCGATCTGCGCGACTATCCGCATCGCTGCTGGGAGCAGATCCTTAGCCGCGCGGTCGCCGCGGCATTGGCGTTGCAGCGCGACGGCGCCGCGCACTGGCCGGAGGCGAAAGCCGTCGTGCGCGAAGCGCTGGACAATGCCGCAGTGTTCCAGGACGACGACGGCGGCTTCCGCTACTTCGTCGAGGACGGCGCGGGTTACCAGTTCGCTTTCGGGCGCGATCCACGCGATCAGCCGCAGGTCGCCCTGACCGCTTACAGCGCCGACGCCTTGCAACTGCTGCAGGACTTGGGGCATGCGGTTCCCGCGCCGGTGCGGCGCAAAGCGCTCGCGTTCCTGAAAACGCAGTCCCAGCCGTCCACCGCGAAGAAGCCGACGTCCGAGCAAAGCGAAGCGCTGAACCGCTGGGCGCTCGCGGCCGGCGCCCTCGGCATGGACGACGCGGCAGCGCGCGATGGGCTGTGGCGGCGATGGAGCGAATTGTCGTTGCCGGCTCAAGTGGCGTTGACGCGCGGCCTGGCGCGCAGCGGCGACGATCGCGCCAAGGCCGGGTTGGCCCAGGTGTTGTCGCATGCGCCTGCACGCGGGCCGTCGCGCGTGCTGTCGACAGGCGCCGACTACGAGCGCTGGATGAGCTCGAACCTGCGCGAACAATGCGCGCTGATCGATCTGCTGCGCGACTATCCGGCGCTGGCGGCGGCGGGCATGCGGCGCGAGTTGATCGCCGGGCTCACCGACCTGTATGCGGGCGGCAGCCAGCATGTGGACACGCAAAGCGGCGCCGTCTGTCTGGCGGCGCTGCGCGACGACGCGGTCGCGAACGCCAACGAAACGTTCGTGGCGGATGTCGGCTTGGGTACGGAACACGCGACGCTCACGCTCGCTCCCGGCCAGACCGAGGCGCAATGGCGGCCGCAGCAGAAAGCGGCGGGCAGCCTGACGGTTGCGCCGGGCGCGGCCGGTACGGCGCCCGTGGCGTATCTGGCCGAGGTCGTCTATCGCGAAGACGCACGGCGCGCCCAAGCCAGCGCGGCGGGCTTGTCGATCGAGCGTCGCTACGCAGTGTTGCGCGGCGGGCGTTGGGTGCCGGTGGCGCAGGCCGAGGTCCGTGCCGGCGATTGGCTGCGCGTCAGCCTGCGCGTGCACAACGGCGCGACGCGTCACTTCGTGGCGATCACCGACGAGGCGCCGGGCGGTCTGCGGCCCAGCGATCTGAGCCTGAACGGCGTCGCCGGCCTGGACCTCAAGCGCGTGTCCGATACCGGCAGCTACTGGTTCACCACCCGCCGCCTCGACGCGCGCAGCCCGCGCTTCTACGCCGAGTACTTGCCGGCGGGCGATCACGAGTTGCATTACTTCGCCCTGGCCGGCAACGGCGGCGATTACCTGGCCGCGCCGGCGCAGGTGGAGCTGATGTACGGCAAGGCCACACATGCGCGCACCGCGGCCGAGCGCTTACGGATCCTGCCGCCGGCGGACGCGAACACGGCGCCCTGAAACGAACAGGCCGCGGGAGCTGAACTCCCGCGGCCTGCCGACTAACGACGGTTCAGCGCTTGCGCTGCGCCGGCACGAAGTTCTCGCGCACCGCCTTGGCCAGCTGGTCCGGCGGCAGCAGGCCCTGGTCGAGCAGGAAGTTGTTGAACGCCAGGCGGTCGAACTTGTCGCCCAGCGCCAACTCGGTTTCCATGCGCAGCTCGAGGATGCGGCTGTAGCCGTAGAAGTAGCTGCCGGCCTGGCCGGGTGCGTTGAAGGTGTAGCGGTCGAGTTCCTGCTTGGTCATCGCCGGCGACAGGCCGACCTGTTCGCGCAGCACCTTGCCCGCGCTGTCGCGGTCGGTCAGGCCCAGGTTGAGCATGGGGTCCAGCATCGCGCGCGCCGCGCGCATCAGGCGGAACTGCAGGGCGATCAGCTGACCGTCCAGCGGCTCGTACGGGACCATCTCGGCCTCGGCGTACAGCGCCCAGCCTTCGACGTTGACCGAATTGAACGCGAACATGGTGCGCGCCAGCGAGATGCCGCGCTCGACCATGGCGGTGAACTGCAGCTCGTGGCCCGGACGGCCTTCGTGCGCCGACAGCGTCCACGCCACCGAGTCGAAGTTGAAATCGTCGTAATGCAGGGTGCTGCCGTCGGGATTGGGCACGGCGATCGGCAGCACGAACTGGCCCTGCTGGCCGGTGTTGCCGATCAGCGGTGCCGGCAGGAAATGCGGCGCCGGCTGCGCGGCCGACTCGGCCTCGCTGCCCAGTCGCATCACCATCGGGCGCTGCGGCACGTCGACGATCTTCTCCTTGCGGATGATCGGGTCGATCGCGTCGATCACGGTGCGGTAACGCGCTTCCAGCTGATCGTTAGGAATGGCGTTCTTCTTTAGTCCGCCGATCACCGCGACGTAGTCGTGACCGTCGATGCCGGTCAGGCCCTTGGCCTGCGCCACCAGCGGCGCCAGCTGGCGCATCGCCGCGCGCGTTTCCATGAACTCGACCTGGGCGCGGCGGATCAGCAGCTGCGGGTCGACGTCGATGCCGTACTGCTTGAGGCCGAACGCGTACAGCTCCGGCGGCAGGCGGTTGTCGGTGCGCGCCTGCGGCAGCACGGTGCTGCGCGCCCAGGCCGCGTAGTCCTTGAACTGCTGTTCCATCGCCGCCAGCGCGGGTTCGGCGCCGGCGATTTTGTACTTCTCGAACAGCTTGCGGATGCCGGCGGCGTAGGTTTCGACGTTGCCCAGCGCTTGCTCGACTTCGAGTTTGGTCGGGCGCAGCTTGGCCGCGTCGCCGGCGCGTTCTTCGTAGCGCTGGCGCGCAAGCACGGTGATCGGGGTGGTGTCCGTGCCCTGGCCGACGTAGTTCTTCAGGCGCGCCAAGGCGCGCGCGCGGCGCTCGGGCGGGGTCTGGTCGGACAGCAGGCCCTGCATGCCCTGGAACACCATCTGCGGCGCGTCGTTCCACGGCAGGGTCAGGCGCTCGTTGAGTTCGCTGCCGGCGATGCTCTGATCGGCGGCGGCGATCATGATTTCCAGATCCTGGCGCACGTCGGCGTTGCGTTCCAACATCAGCTTGCCGCGCAGTTCCTCGCGCGCCTTGCCGATGGTCGCGCGAAAGCGCGCGCTGTTGTCGGGCTTGAGGTCGGCGACGCGCTCGTCGAAACCGGGCACGCCGAAGAACGACATCTGCTCCGGCGCGAACTCGCCCTGCGCCTTGAGCAGGATCTGTGCGTATTCGTTGCTTTGGGTGACCCAGGCCGGCGCGGGCTTGGTCGCGCCGGCCGCGGGCTTGGCGGCCGGCGCGGCGAACGCGGCCGTCGGCGCGAGCAGCGCCAGGGAAATCGCAAGAGCGAGGGTCTTCATGGGCGGGGTAGGGCCGTGGTGAGGTCCGCCGACCATAGGCCCCGGGCGCGGCGCGGGCATGCGCCGTAGGTCACGTCCGGGCGATCAGGCCTCCAGGCCGTCGTCCTTGGGCCGGTCGCAGCCCGGCGCGCGGGATTCCTCGGAGTCCTCGGAGTCGTCGGGCAGCGAGGGCGGCGTCGTCAGCAACGAGATTTCGCGGCCGTCGGCCAGTTGCAGCGCCATGGTCGTGTATTCCCATCCGTCGCCTTCGCCGTAGTCAAACGCCATCACCGACAGCTTGGCTTCGGCCTTGGGGCCGATCAGCGGGATGCTCAGGAAAGCATGGCCGCCGTCGCTGTCCTGCTGGACGCTGCCCATGACGAGCAGGCCCGGCTCCATCGGCTGGCCCAGTTCGGCGATCACCTTGGGATCCTTGCGCGCTCGCGCCAGGGCTTCGACATAGGCCGGATGCGAGGTCATCTGGTTGCGGACCGTCGAGAACACCCCGAGCACCAGGCCCACGATCAGGCCCAGTCCCAGCACCACCAACAGCGGCAGGAACCACAGACGGTTGCGTTGCGCCCAGTCGCGCTGGGGCAGGGGCGGCGGGACGGCGGCCATGCGGGCAGTTCCAGGGGCGATACGCGCAGTATCCGCAGTCCCGGCGCCGGCGCCAAGGCGCGGCGTGCCGGTTGCGCCGGGCCGTGGTAAAACGCCTCAAAAGGGGGCGACATGGCTCAGGTTCCGAAGATCGACACGCCGTGCCCGCTGGGCGTCGACGAACAGCGCCGGCTCGATGGCCACTGCACGCGCTGCGACAAACACGTGCACCGGCTGGACGCGATGAGCGACAGCGACAGGCGCGCCTTGCTGGCCGCCGCCGATGGTCCTATCTGCGTGTCGTACCGGTCCGAGCACCCGCGTGCGATGCGGCGTGGCGCGGGTTTCGGTCTCGCGATCGCGGCGACGCTGGTGTCCGGCGGCGCCTTCGCCTCCGATCCGCCGGACTTGCTGCCCGCAGCGACCGGCGAGCAGGCCTCGCCGGTCGCGCCCGCGCCCTTGCTGGCCGCACCGGCGCCGTCGCAGGACTGCGAGGACGAGAAGCTGGAGCGCATCGTGCTTGGCGGCGTCAGCGACCCGCACGACGCGCAGTGGGTCGACGACAGCGAGCTGCCCGACCTGCCGATGCGCGATGCGGCGACGCTGGACGAGGCGGCCGCCTCCACAGACGCCTCTACGGATAACCCCATTGCCCGGCGCTGACCGTTAGCCACCTGTAACCCGTCCTGCAGGAGAGTCCGCCATGGCCCTGGTTCCCAAGATCGATCAGCCTTGTCCGCTAGGTGTCGACGAACTGCGTCGCATCGACGGCTACTGCGGCCGCTGCAGCACGCAGGTGCATGCGCTGGACGGCTTGAGCGAGTCCGAGCGCCGCGCGCTGCTGCAGGCCGCGTCCGGCCCGATCTGCGTGTCCTACCGGGTGCCGCGTCCGGCACCGACGCGTCGCGGCGCGGGTTTCGGCATCGCCATCGCCGCCACCCTGGTCTCGGGCGGCGCATTCGCCGCCGACCCGCCGGCTTTGCTGACGCCGGCAGCGGCCGAGCCCGCGGTGTCTCCGTTCGCGATCGCGCCGCTATTGCCGGAGGCGAAGCCCGAAGAGTGCGACGAGGCGAGCAAGCTGGACCTCATCGAAGTCGTCGGCGGCGGCGTCAGCGACCCGCGCGATGCGCAGTGGGTCGACGACAGCGATCTCCCCGACCTGCCGATGCGCGATGCCGCCGACCTGGACGCCGCTCCTGCGCTGGCGCATGCCAACGGCGACACGTCCGAGCACGGCACGCGCTAGGCGAGAAGCTCAGCGCGCATCGCCGGTCACCCCGGTCGCTTCGACCACCTTCAGCCGGCCGATCGCCGCCATCACGCCGGCGCTGTCCTGCGGCAGGCCGTCGCCGATGCGCAGTGCGATGTGGCCGCTGTCGAAGCGGCCCAGGCCGGCGTCGTAGCTGAGCCAGCGCTGGCCGTTCCAGGCCTGCACCCAGACGTGCGGACCGAACACGTGGCTCTGGCCGACGAAGCGGCTGGAATAGGCAACGCCATAGGCGATGCGCGTGGGAATGCCTTGCGCGCGGCCCAGTGCCGCCAGCAGCAGCGCGAACTCGGTGCAGTCGCCGCCGCGCGCGGCCAGCGCCTGCGAGGCGCTGAGGTATTCGCGGTAGCTGATCGGCCCGTTCATGTGCTGCTGCACGGCCTGCACCAGCGACTGCATGCGCCGCTCCACGCCGTTGCCGCGCGCATGCGCACGCGCGAACGCGCGCACGCTGCGCTCGTCGCTGTCGATCCAGGCATTGGCGCCGCGGTAGTGGCGCAACTGCGCGGCATCGGGCGCGGCTTCGTCGCCGCAGTCGGCGCAGATGTCGATCTGCGCCGACGAAGCGCTGGCGTCGCGTAGCCGCACGCGCTGTTCGCCGGTGGCCGGCCACGGCCAGACCATCGCGGGCTCGAACGCCAGCATGTAGCGGATGCGGCCGTTGCGCGCTCGCTCGGACATCTTGTACGGCGACGCCACGAGGCGCGCCTGGATCAGCGCGCGCGCCTGCGTTTCGGTCGCCGCCAGCGCCGGTGCAGGGGCCGGCGGTGCGGCCTGAGCGGCGGCAGCCGCCAGCGCCGCCGCCAGCGTCAGGGGCCGCGCCGCGCGCAGGCTGGACCTCACGGCTTCAGGCAGCGCGCGAAGAAGTCCTCGGTGATGCGCAGCCGATGCAGATTGTCCTTGCCCTTGAGGCCGTGCTTGGCGCCGGGGTAGGTCATCAGCTCGAACGGCTGGCCGCGCTGCTGCAAGGCGCTCATCAGCACCGTGGAGTTGGTGAACAGCACGTTGTCGTCGGCCATGCCGTGGATCAGCAGCAGCTTGGACTTCAGGCCGTCGATGTGTTCGAGCACGCGCGCGTCGCGGTAGCCGGCGACGTTGCGGTCCGGCAGGTTCATGTAGCGCTCGGTGTAGTGGCTGTCGTACAGCGCCCAATCGGTGACCGGCGCGCCGGCCACGCCGCAGGCGTAGGCGTCGCTGGCCTGGGCCAGCAGCATCAGGGTCATGTAGCCGCCGTTGGACCAGCCGTAAACGCCGATGCGTGCGCCGTCCACCCAGGGCTGCGACTTCAGCCAGGCCACGCCTTTGAGCTGGTCGGCCACTTCCACCGTGCCCTGCTTGCCGTACAGCGCGCCGCCGAAGGCCGCGCCGCGGCGCGGGGTGCCGCGGTTGTCGATCGAGAACACCACATAGCCGTGCTGGGCCAGGTACTGGTTGAAGTCCGGCGCCCAGCTGCGCTTGACGGTCTGCGAGGCCGGGCCGCCATAGACGTTGACCACCACCGGATAGCGCTTCGCAGGGTCGAACCCGGACGGCTTGATCACGCTGTACTGCAGCGTCGTCTTGCCGTCGGCGGCGGTGAGGGTGCCGAACTCGATCGGGCGATGCGCCTGGCGATAGCGCGCGTACGGGTGCTGGGCGTCGGCGGGATCGTTGTCGATCAGCGCGGCGATGCGGCTGCCGTCGTTGCGGTACAGCTCCAACTGCGGCGGCGTGGCCGGGTTGGACCAGTTGTCGACATAGACGCTGGCGTTGCGCGCGAAGCTGGCGCCGTGGATGCCGTCGGTCTTGGACAGGCGTTCGATCGCGCCGCCGGCCAGCGGCACGCGGTAGATCTGCACGTCCAGCGGCGAGTCCTTGCCGGCGGCGAAGTAGACCTGGCCGGCGTCCTCGTCCACCGCCAGCACGCTGTCCACCGGCCAGTCGCCGGAGGTCAGCGGCGTGGCCTGCTTGCCGTCGGCGGACAGCAGGTACAGGTGCTCGTAGCCGCTGCGCTCGCTGTTCCACAGGATGCGGCCGTCCTTGAGGAAGTGCAGGTCGTTGTTGAGCGGCACCCAGGTCTTGGCGCGTTCGGTCACCAGCACGCGCTGCGCGCCGCTGTCCAGGTCGGCCTCGATCAGTTCCAGCAGGTGCTGGTCGCGCGACTGGCGCTGGAACGTCAGGTGCTGCGGATCGCGCCAGTCGACGCGGGCCAGGTAGATGTCGGGGTTCTTGCCCAGGTCGATCCAGCGCGGCTGGCCGCCCTTGGGCGCGATCACGCCGAGCTGGATCAGCACGTTGCGGTCGCCGGCGGCGGGATAGCGCTGCTCGACCACGTCGGTGCGGTCGGGGTAGACCTCGTAGCGCTTCTGCACCGGCACCGGGCTTTCGTCGATGCGCGCATAAGCGATGGCCGAATCGTCCGGCGCCCACCAGTAACCGGTGTGGCGGTCCATTTCCTCGTCGGCGACGAACTCGGCGATGCCGTTGCCGATGGTGTCGCTGCCGTCGGAGGTGAGCTGGGTCGCCTTGCCGTCGGCCAGGTCGATCACCCAAAGATTGCGATCGCGCACGAAGCTGACGTAGCCGCCCTTGGGCGACAGCTTGGGATCGGTGGCGAAGCCTTCGCCGCGGGTGAGCTTGCGCACCGCGGCCTTGCCGGTTTTCGTCAGGTCGTAGAGGTAGAGCTCGCCGCCGAGCGGGAACAGCAGGGTCTTGCCGTCCGGCGACCACTGGTAATCGACGATGCCCGACAGCGCGGCGATGCGCTGGCGCTCGCGGCGCGCCTTCTCGGCGTCGCTGAGCACTTCCGCACCGGGCAGCACGTCGTCGGAATCGACCAGCAGGGTCGATTTGCCGCTGGCGATGTCGTAGGCCCACAGATCCAGGCGGTTCTTGTCGCGCTGCTTGCCGCGCAGGAAGCCGACGCGGCTGCCGTCGGGCGCGATGCGCGGCTTGGTCAGGCTGGGCCCGGACAGCGGCGCGTCGCCGGCCAGCGCTTCCAGGGTGAGTTTTTCGGGCGCGGTCTGGGCAAGGACGGGAGCGGTGAGCGACATGGCGATCAGAAGACAGGCGGCGAGGCCGCGGACGATGGGAGTGTTCATGCGGTGCGGGCCGGGGTTCCGAACAGGTGTTTGCGCATCTCGTCGGTCATTTCGCGAGACGGTCGATAGGTCTGTTCCAAGGCGTAGGCGCGTTGGAACGCGGGGCGGGCGGCGAGGGCATCGTGCCAGCGCCGCACCTGCGGGTAGTCGGCCAGGTCGATGTAATGCCAGGCATGCGCATGCGCCCAGGGATGGCAGGCGAAGTCGGCGATGCTCAGGGCGTCGCCGGCGACGTACTCGCGTCCGGCCAGGCGGCGGTCGAGCACGCCGTACAGGCGCTGGGTCTCGCGCTGGTAGCGCTCGATCGCGTACGGGATCTTGTCCGGTGCGTAGCGGTTGAAGTGATGGTTCTGGCCCAGCATCGGGCCGTAGCCGCCGACCTGCCAGAACAGCCATTCGTCGACCTCGACGCGTGCGCGCGTGTCGGCGGGCAGGTAGGTGCCGATCTTGGCGGCCAGGTAGTGCAGGATCGCGCCGGACTCGAACACCGGGATCGGCGCGCCGCCGTCGGCGGGCGCGTGGTCGACGATCGCGGGCATGCGGTTGTTGGGCGAAATCGCCAGGAACTCGGGCTTGAACTGGTCGCCGGCGCCGATGTCGACCGGGCGGATGCGGTACTCCAGCCCCGCTTCTTCCAACAACAGGGTGATCTTGTGGCCGTTGGGCGTGGGCCAGTAATACAGGTCGATCATGGGCGGGCCGGACGGGGACGAAGCACGAGTGTAAGCGCAGCGCGCATTGCCGGTCCGGGCCACCGCGCAACGGGCCGGCCGACCTGCACCTAACCGCCGGACCGGGCGCTAGCGGCCGCGCGCGGGCGTTTCGTTCAGGCGCCGACTTGGCGCGGTCATGGGCGCACCGTTACCCTGGTCGGCCTTTAATGCCAGTCCGCCAGGCCATCGCATGACCATCGAGCGTACCGAACGCCTCAATCCGCTGCCCGCGCTGATCTTCAGCTCGCGCTGGCTGCAGCTGCCGCTGTACCTGGGCCTGATCGTCGCCCAAGGCGTTTACGTGTTCCTGTTCCTCAAGGAGCTGTGGCACCTGATCCACGGCGCCAACACCTTGAACGAGCAGGGCATCATGCTGATCGTGCTGGGCCTGATCGACGTGGTCATGATCTCCAACCTGCTGGTGATGGTGATCGTGGGCGGCTACGAAACCTTCGTCTCGCGCCTGCGCCTGGAGGGCCATCCGGACCAGCCGGAGTGGCTGAGCCACGTCAACGCCTCTGTGCTCAAGGTCAAGCTGGCGATGGCGATCATCGGCATCTCCTCGATCCACCTGCTCAAGACCTTCATCGCCGCCGGCGATCTGGGCCTGCCGATGTGCAGCAGCGCCGAGGGTCTGGCCGCGATGAAGATGGTGGCCGACGCGACCGCCGCCGGCGTCACCGGCCTGGGCGCGGCCTGCACCAAGTCGAGCTCGCTGGGCGTGATGTGGCAGACCATCATCCACACGGTCTTCATTCTCTCGGCGATCGGCATCGCGATGACCGACAAGCTGATGGCGCATGCGCCCAAGGCGGCCAAGGCGCACTGAGGCGCGGGCCCAGGCGAAGACGCAGAGGCGCGTGCCTCTGCGTCCGGCGCCGCCTTACAGCGGGATGCAGTTGTTGCCCTGCGAATCGCAGACGTACTGCAGCATGAACTGCCAGTTCTGGCCGTCGCATTCCCAGACGATGTAGCCCGAACCGAACTGCGTGGCGGTCTGCGCGCCCTGGTTGCTGGCATTGCAGGGATAGGTCGGCGGCGGCCACGCGTTCGCGCTGGAGCTCATTCCCAGGCCGATCAGCGCAATCGCCACGCCAAGCATGATCTTGTGCATGTGTAACTCTCCTTGTCCGATGCCGCTATGCGGGTGATGCGGATAGTTCCGGCAGCCAGCGGCGTCTCTGCCGTATCCATGGCCTAACGCGTCTACCGTCGCAATCTATCATCGCCGCGCGCGCATCGGTGCCGTCGGATGCGAGGTTGCGCCGAACCGGGTGGCCGATTCGATGTGTCGCATTCGCAGTGCGTGATCGATGCGCCCGTCGATACTTGTGCGTATGCACGCGGCGCTAGGCGAGCGCGCTTCAGCGCGCTGCGCGCGCCGGCCTGGGCCCCATGATCGCCGTGCGCAAGCGCACGGCATCGGCGTCGGACGAATACCGCAAGCCGCCCGCATCGGCTTCCAGGCCGAGCGCGGCATAGGCGGCGTCCAGATCCGGAAACTCGCGCGAGCGCGCATAGCGCGCGTACAACCGCGCGAACACGCCGTCGCCGCCCAGGCGGTCCAGTTCGGCGGCGAAGCGCTGCGCCGTCATCGCGTCCATGTCGTCGGCGGTCGCGTCCAGGCAGCAGGCGGCGTAACGCGACAGCAGCGTGTCCAGGTCCAGCCCGCGCGCGCGCAAGGCCAGATCGGCCTCCAGCCAGTAGGCGGCACCGGCCCAGTACACGCGCATGGTGCCGCCACGGCCCAGTTCGTCCAGCGCCGCGCCCGTGCCGACACGGCGGCCGCGGCCGAAGCCGGCATCGAGCTGGCGCCAGGCCTGGTCGGGCGTGAGCAAACCGGCGCGCGCGCGCAACACGTTCTGGTAGTAGCTGGCCAGGCCCTCGGCCATCCAGCGGCCTTCGCGACCCAGATAGGGATGGAACAGGTGCGAGAGCTCGTGCACCGCGGTCCAGTCGGCGCGCAACTGCTCCAGGCTGGCGCCGCGCCGCACGTACAGCAGCACGGCCACGCCGTCGTCGCGGCGGGTCTGGCCCCAGGGCACCGGGCTGGCATCGCGGCTGTCGATCTCGCGGATGCGCACCCGCGCCGTGCGCAGCGGATAGCGCCCGAACGCGGTCAGGCTGGCATCCGCGCATTCGGCCAGCCAGCGCTGCAGCATCGCCACGCGCTCGGGATCGGACACGCCTTCCACGCCGACCTGCAGCGCGTTGCCGCCGCTGCGCAGCGTGCGCGCCTGGCCGGCGTCGTCGGCGTGCGCCTGCGGGCCGGCCAGGGCCAGCGCGCAGGCGATCGTCAGCGTCAGGGTCGGGCGGCGCATAGGCATTGGATGTCCAGGCCCGAGCAAGGTTCCCGCGGGTGCGGCCGTTACAATACTAGGATGGACGTATCGCACCTGCTCGACGCACTCAATCCCGCCCAACGCGAAGCCGTATCGGCCGCCCCCGGCCACTATCTGGTCCTGGCCGGCGCCGGTTCGGGCAAGACCCGGGTTCTCACCCACCGCATCGCCTGGCTCAACGAAGTCTTCGGCGTGCCCACCCACGGCATCCTGGCGGTGACCTTCACCAACAAGGCCGCCGGCGAGATGCGCAGCCGCGTCGAGCTGCAGCTGCGCAACGGCGCGCGCGGCATGTGGATCGGCACTTTCCACGGCCTGGCCCATCGCCTGCTGCGCCTGCACTGGCAGGAGGCGAAACTGCCCGAGGGCTTCCAGGTGCTGGACAGCGACGACCAGCTGCGCCTGGTCAAGCGCGTGGTGCAGGCGCTGGAGGTCGACGAGGCGCGCTTCCCGCCGCGCCAGATCGCCTGGTGGATCAACGCGCAGAAGGACGAGGGCCGCCGCCCCGAGCACATCCAGCCGGCCGCCGACCCCTGGGCCGACGTGATGCGCCGCGCTTACGAGGCCTACCAGGAGCGCTGCGAACGCGCCGGTCTGGTCGACTTCGCCGAACTGCTGCTGCGCGCGCACGAGCTGCTGCGCGACAACCCGGCCCTGCTCGCGCATTACCGCCACCGCTTCCGCGAAATCCTGGTCGACGAATTCCAGGACACCAACGCCATCCAGTACGCCTTCGTGCGAGTGCTGGCCGGCGAGTCCGGCCACGTGTTCGTGGTCGGCGACGACGACCAGGCCATCTACGGCTGGCGCGGCGCCAAGGTCGAGAACGTGCAGCGCTTCCTGCGCGATTTCCCCGGCGCCCAGACCATCCGCCTGGAACAGAACTACCGTTCCAGCGCCAACATCCTGGAAGCCGCCAACGCGGTGATCGCGCACAACCCCGACCGCCTGGGCAAGAAGCTGTGGACCGACACCGGCCAGGGCGAGCCGATCGACCTGTACGCGGCCTACAACGAAATGGACGAGGCGCGCTTCGTGGTCGAGCGCCTGCGCCAGTGGGTGCGCGACGGCGGCAGCCACGGCGACGTCGCCATCCTGTATCGCAGCAACGCGCAGTCGCGCGCCTACGAAGAGGCGTTGCTGTCCGAACAGGTGCCGTACCGCGTCTACGGCGGCCAGCGCTTCTTCGAGCGCGCCGAAATCAAGGACACCCTGGCCTATCTGCGCCTGGTCGCCAACCGCGCCGACGACGCCGCCTTCGAGCGTGCGGTCAACACGCCCGCGCGCGGCATCGGCGAACGCACCCTGGACGAGGTGCGCAAGCGCGCGCGCGCCGACGGCGCGCCGCTGTGGGTCGCCGCGCGCTGGATGGCGGGCGAGAGCGTGCTGGCCGCACGCGCGCGCAACGCGCTGGCCGGCTTCGTCAAGCTGACCGACGAGCTGGAAGCCGAACTGGCGTCGATGCCGCTGCCGGAGAAGATCGATCACGTCTTGCAGCGTTCGGGCCTGCGCGAGCACTACGCCAACGAATCGCGCGGCCAGCTCGATTCGCGCACCGACAACCTCGACGAGCTGGTCTCGGTGGCCTCGCGCTTCACCCGCAGCGACGAGGACGATGCCGCGGCGATGCCGGAGCTGATCGCCTTCCTCAGCTACGCCGCGCTGGAGGCCGGCGAGGGCCAGGCCCAGGCCGGCGACGACGGCGTGCAGCTGATGACCCTGCACAGCGCCAAGGGCCTGGAGTTTCCGCTGGTGTTCCTGGGCGGCCTGGAAGAAGGCCTGTTCCCCAGCAACCGCTCCACCGAGGAGTCCGGGCGCCTGGAAGAGGAGCGCCGCCTGGCTTACGTGGGCATCACCCGCGCGCGCCAGAAGCTGGTGCTGAGCTACGCCGAAACCCGGCGCATCCACGGCATGGACATGTACGGCGTGCCCTCGCGCTTCCTGCGCGAAATCCCGCCGTCGCTGCTGCATGAGGTGCGGCCCAAGGTGCAGGTGTCGCGCCCGGTGTACGGCAATCAGCCGCGCCGCGACGCCGGACACGCCCCCATCGAGGCGCCGCCGGTGCGGTTGGGCGCGCAGGTGCGCCATCCCAGTTTCGGCACCGGCACCGTCACCGACTACGAAGGCAGCGGCGCGCACGCGCGCGTGCAGGTCAATTTCGACGACGCCGGCAGCAAGTGGCTGGTGCTGGCCTACGCCAACCTGCAACCCGCGTAAGCCGACGCGATGCGCCGGACCCCAAGGCCCGGCGCACCGCTTCTGCCTCCCCCTTTGGAAAAGGGGGATTGAGGGGGATTTGCTGTTGCTTTACGGCGCTAATCCAGTTTCAGCGTCGCAACCACATCACTGCTCCGGCCGCGCATCGTCCGGCACGCCATTGCGATCCTCGTCCTTGGACACGCCGGTGCGGATGTCGATCAGATCGTCCTGGCCGTTGCGGTTGAGGTCCGGCACCACGCCGCCCACCTGGTAGTAGATGGTGTTCTGCTGCGGCCCCTGCACGAACTTGCGCAGGCGCGGATCCCAATAGGTCGCATTGGGCTCGATCACGTTGGCCACCAGGTAGGTGTAGGTGTTGGGGAACAAGCTCAGCGCATTGCCCTTGTGGCAGTACTTGATCTCGCCGCTGGCGTGATCGCCGGGGCCTTGCCTGCCCTTGGCGCCCTGCGGGCAGTCCTCGGGCTTGTAGACGATGTCGACCGTGCGCGGGTCGGTCATCTTGCCCAGCGGTATCTGCAGGCGTTCGGCCACGACCTGCTTGCGGATGATGCTGCTGGAGTGGAACTCCACCGGCTGCCCGCGCACGTCCACCGGACGTCCGTCGCGCATCATCGCCGAGATGTCGAGCATGCGCGGCGAGCGGAAGATCTGCACTTCCGACAACTCCAGCGGGCCGGCCGCCGGATTGGTGTTGAAGAAGTTCAGATTGAACGCGCCCGTGGCGATGTCGATGTCGCCGGCGTCGTAACCGGCCAGGCGCGGCGCCAGCGGCAGCAGGGTGGCGCCGTTGAACAACTGCACGTCGAATACGATCACGCTGGCGCTGCCGGCGAAGGTGGCGCCGGTATGGAAGGGCGCGGCCGGCATCACCACGCCGGCGGTCGGGCCGCTCCAGGGCTTGGCGCTGGCGAAGTCCAGGTTGTGCACGTAGTAGACGTTGCCCTGGAAGTTCTGGGTGCTGCCGGTGTAGGTGACGGTCGGGTTCTGCCACGGACTTTCCGAGCCGTTGTACCACCAGTTGATGCTCAGGCTGTTGCTGGTGCTGAGCAGCTTGATGCGCATCTTGTTGGCGTTGGTGTTGTTGGGATTGACGAAGTCCCAGTTGTGCAGGGTCTTGGTGTTGAGGCCGACGTTGTGGCCGAGGATCTCGTACTCGGTGTCGCTGAAATGGCGGTTGCGCGAGGCGCGCATCTCGCCGGTCAGGCCGGTGGAGCCGGTCGCCATGATGTGCCAGTTCTGCGAGTCCTCGGTCGGACGCGGCGCCGAGTGGCCGTGCGCGGCGCCGTAGTTGTGCGCGGCCTCGTGCGAGGTGGTGGTGCCGATCGCGGTGGACCAGCGCTCCAGCGTGGAATTGATGCCGTTGAGCGGCTGGCCGGCGGCGCCGTACGTGTCCTTGAACGACTTCGCCCACACGCGCGCGTAGTCCTGCGGATCGGCATCGTTGGTGTCCACGGCCTGAGCCTGTCCGAACAGACTGCCGGCGGTGTCGGAACCCACCGCGACGATCTGCCAGCGCGGTTCGGTCGGTGCCGGCAGGCTGGTGACGGGGTTGATCTTGACGTTGAACTCGCAGTAATCGTCGACGATGAAGTCGCTGATGCGGTTGCGCAGCGTGGCGGTGGAGCCGACCACCGGGTCCAGGTCGGCGACGTTGAACGGCGCGGCCGAGGTGGACGGGCCGATCGACGGGAACGGCGTGTTGGCGGTGGGATAGAACACGTACAGCTGGTTGGTCTTCGGCTGGGCGAGGACGTTGGCGGGGCAGGTGGGCGCCGCGTGCGCGGCGGGTGCGACCAGCGCGAGAGCGATCAGCGCAGACAAGCTGCGCGGCTTGATGCTGTGCATTCGAGAAACCTCCATGTTGAACATCGGAACCGGCCGTCTGGGCCAGGTCGGCGCGAGCGCTTCCACGCCGGCAGCTAGATTTAAGGCAAGCGCGGTGCGTGAAAGGCCAGCGGCGAATGCGTGGTCTGTGCGCGCGGTTACAGATCGATGCGGATTTAGCGACGAACGGTCGCTGTGCGGATACGAATGCGCATGCGTGCGATGTTGCATCGCCGCGTACGCGAGCCAACTTGCAATCGGCTTGAGCTAAAACACGTTCGTACGTTGGAAAAGCACGCGCGCCGGCTTGCTGTGGGAGCGGCGTGAGCCGCGATTTCGTCGTGGCCGAAGTTGCGCTATCGCGGCTCACGCCGCTCCCACAGAAGGCGGCACGTCTGGCATCGAATGCCCCTGGCAGGATGCGGTGAGCGCAGCGAACCGCGTCGCCGCCCCCGCCGGCTCACTCGCCCAAGCCGATCCCGAAGTGAAAGGCCTCGATGCGCAAGCCTTCGCGCAGATAGAACGCATGCGCATCGCGCCGCTGCGTGCCCGAATCCAATTGCAGGCGCGCGCAACCCAACCGCCGCGCTTCCAACTTGAGCCAGTCCAGCATCGCCTTGCCGTAACCGCGGCTGCGCACGGTCTGGTCGGTGACCAGGTCGTCGACATACACATGCACGCCCACTGCCAGCATTTCCATCACCCGCCAGCACGCGAACGCGCGCGGTACGCCTTGCGCGTCGTAGAGCACGGTGGCGCGGCAGCCCTGGGCGATCTGGCGGTGCATCTGGGCGACGAACCGATCCTCGTCGAACTCCGGGCGCAGCTGCGAGACCAGCGGCCAGGCCGCGCGCAATTCGTCCTCGCCGGTCAGCGTGCGGATGTCGTGGCCGGAGCCGTCATGCGGCACCGCGTCGCGCATCGTGGCCATGCTTACCAGCTGAACAGCTTGTACTGCACCGGCGAGATCGGGCCTTCGCCCTTGCTGCTGTCCAGGGTGCCGTCGCCGTCGCTGTCGACCAGGTAATAGACCGGACCGCGCAAGGGCGTGATCTTGACCACGCGCAGCTGGCCGGCGACGCGGTATTCCTCGACGCTGTCGCCGTCCTGGGTGGCGCGGCGGGTGACTTCGGCGCCGTCCAGGCCGGCGGTGGGGTCGCCGCCGCCGCCCATGGTGGCGCAACCGGCCAGGGCAGCGAGCGACAGCAGGGCGAGCGATGCGGTGAGGGTGCGCATGGCGGTTCTCCGGAATCCAGGCGCTCAGGATACCCCCCACGGCCGTGAAGCGGCCGCAAGAGCCCCCTTAAGTTAAGGGGGCGGCCTTCCGAAGGAAGGCGGGGTTGTGGGATGCAATCCGAATCATTCAAGAAGCGGCAATATCCGAGCTCCTTCCAGACGGCTCCCTCAAGAGCCACCCTTAAGTTAAGGGGGCGGCCTACCGAAGGAAGGCGGGGTTGTGGGATGCAATCCGAATCATGCAAGAAACGGCGATCTCCGGGCTCCTTCCAGACGGCTACCTCATCTGGCGGCGTAGAATCGTGGCTATGAAACGACTCGTCCTGATCGATGGCTCCAGCTATCTCTACCGTGCCTTCCATGCGTTGCCGCCGCTGAGCAACGACGCGGGCGAACCCACCGGCGCGCTGTTCGGCGTGGTCAACATGCTGCGCGCGACCTTGAACGAACGCCCGGACTACGTGGCCTTCGTGGTCGACGCGCCCGGCAAGACCTTCCGCGACGACCTGGACCCGCAGTACAAGGCCAATCGCCCGCCCATGCCGGACGACCTGCGCGCGCAGGTGCTGCCCATGTGCGAGATCGTCGAGGCGTTGGGCATCCCGATCCTGCGCATCGACGGCGTCGAGGCCGACGACGTGATCGGCACCCTGGCCCTGCAGGCCGCCGGCGACGGGATCGACGTCACCATCTCCACCGGCGACAAGGACTTCGCCCAGCTGGTGCGCCCGGGCGTGGCCCTGGTCAACACCATGACCGGCAGCCGCATGGACAGCGACGACAGCGTGATCGCCAAGTTCGGCGTACGCGCCAACCAGGTGATCGACCTGCTGTCGCTGATGGGCGACAGCGTCGACAACATCCCGGGCGTGGAGAAGTGCGGTCCCAAGACCGCGGCCAAGTGGCTGGCCGAGTACGACACGCTGGACGGCGTGATCGCGCATGCCGACCAGATCAAGGGCAAAATCGGCGACAACCTGCGCGCCGCGCTGGCGCGTCTGCCGCTGAACCGCCAGCTGGCGACGATCAAGACCGACGTGGCCTTGGATAAGGGCCCGACCGACCTGGCCCTGCGCGAGCGCCACGCCGACTCGTTGCGCGGCCTGTACGCGCGTTACGGCTTCAAGCAGGCGCTGCGCGAGCTGGAAGGCGCCACCGGCAACCCCGACAACGAAGCCGCCGCCGACCGCGCCGGCCTGCGCGCGACCGCGGCTGGCCACGCGCGCTCGTCCGCGCCCGCGGAGGCGCCGGACGCCGCGCTCGCGGCCAAGGGCGAGTACGAGACGGTGACCGAGCCGGCGCAGCTGGACGCGCTGGTGACGGCGCTGCGCGGCGCCGACGAATTCGCCTTCGACTGCGAAACCGACTCGCTGGACCCGATGCGCGCGCGCCTGGTCGGCCTGAGCTTCGCGGTCGAGCCCGGCCGCGCCTGGTACCTGCCGGTCGGCCACGACTACCCCGGCGTGCCGGCGCAGCTGCCGCTGGCCTCGGTGCTGGACGCGCTGCGGCCGCTGTTCGCCGATGCGGCGCGGCGCAAGCTGGGCCAGCACGGCAAGTACGACCTGCACGTGCTGCGCCGCCACGGCATCGAGGTGGCCGGCTACGCCGACGACACCATGTTGGAAAGCTTCGTCTACAACGCCACCGCCAGCCGCCACGACATGGACTCGCTGGCCAAGCGGTATCTGGGCTACGACACGATCAAGTACTCGGACGTGACCGGCAAGGGCGCCAAGGCGATCTCGTTCTCGCAGGTCGCGCTGGACGACGCCACGCGCTACGCCGCCGAGGACGCCGACGTGACCCTGCGCCTGCACCGCGTGCTGGGCGCCAGGCTGGCCGCCGAGCCGGCGCTGGAGCGCGTGTACCGGCAGATCGAGATCCCGCTGGTGCCGGTGCTGGAGCGCATCGAGGCCAACGGCGTGATGATCGACGCCGACGAGCTGCGCCGGCAGTCGCAGGACTTGGGCAAGCGCATGCTCGCCGCCCAGCAGAAGGCCACCGAACTGGCCGGGCGCACCTTCAATCTGGATTCGCCCAAGCAGTTGCAGGCGCTGCTGTTCGACGAGCTCAAGCTGCCGGTGGTGATCAAGACCCCGACCGGCCAGCCCAGCACCAACGAAGAGGCGCTGGAGGCGATCGCCGACCAGCACGAGCTGCCGCGCGTGATCCTGGAGTACCGCGGCCTGGCGAAGCTGCGCAGCACCTACACCGACAAGCTGTCGGAGATCGTCAATCCCGATACCGGCCGCGTCCACACCAGCTACCACCAAGCCGGCGCCGCCACCGGGCGGCTGGCGTCCAGCGATCCCAACCTGCAGAACATTCCGATCCGCACCGACGACGGCCGCCGCATCCGCCGCGCCTTCGTCGCGCCGGAGGGCTGCAAGCTGGTCGCCTGCGACTACTCGCAGATCGAGCTGCGCATCATGGCGCATCTGTCGGAGGACGAAGGCCTGCTGCGCGCGTTCGCGTCCGGCGCCGACATCCACCGCGCGACCGCGGCGGAAGTGTTCGGCAAGGCCATCGACGAGGTCAGCGGCAACGAGCGTCGCGCCGCCAAGGCGATCAACTTCGGCCTGATGTACGGCATGAGCGCCTTCGGCCTGGCGCGTCAGCTGGGCATCGGCCGCGGCGAGGCGCAGGACTACATCGCGCTGTACTTCAGCCGTTACCCGGGCGTGCGCGACTTCATGGAGCGCACCCGCCAGGACGCGCGCGAGCGCGGTTACGTGGAGACCGTGTTCGGCCGCCGCCTGTACCTGGAGAACATCAAGGCCTCCAACCAGGGCCTGCGCGCGGGCGCCGAACGCGCCGCGATCAACGCGCCCATGCAGGGCACCGCGGCCGACATCATCAAGCGCGCCATGATCGCCATCGACGCCTGGCTGGCCGGGCAGGGCGGCCAGGCGCGGATGATCCTGCAGGTCCACGACGAACTGGTGTTCGAGGCCCAGGCCGGCTTCGTCGACACCCTGCTGGCCCAGGCCGGGGCGATGATGTCCGGGGCGGCCGAATTAAGGGTGCCGCTCGTCGTCGACAGCGGCGTCGGCGATAATTGGGACGAAGCGCATTAATAATCGGGAAAGCCCGTCGTTGCTGGGTTTGGCAGAATGAATCGGTCCTGAATCCAACAAATTATTAACTTCGATCTTCACGAACTATCCATGTGCAGGGTGGTCATATAGGTCGCGACAGATGCAACGTCTGTCGCCGATCTCTCCCTCCCCTGGAGTGATCCCCGGAGCGAAGGCCCCTCCCCAGGTCCCGCTCCACCAGCCCCGCCGGCCCCCCCTGCCTGCGGGGCTTTTTATTTGTGCCGCCCAAACGCGTGCCGCCCCGATCGCGGCCGGCGCTCCTGCCCGCGCGCGGCCCATGCGCGCGATGCCGGCGGCTCGGCCACAATCGCAGCCACTGCCGCCCGGGAGCCCGCGCCGTGTCCGAAGCCTTCGAACTGTCGATGCCCTGGTGGCAGTACGTGATCCGCGCCTGCGTCGTCTACTTCGTGCTGCTGGCGATGATCCGCCTGTCCGGCAAGCGCACCATGGGCCAGTTCACCTCCTTCGACATGCTGCTGATCGTGCTGCTGGGCAACGCGGTGCAGAACGCCCTGCTCGGCACCGACACCACGGTCGGCGGCGGCCTGATCCTGGCCGCGACACTGATGCTGTTGAACTGGGGCGTGGGCTACCTCACCTCGCGCAGCGACCGCATCGAGCGCGCGCTGGAGGGCGTGCCGGTGGTGCTGGCGCGCGACGGCCACGTCTATCGCGAGGTGCTGCGGCGCGAACTGGTCAGCCGCGCCGATTTCCACAAGGCCATGCGCGAGAACAACTGCGCCGAGATCGACCAGATCGGCCTGGCGATGCTGGAGACCAATGGGCACATCACGATCTTGCTCAGGGGCGACCGGGCTTAGACGCAGCGGCTGGGCGCTGGCGTCGTAATGGCGGTGGCGCGGTCGCGGCTTGCGCCGCAGCTACCCCGAAGCGGGCGCCGCAGCGCCGTGTAGGCGCGGCGTAAGCCGCGACCGTGGAACCCGCGTGCGACGACCGCACGCAGCGGCGAGGGGCGCTAAGCCGATGCCTCGCCCAACCAATCGCGCGGCACCAGGTACTCGGCCAGACGCGCCTCGGCGCTGTCTTCCTCCGGCGTATAGCCGTATTCCCAGCGCACCAGCGGCGGCAGGCTCATCAGGATCGATTCGGTGCGTCCGCCCGACTGCAGGCCGAACAGGGTGCCGCGGTCCAGCACCAGGTTGAACTCGACGTAGCGGCCGCGCCGGTAGAGCTGGAACTGGCGTTCGCGCTCGCCGAAGGGCGTGTCGCGGCGGCGTTCGATCAAGGGCAGGTAAGCGTCGAGGAAGCCGTCGCCGACCGCGCGCTGATAGGCGAAGTCGCGCTCGAAGTCGCCGTGCAGGTCGTCGAAGAACAGGCCGCCGACGCCGCGGGTCTCGTTGCGGTGCTTGAGGAAGAAGTACTCGTCGCACCAGCGCTTGTGCGCGGCGTAGCGCTCGGCGCCGCCGAACGGCTCGCACAGCTCGCGCGCGGTGCGGTGCCAGTGGCGCACGTCGTCGTCGTAGGGGTAGAACGGGGTCAGGTCGAAACCGCCGCCGAACCACCAGGCCACGGTTTCGCCGTCGCGCATGGCGCGGAAGTGGCGCACGTTGGCGTGGGTGGTCGGCAGGTAGGGGTTGAGCGGGTGGAACACCAGCGACACGCCCACCGCGCGCCAGGACGCGCCCGCCAGTTCCGGCCGCGCCGCGGTCGCCGACGGCGGCAGCCGGGTGCCGGAGACGTCGGAGAAGCCGATGCCGGCCTGTTCGAACACGCGGCCGCCGCGCAGGATGCGGGTGCGCCCGCCGCCGCCTTCGGCGCGCTGCCAGACGTCCTCGACGAAGGATGCGCCGCCGTCGGCCTGTTCGATGGCGGCGCAGATGCGGTCCTGCAGGCCGGTGAGATAGTCGCGTACGCGGTCGAAATCGCTCATGACGCGCATTCTACCGGGCCGCGCGCGCCGGCCAGCGCAGTTCCCGCGAACCGCCGGATGCGGCGGGGCGAGCGGCGACGCTCAGGGCACGGCGACGGGCGCCATCGAGATCACGAAGTCCGAACCGCCATTGGCGGAAGGCTGGTGCTTCACCGTCAGCGCCACTTCCTTGCCGCAGCCCTTGAGCAGCCAGCGTTCGGTGACGCCGCGATCGGTCTTGGCCGTTTCCAGCACGCTGCCGTCGATGCTGTCGAACTCCGTGCAGCCGCTGGCCGCGCTGCCGGCCACGATCGCCTGCTTGTAGATGTCGAAGCGCAGCTCCGGCGAGGTGCGGGTATCGCCGTTGAACGGAATCGGCAGGCCGCTGGCGAAGGTGGACAGCGCGGCCGAACAGGCCTCCTCGGGGCTGGCCTCGATGCCGGGCTTGAGGGTCTTGTCGAAATGCTTGCGGAAGTTGCTGCGCTGCGCGGCGGCGCTGCCGCCCAGGTCGGGATAACGCGTCAGCGCGGCGACCTGGCCGGTGGCGATGGACACCTCCCGCGGCGCCCGCCACTGCGCATAGGCGGTCTGCATGCGCTCGATGCCGGCGTAGGCCTTGGCCCGGCACTCGCCGATGATCGCCTCGCGCATCAGCGAGGTGGTGAAGTCGCGCAGGGCGACCTGCTCCTGATGGCTGGGCTGGGTGGCGGGGCGGTCCTGCGCGGCCGCAGGCCAGGACCAGACCATCAGCAAAGCAGCGAGCGAAAGACTGCGGCGGATCGTGTGCATGGCGGTTCCTTCCCGGTCCAGGGCGATGCTAGCACCGCCGAGGTTTCATCCGTCCGTCTGCGCGGACGAGCGAGGCCCGGCCAGCGCCGCGATGGCGCTCACGCAGGCGGCGGCTCCGCGCGCAGCAGGCTGCGGGCGCTGGCCATGAGGTCGATCCACAAGGCAGGGAACACTACCAGCCACTCGTATTCCACCGACCACGACATCGTCTGCCGCGCGCGGCGGTTTACTTCACCGTGCGCTCGAACAGCTCATAGATGCGGCGGTACTGGTCGTACCAGCTGTCGGAGCGCACGAAGCTGTGGCGTTCCAGCGGATAGCTGGCCAGCTCCCATTTGTCCTTTCGCAGTTCGATCAGACGCTGCGCCAGCATGATCGGGTCGCGGTAGAACACGTTGTCGTCGATCACGCCATGGGCGATCAGCAGGTGGTCCTGCAGGCCTTCGGCGTAGCCGATCGGCGAGGACTTGGCGTAGGCCTGCGGGTCCAGCTCGGGCGTGTTGAGCACGTTGGAGGTGTATTCGTGGTTGTACTGCTGCAGGTCGGTCGGCGGACGCAGCGCGGCGCCGGCCTTGAACACGCCGGGCTTGCGGAACAGGGTCATGAAGGTCACGAAGCCGCCGTAGGAGCCGCCGTAGATGCCGGCGCGGTCGCGATCGCCCTGCTTGTGCGTCACCAGCCAGTCCAGGCCGTCGAGGTAGTCCTCCACTTCGGGGTGACCCATCTGGCGGTAGATCGCGGTGCGCCAGTCGCGGCCGTAGCCTTCCGAGGCGCGGTAGTCGAGGTCGAGCACGATGTAGCCCTGCTGCACCAGCAGGTGATGGAACATCTGTTCGCGGAAGTAGTTGGGATAGCGCGCCGACACGTTCTGCAAGTAGCCGGCGCCGTGCACGAACACCACCACCGGGTACTTGCGGCCGGGCTGCGGGTCGTGCGGGCCGTAGTACTTGCCCCAGATCGGCTCGGCGCCGTGCCGGGAGGGAATCCGCACGTATTCGGGCCGCGCCCATTGGCGTTGCTTGAATTCCGGCGTGCGGGTGTCGGTCAGCGCGCGCAGGCCGCTGCCGTCGGTGGTCAGGGTCGACAGCTGCGGCGGTGTGTGGCTGGAGGAGTGACGCACCACCAGGCGGCCGCCGTCGGGCGAGAGCGCGAAATCCTCCACGCCGTCCAGAGCGGTGATCTCGCGTACCGTGCCGCCGTCGCGATCGACCGCGCAGACCTCGTAGTCGCCCGGCCAGGCGCGGTTGCAGACGAAGTAGAAGCGACGCCCATCGGCGCTCAGGCTGGGGGCGGAGGCCTCCCAACGGCCCGACGTCAGCGCGCGCGGCTGGCCGTCGCCTTCGCTCAGGTAGAGGTGCGAGTAACCGCTGTGCTCGGACAGGAACCACAGCGCGCCGTCGGCGGTCCAGCCGAAGTCGTTGAAGTTCCAGTTGATCCAGGCCGGGTCGGTCAGGCGATGGCGCGGCTGCAGGCTGGCGCGCTCCGGCGCGATGCTGGCGATCCAGCGGTCCTTGTTGTCGACTGCGCGCACCAGCACCGCGGCGTGCCGGCCGTCTTCGCTCCAACGGATGCCGGATTCCGGGCGCACGCCGCCCGTGCCGATGCGCACCGCGCGCTCGCCCTTAAGCGGGGCCAGTCCCGCGGCTTTGCGCATGGCGGCGAGCGGATCCTCCGCGATGCCGGGCAGGGGCGCGTAGGCGATCTCGCGCACGCGGCCGTTGGCGGTTTCGATCAGCCACAGCGTCTGGGGCGGCGGCGCGTTGCGGCCGACCCGGGTGCGCGCCTGCTCGAATTCTTCGTAGCCCGACTCGGTCACGTACAGCGGCATCTGGCCGCGGCGCCCGCGATCGGCGTCCTTGGGCTCGGTCACGGCCAGCAGCCAGCGCGCATCCGGCGACAGGGCGCTGTCGACGATCTCGACCCCGTCGCCGAGATAGGTCGGCGGCGGCGCGCGGCTGGGATCGTCGCGGCGCCAGGCTTCGTCTTGTTCGCGTTGGTGTTCGCGCTGGGCGCGATCGTCGCGCAGGGTGCGCAGGGTCGCGAGCTGGCGTTCGCGCAGGTCGTCGGGCTTGGGGGCGGCGGCGGGGTCTAGCTCGGCCTTCAGCGAGGCGACCTGGACCACGCCCTGGGCCGCGCTCCAGCGGTACCAGTCGTGGCCGCGGCTGAAAGCGAGTTGGCCGTCGCGACTCCAGCGCGGCCGGGCCTCGGCGTCCAGGCTGCGGGTGAGTTGGGTCAGCGCGCCACTGCGCAGATCGCGCACGAACACGTCGCCGTTGCGCACGAAGGCCATGCGTTGACGCGCCGCGTCGTAGACCGGCGCGGCGGCGTCGAGGTCGGCCAGCGCGGCGCCGTCCACGCGCGCGGCCGGCGCCTGCGCGCGCTCGTCGAGTTGCCAGGTGTCGCGCACCGTCGCGCCCGCGCGCTTGAGCCGGTACTGCACGCGGTGCCCGTCCCAGGCCCACCACGCCTGTTCGACCGGCGGCCCGATCCAGTCCGGATCGGCCATCGCCTGGGTCAGGGTGATCGGCGTGGGCGCCGCGCCCTGCGCGCGGGTGTCGGGTGCGAGCGAGCAGCAGACCAGCGTGCAGAACAGAAACTGCGTTGCGTGGCGCATCGGCGGCGGATCCCTTGGGGAATCCGCCGCAGCCTAGCAGGCGCTAGGAGCGCGTCGCCTTGACTTGTTTTGGCCGTTGCATGTTGCAGTGCGCGAAGGTGCGGGTTAAAGCCAAAGCGAATCCCCCCTAGCCCCTCTTTTCCAAAGGGGGGAATCTGATGCATCGCGCCAACGCTCCCGCTTGTCTTCCCCCTTTGAAAAAGGGGGATTGAGGGGGATTTGCTTTTTGACCGCGCGGCTTACTTCAAGCTGCGCTCGAACAGCTCATAGATGCGGCGGTACTCGTCGTACCAGCTGTCCGGATGGGTGAATCCGTGGCGTTCCAGCGGGTAGGGCGCGAGTTCCCACTTGTCCTTGCGCAGTTCGATCAGACGCTGCGACAGCATCACCGAGTCCTTGAAGAACACGTTGTCGTCGATCATGCCGTGGGCGATCAGCAGATGATCCTGCAGGCCGCCGGCGTATTCGATCGGCGAGGACTTCTTGTAAGCCTCCGGATCCAGCTCGGGCGTGTTGAGGATGTTGGAGGTGTACTCGTGGTTGTACTGCGACCAGTCGGTGACGGGGCGCAGCGCGGCGCCGGCCTTGAACTTGCCCGGTTCGCGGAACAGCGCCATGAAGGTCATGAAGCCGCCGTAGGAGCCGCCGTAGATGCCGGCGCGGTCGCCGTCGCCCTGCTTGTGCTCGATCAGCCAGTCGCGGCCGTCCAGATAGTCCTCGAGCTCCGGATGGCCCATCTGGCGGTAGATCGCGGTGCGCCAGTCGCGGCCCAGGCCGGCGCTGGCGCGGTAGTCCAGGTCCAGCACCACGTAGCCCTGCTGCACCAGCAGGTTATGGAACATCTGCTCGCGGAAATAGTTCGGGTAACGCGCGGTGACGTTCTGCAGGTAGCCGGCGCCGTGCACGAACATCACGATCGGGTACTTCTTGCCCGGTTCGTAGTTCTTGGGGCCGTAGAACTTGCCCCAGATCGTGCCGGCGCCGTGCTTGGACGGCACCTGCACGAATTCGGGCTGGATCCACTCGCGGTTCTTGAATTCCGGCTTGCGGGTGTCGGTGAGCTTGCTCAGGCCCTCGCCGTCGCTGCCGATCACCGCCAGTTGCGCGGGCATGTAGCTGGACGAGTAGCGCAGCAGCAAACGCTGGCCGTCGGGCGAAAGCGTGAAATCCTCGACGCCGTCCAGCGCAGTGACCTCGCGCACCGCGCCGCCGCCGCGGTCGACCGCGCAGACTTCGTAGTCGCCCGGCCACTTGCGGTTGCACAGGAAGTAGAAGCCGCGGCCGTCGGCGCTGAGCGTGGGCGAGGACACTTCCCAACGCCCCGACGTCAGCGCGCGGCCGGCGCCGTTGCCTTCGCCGAGGTAGAGGTGCGCGTAGCCGCTCTGCTCGGACACCCACCACAGGGTGGCCGCGGCGTTGCCGGCGGCCGGCATCCAGCCGAAGTCGGTGGTGTTCCAGCCGACCCAGGCCGGATCGCTGCTGCGGTTGCGCACCACCAGCGCGGCCTTGGCCAGGTCGACCGTGGTCAGCCAGCGGTCCTTGTTGTCGACCGCGCGCACCAGCACCGCGACCTGGCGGCCGTCGTCGCTCCAGCGGATCGCCGGGCCGCTGCCGTCGCCGTCGGTTTCGATGCGCACCGCGCGATCGCCCTTGAGCGGGTCTTGCTTGGCGGCCTTGCGCATCGCCGCGAGCGGATCCTCGCCGATGCCGGGCAAGTTGCTGTACTTGAGTTCGCTGACCTTGCCGGCGGCCACGTCGATCAGCCACAGCTTCTGCGGCAGCGGCGCGTTGCGGCCGACGCGGGTGCGCACTTCCTCGAATTCCTCGTAACCCGATTCGGTCACGTACTTGGGCATCTTGCCGCCCTGGCCGGCGTCGCCGTTCTTGGCCTGGGTGACGGCCAGCATCCAGCGTCCGTCGGGCGAGAGCGCGCTGTCGGCGATTTCGACATCGCTGCCCAGGTACACCGGCGCGGGCGCGCGGCTGCCGTCGGCGCGGCGCCAGGCCTCGTCCTGTTCGCGCGCCGCTTCGCGCTTGTCGCGATCGTCCTTGAGGGTGCGGATGGTCGCCAGTTGATAGTCGCGCAGGGCATCGGCCTTGGGCGGCTTGGCCGGGTCGTTCTCGGCCTTGAGTTGCGCGGCCTGGCTCACGCCCTGGCCGGCGCGCCACTGGTACCAGCTGTTGTCGACGCGGAACACGAGGTGGCCGTCGCCGCTCCATTGCGGGCGCGATTCTTTTTCGTTGCTGCGCGTGACCTGGGTCAGCGCGCCGCTGCGCAGGTCGCGCACGAACACGTCGCCGTTGCGCACGAACGCCATGCGCGTGCGCTGCGCGTCGTAGGCCGGTTGCGCAGCGTCGAGGTCGGCGCGCGCGGCGCCGTCGATCTTGGCGGCCACCGCGTTGGCATCGGCGCCCTGTTGCCAGGTGTCGCGCACCGTCGCGCCTTCGCGTTTGATTTGGTACTGCACGCGCTTGCCGTCCCAGGCCCACCAGGCCTGTTCGACCGGCGGCCCGATCCAGTCCGGGTCGGCCATGGTCTGGGCCAGCGTGATCGGCGTTTGGGCATGGGCGCTGGGGGCCAGAAGCAGCGCGGCCAGCGACAGGGTCAGGGCGTTGGGAACTAAGCGCATCGGCGGACCTGGTGGGAAGTCTAGGGTGGGCAAATTGACGCAGGGTAGCAGCCTCAATAGCTTGCACGATTGGGCCATGGGTCACGGTGCTTTACCGGCCCGATGACGCGGCGCACAATGGCTCGTGCGAGTCTGAAGCCCAGCGGCGAATCGCGAGGCAACCCAGGAGTCGTGCCGTGGATGCATTGATGCTGTCGCGTATCCAGTTCGGGTTCGTGATTTCGTTTCATATCCTGTTCCCGGCCTTCACCATCGGACTGGCGAGCTGGCTGGCCTTCCTGGAATGGCGCTGGCTGCGCACGCGCGACACCGTCTGGCGCGATCTGTATTTCTTCTGGACCAAGATCTTCGCCGTGTCCTTCGGCATGGGCGTGGTGTCGGGCATCGTCATGAGTTTCCAGTTCGGTACCAATTGGGCGGTGCTGAGCGAGCAGGCGGGCAACATCCTCGGGCCGCTGCTGTCGTACGAAGTGCTGACCGCGTTCTTCCTGGAAGCGACCTTCCTGGGCGTGATGCTGTTCGGCTGGAGCCGGGTCGAGGAGAGGATGCATTTCCTCGCCACCTGCATGGTCGCGCTGGGCACGCTGATCTCGACGTTCTGGATCATCTCGGCCAACAGCTGGATGCAGACGCCGGCCGGCTACAAGATCGTCGAGGGAGTGTTCGAGCCCGACAGCTGGTGGGCGATCGTCTTCAATCCCTCGTTCCCCTACCGCCTTGCGCACATGGTGCTGGCGGCGTTCATCACCACCTGCTTCGTGATCGGCGGCGTCAGCGCGGGCTACCTGCGCCGCGGCCAGCACGTCGAGGCCGCGCGACGGATGCTGAAGGCGGCGGTGATCTTCGCCGCGATCACGGTGCCGGCGCAGATCTTCGTCGGCGATCTGCACGGCCTCAACGCGCGCGAGCATCAGCCGATCAAGGTCGCGGCGATGGAGGCGCATTGGGAGAACGGCTCCGAAGGCGAGGGCGTGCCGCTGATCCTGTTCGCGGTGCCCAACGAGAAAGCCGAGCGCAACGATTACGAGATCGCGATACCGAAACTGGGCAGCGTGATCCTCACTCACACCCTGGACGGCGAGATCCAGCCCTTGAAGTCGGTGCCGCCGGAAGAACGGCCGCCGGTGAAGCCGGTGTTCTACGCGTTCCGGGTCATGGTGGGTCTGGGCACGGCGATGCTGCTGCTGGTGCTGGCCTCGCTGTGGGCGTGGAAACGCAGGCAGCTGTACGACGGGCGCGGGTTCGGGCGCTGGGTCTTGAACGGTTGGCGGGCGATGAGCCTGAGCGGTTTCGTGGCGATCCTGGCCGGCTGGTACGTGGTCGAGATCGGCCGCCAGCCTTATGTGATCTACGGCTTGCTGCGCACCGCCGACGCGGTCAGCGCGATCGACCGCGCCAGCGTGATGACCTCGCTGATCGTGTTCGCGGTGGCGTATCTGATCGTGTTCGGCGCGGGCATCGGCTACCTGCTCAAGCTGATCCGCAAGGGCCCGCATCCGCACGAGCCGGCGCCGCGCCCGGGCCAGGGCGAGAAGACGGCGGCGCGGCCGCTGTCGGTGCCGGACGAACCGGCGGAAAGCGACGCCTGATCGCGGGCGCGCGATGCGCGCGCCGCAGGCACAGTCCCGCCGCGGCGGGAGCGACGTAAAGGTGGTGGACGATGGAATACTGGCTGCCAATCGTATGGTTCGGGGTGATCGGCTTCGGCGTGCTGATGTACGTGCTGCTGGACGGCTTCGTGCTCGGCCTGGGCATCCTGGCGCCGTTCGCCGAGGACGAGGGCCAGCTCGATCACATGATGAACACCGCCGCGCCGATCTGGGACGGCAACGAAACCTGGCTGGTGCTGGGCGGCGCCGGATTGCTGGCGGCGTTTCCGAAAGCCTACGCGGTGGTGTTGTCGGCCCTGTACCTGCCGGTGCTGCTGATGCTGATCGCGCTGGTGTTTCGCGGCGTGGCGTTCGAGTTCCGCTTCAAGGCGCAACGCGCCAAGCCGGCCTGGGGCGCGGCGTTCGCGTTGGGCTCGTTGCTGTGCGCGTTCGCGCAGGGCGTGATCCTGGGCGCGCTGGTCGAGGGCATGCCCTTGCAGGGCGGCAAGTACGTCGGCGGCGTGTTCGGCTGGTTCAGTCCGTTCTCGATGCTGACGGGCGCGGCGGTGGTGTTCGGTTACGCGCTGCTGGGCTCGACCTGGCTGATCCTCAAGACCGAGGGCCGCATGCAGCAGATCGCGCGCACGCTGACGCGGCCGCTGGTGCTGGTGGTGGTGGTGTTCATGGGGCTGGTCAGCGCATGGCTGCCGTTCCTGGATTCGCGAATCATGGCGCGCTGGTTCGACGGCGCGAATTTCCTGTGGCTGTCGCCGGTGCCGCTGCTGGTGCTGGTCAACGCGTTCGCGCTGTGGCGCGCGGCGATGCGAGAAGGCCGCGACGTGGCGCCGTTCGTGCTGACGCTGTGCTTCTTCGTGCTCGGCTTCGCCGGGTTGGTGCTGGGCATCTGGCCGAACATCGTGCCGCCTGGGCTGACGATCTGGGACGCGGCTTCGCCGCCGTCGTCGCAGGGCTTCGTGTTGGTCGGTCTGGTGGTGCTGCTGCCGGCGATCCTGGGCTACACGTATTGGTCGTACAGCGTGTTCAAGGGCAAGATCGCGGCGGATGCGGGGTATCACTGAGTCGCGCGGGCTTTTGACTTCCTCCTTTATCAAAGTGTGAAGCCGTGCGCTTACGAACCGCAGGTTCGTGCACGGGCGAACGACAACAGGCTGTGCCTGTTGGCCGGGCGGGTTGGGGAGGATTTGCTCTTGCTCTTGCTTCGTCGCTTCTTGACGAAGGTCAACAGCTTCCGCCGGCTGCGCATGCGGGTCGCTTTCTTTTGCCGACGCTCTCTGTAGGAGCGGCGTCCCACAGGGATTTCCTTCGGTCATAAGCCGCGAGCGCGAATCCCGGCTATCGAGCCTATCCGGTTCCGATGGCCTCCAGATTCCGGCGTTGCGCTTTTAGCTCCCTCCTTTGACAAAGGGTGAAGCCGTGCGTTTACGAACCGCAGGTTCGTGCACGGGTGAACGCCAACAGGCTGTGCCTGTTGGCCGGGCGGGTTGGGGAGGATTTGCTTTTGTTCTTGCTCTGTTGCTTCTGACCGAAGGTCAAAGGCTTCCGCCTGCTGCGCATGCGGGTCACTTTCTCTTGCTGACCCAAGAGAAAGTAACCAAAGAGAAGGGTCTGAGCCCAGAGCTCCCGTGTGGCTTCGATTCTTGCGCCGGGATTTTTCGATAAGACATCCCTGTCTTATCGAAAAACGGCGCGCGTCCTGCGCGCCGCCCTTCGGGTCTACGGTTGGTCGTGTGGCTTCGGGTCTATGGATTTGAATGCCGGAGCAAACTCAACGGCAACGGCAACGGCAACGGCAACGGCAACGGCAGCGGTAGTCGCCGAGTCATTGGTCGCCTGGACTTCGGTGGGCCTCGGTGGTTCGGCTGCCCTGGCCGCTGGCCCGGGTTCCTGGCCGGGCCCCCGCCCCTATCCGCCTAACGCCCATACCCACGCCTGACGCTGAACGTCAGAGTTCGCGTGACGCGGATGGGCAGGTATGCTGTGCGTCACATAAAACCGCACCGAATTCCGGCCCGGGAGCCGCCCCGTCCAGCGCATGCAAGCCTACGTCTACAAGAGCCTCCGCAAGGACGAAACTTACGTCTTCCTGGCCGCGCGCGACGATTTCGAGCGCCTGCCCGAACCGCTGCGCACCCAGCTGGGCGCGCTGCAGTTCGTGCTGGAGGTGGCGCTGACCCCCGAACGGCAGTTGCCGCGCGGCGATGCTGCGGTGGTGCGAGAGAACCTCGCCAGCCGCGGTTTCCACATCCAGTTCCCGCCGCGTCACGACGAAGTGCGGTCCGATGCCTGAGCGCCGCAGTCCCTGGTCCGACCCCAAGCACGCCCGGCTGCGCCTGGCCGCGACCGCGGCGGCGGGGGTGGTGCTGGCGCTGCTGAGCGGATTCGGCGGCGTGGTCGCCGCGCTCGCCGGCACCTTGGCGCAGCCGGCCTACGCGCTGGCGGTGCGGTTCTGGCGCGACGGCGACGAACAGCCGCGCCCGGCCTGGCTGCGCGACGGCGCCAGCCTGGCCCTGCTGTGGGGCGCGGGCATGGCGGCGCTGGCGGCGGTGGTGGCCTGGCCCTTGTCCTCGCTGCTGCAAAGCGGCTCGCTGATGGCGGCGCTGGGCCTGAGCGCGGTGGCCGGCGTGGCGCTGTTGGGCCTGTGGCGGCTGTGGCCGCTGTGGCACGAGCTGGAACGCGACGGCGGCGGCCTGCGCGAGTACTGGCAGGCGCTGAGCGAACTGGAGCTGGGCGCCTGGCGCGGCCTGGGCGTGGCGGCGATCGTCGCGGCTCTGGTCGCGGCGGTGATCGCCCTGGCCTGGCCGGGCCTGCTGTCCGAGGGCGGCCGCTGGGGGCTGGCGATCGCGCTGGCCCTGGGCTCGCCGCCGCTGCATTGGCTGCTGCAGCGCATCGAGCCGGCCGATCCGCTGCCGGGCCTGGACTTCGTCGCCGACGAGGAGCCGCTGGACGCCGGTCAGGCGCCGCTGCTCAGCGGCGAACCGCTGGAGCCGGCGCTGTATGCGGCCGCGCGCGGCGGTCGCGTCGAACGCGCGCTGGAACTGATCGAACTGGGCGCCGACGTCAACGCCGCGCCGCCGGCCGACGAGCGCGACCAGCGCAGCCTGGCGGTGCTGGCGGCGGTGCTGCCGGACTTGCGCCTGCTGCGTGCGCTGATCGCGCACGGCGTGAATCTCAACGCCGCCACCGCCGGCATGACGCCGCTGCTGGCGGCGACCCGCGACAGCTGGCACGGCCGCCCCGACGCGGTCATGACCCTGTTGGCCAACGGCGCCGATCCGCGCCTGGCCGACGGCGACGGCAACACCCCGCTGCACCATGCCGCGCGCAGCTCCGACCCCGGCGTGGCCGCGCTGCTGCGCGACGCCCAGGCCGAGCTCGACCCGCTCAACCGCGACGGCCAGTCGCCGCTGGGCGTGGCCTGCGCCGGCGGCAACTGGCGGCTGGCCAAGTTCCTGCTCGAACGCGGCGCGCGCCCTGAGCCCGCCGGCGGCCAACCGGTGCTGCTGGCCGCGGCCGGCACCGAAGAAGACGACCCGGCCGGCGTCAGCCTGCTGTTGAAGCAGAAGGCCAAGATCGACGCGCGCGACGCGCTCGGCCGCAGCGCCCTGCACGAAGCCGCCTACGCCGGCCATCTCGACATCGTCGGCGTGCTGCTGGCCGCCGGCGCCGACCCCAACGCGATCGACGCGCACAGCCGCACGCCGGTGCTGGAGGCTGCGCGCGGCGCGCGCCTGGGCGTGCTGGAGCGCCTGCTCGAACACCTGCCGCGCGGCGGCGCCGCCGAGGCGGCGATGACCGACGCCGACGGCCGCAACGCGCTGGCCCTGGCCTGCATGGCCGACAACGCCACCCCGGCGCTGGTGCAGCGCCTGCTCGATCTGGGCGTGGATCCGGAACAGCGCGATGGCATCGGCAAGCGCGCGGTGGACCGCGCCGCCGAAGCCGGCCGCTGGTCGCTGGTGGCCGCGCTGGACCGCGCCTATCCGCTGCCGGCCGCGGTCAGCGACGACGACAACGGCGATGCGCCGCTGCCCGACCGCATGCCCGCCAGCCTGTTGCGCGACGGCTTGCGCGAAGGCCGCGCCGCCGACCTGGGCGGCCTGGTCAAGCTGCTCACGCCGGCCGAGCTGGGCGCGCAGCTGCACGACGACGAAAACGCGCTGTCGCCCGAGCGCATCGCCTGGCTGCTGTCGCAGGGCGCCGATGCCGAGGTGCGCGACACCCACGGCGACACCCCGATGTTCGCCCTGCTGAGCCGCGGTCCGGCCGCAGTGCCGGCGCTGCAGGCGCTGCTGCGCCGCGCGGTGTCGCCGGCCGGCGCCGGTGGCCTGGCGCGCTTCCTGGCCGCCTGCGCCAGCGCCGAACAGGCCGCGCGCGGGTTGGAGCAGTTCGCGCTGGAGCTGATCGAGCGCGGCGCCGATCCGTTCGCGCATTCGCGCAACGGCGATCCGACGCTGGCGCTGGCGGTGCGCCTGGGCTGGACGCGTCTGGTCGATCGTCTGGTCGCGATCGGCGTGGCCCTGGACACCCGCGACAGCCACGGCATGAGCGCGCTGCACCTGGCCGCCGCGTTGGGTCGCGAGACCATGCTCAAGCGCCTGGTCGCGCAGGGCGCATCGCCCGATCTGCTCGCCGCCGACGGCCAGACGCCGCTGGGCGTGGCGCTGTCGTCGGGCCGTCGCGACCTCGCCGATTGGCTGGACTGGCGCGGCTGGCCGCTGCCCAAGCGTCCGCTGCAGGCCTTCGACGTGCCCGCCGCCGCCATCGTCGGCGACGCCGATGCGGTGCGCCGCCTGCTCGACCTGGGCCTGCCGGTGGATGCGCTGGACCGCCAGGGCTGCAGCGCGCTGTTGCGCGCGGCTGGCGGCGGCCATCGCGCCGTGGTCGATCTGTTGCTCGCGCGCGGCGCCGATCCGCAACTGCCCGCGCATTCCGGCGCCACGCCGCTGTCGGCCGCGGTCAGCATGCGCCATGGCGACATCGTCGACCGCCTGGTCGCGGCCGGCGCCTCGCTGGAACAGCGCCTGCCCGGCGGCCTGACCGTGCTGATGGTCGCCTGCGCGCTGGGCCTGACCGATCTGGCCGCGCGCCTGCTCGCCGCCGGCGCCGACGTCCACGCCCAGGACGCGCAAGGCCGCATGGCCCTGCACTGCGCGGCGATGTACGGCTTCACCGCGCGCGAACGCAGCCGCCTGGTCGCGCTGTTCGACACCCTGCTGCTGGCCGGTGTGGACGCCGACGAATCCGCCGCCGGCGCCACGCCGCTGCTGTTGCTGCTGGGGGCGCGCGCCGAGCCGGGCACCGCCGCCGACGAGGACGTGCTGGTCGCCGGTCTGGATCTGCTGCTGGACCACGACGCCGCGCTCGACGCGCAGGACCCGCGCGGCTTCGGCCCGCTGCACCTGGCGGCGTTGCACGGCCTGCTGCGCGTGGTGCAGCGTTTGCTGCGCGCGGGCGCCGACCCAGATCTGCGCGACGCGCTCAACCGCACCCCGCGCGAGATCGCGGTGATGCGCGGCTTCGTCGACATCGCGGCCGAGTTCGCGCCGCCCGCACCGGGCAATGGCGTGTCGATGGCGCGCTTTCTGCGCGAGCGTTGAGCGATCGGATGCGATGCGTCCGCGCCGGCGAACGCGCGTATGTGGCGGTGTTCGAATAGGATGCGGCGACGACCGAATCCGCGCGTATGTTCGCGCGCGGGAGAGGGGCTAGAAGCACGGCGTCGCTAGTAGGATGCGGTGGCAACCGCATCGCCGCGCATGCGTGATGGACGGTGCCGGTGCGGCTCGCCTGCGGCTTACCGCACCTACGGCGTCGCGGTTGCGCTCAATGCAGCGAACGCTGCGCGGCCTTGTCGGCCTCGGCGCTGATCTCGCCCAGTAGGCCTTCGCCCTGGTCGGCCTCGAACAGCTCTTCCAGCTCCTTGCGCGCGTCCTTGGCCGACTGCAGCAAGGCGGCCTCGTCGTCGTGGACCAGGTACTGGGCATTGAGCATGCGTTCGTCGTGATCGCGGAAGCGCTCGGCGTGGTCGCGCGCGACATCCGGCGCCACGCCCAGCGCGACCAGCACGTCCTCGCCCAGCTTGAGGCTGGAGTGGAAGGTCTCGCGGATCGGTTCGGCGCCCAGGTCCATCAGCTGCCAGGCGTGGCGGCGGTCGCGGGCGCGCGCGAACACCTTGGCGCGCGGGTAGAGGCGGCGCAGGGTGCGCACGGTGCGGATGTTGCCGTCGAGGTCGTCGATGGCGATCACGAACACGTCGACCTGGGCGGCGCCAGCCGAGCGCAGCAACTCCTGGCGCGCGGGATCGCCGTAATAGACCATGTTGCCGAAGCGGCGCATGAAGTCGACCTGCTCGGCGCTGTTCTCGATCGCGATGAACGGCACTTTGTGCGCCAGCAGCAGGCGCGCGACGATCTGGCCGAAGCGGCCCATGCCGGCGATCATCACCTTGGGATGGTTGTCCGGGATCGTGTCGAACTCGCGCTTGGGCTTGGGTTTGGGCGCCGCCGACAGCGCGCGCGAGACCGCGATCAGCAGCAAGGGCGTCAGCGCCATCGACACGCCGACCGCGGCGATCAGGCGGTCGCGGCTGGGGTCGTCGAGCAGGCCGGCGTTGACCGCTTCGTTGAACACGATGAAGGCGAACTCGCCGCCCAGCGACATCACCGCGGCCAGCTGCACCGATTCGCGCTTGTCCAGGCCGCCCGGGTGCAGGCCTATGCCGAACAGCAGGGCGAACTTCACCGCCATCAGCACCGCCACCATCGCCGCGATCATCGCCGGCTCGGACATCACCCGCTGCAGGTCGATGCTCATGCCCACGGCCATGAAGAACAGGCCCAGCAGCAGGCCCTTGAACGGATCGATCTGCGATTCCAGTTCGTGGCGGAATTCCGAGTCGGCTAGCAGCACGCCGGCGATGAAGGCGCCCAGGCCCGCCGACAGGCCGGCGATCTGCATCACCCAGGCCGCGCCCAGCACGGTCAGCAACGCCGCGCCGGTGAACACTTCCGGCATCTGCGTGCGCGCGACGATGCGGAACACATGCCGCAGCAGCACGCGGCCGCCGAAGATCACCGCGCCGATCGCGCCCACCGCCTTGGCGATCGCGATCCACTCCAGGCCGCCGCCTTGCACGGCCGCGGCCTTGCCCAGCAAGGGGATCGCCGCCAGCAGCGGGATCGCGGCCAAGTCCTGGAACAACAGGATGGCGAAGGCGAGGCGGCCGTAATCGCTGGTCAGCTCCTTGCGCTCGGACATCAGCTGCAGGCAGACCGCGGTGGAGGACAGGGCCAGGCCCACGCCCACCACCAGCGCCGCCTTCCAGCCCAGGCCGCCGCCGAACATCGCGATCGCGCCCAGCGCCAGGCCGCTGAGCAGCACCTGCAGGCCGCCGGCGCCGAACACCGGCTTGCGCATCACCCGCAAACGCGACGGCGACAGCTCCAGGCCGATCACGAACAGCATCATCACCACGCCGATTTCCGATGCGGCCAGCACCGGCTCGGCGTTGCGGATCACCTTGACCCCGTACGGGCCCAGCACCACGCCCGCGGCCAGGTAGCCCAGCACCGCGCCCAGTCCGAACTTGCGGAATACCGGCACCGCGATCACCGCGGCCAGCAGGAAGACCAGCGCAAGTTCCAGACCGCCGCTATGCATGCATCACCCTCGTCGCCGCTGCATCGCGCCATCCGCGACCGCTTCATCTTACCGAGCCTGATTGGCGCGGTGGGGACGCGCAGACGGGAAACAGCTTCCGTTCCAGCGGTCCAATCGGCGATGGCGCGCCGCGGCAGGGCTGCGATCCTGCGGGCGGGCGTAGTTAAGCGGCGATACGGCCGGGCCGAGGGCGTGGGGTGGGCCGCTGCGTGGCATCGCAGCGCATGGCCGCGGTGGCATCCGGGACGGGCACGATCCGCGCGTGAAGTGCCCGGATGTGCGGACGCTACCGAAGGCGTGCGTTGCCCGCGCTCGCGAGCGGATAGAAAAAGGGCGGATTCGAAATCAATCCGCCCCTGGGCCGGCTGCTCGCCGTTGCGTCGGTCGGCGCCTTACAGCGCCGCCGGCTGCTGCTGGGTCACGCAATGCACCATGCCGCCGTTGCGGTACAGGTTGCGCACGTCGATGCCGACCACGCTGCGGCCCGGGTACAGGCGCTGCAGGATGGCCTTGGCGACGGCGTCGTTGGGGTCTTTGTACTCGGGCATCAGCACCACGGTGTTGCCGACGTAGTAGTTCACGTACGAACCCTTGTAACCCAGCTTGTAGCCGTAGGCGGTCACCACGTTGCGCGCGGTCAGCGGCAGGTGCACGAAGCGGTAGGCCCGGTCGTCGATGTCGCTGGCGCCGTAGAGGCGGTCGACGTCGGCCGAGGACAGGCCCCATTCGCGCAGGTCGGCGCGGTTCATGGTCACCACGGTATCGGGCGTGCCGAAGCGCGCGAAGCCGTCGATGTGCATGTCGGTGATGTCGTCCTTACCGCCCGGCGCGCCGTCCAGCCAGATGAACTTGGACACGCCCAGCTGGTCGGCCAGCACGGCTTCGAGCTCGGCTTCGCTGAGGTCCGGATTGCGGTTGGCTTCGCGCGTGGAGCTGCGCGTGGCCATCAGCACGCCACGGCCGTCGACCTCGATCGCGCCGCCTTCCAGCACCACGTCGTTGAGGTCCACGCTGGGCAGGCCCAGGCGCGAGGCGACGGTCGCGGGCACGGTGTCGTCCTTGCGGTAGGGCGCGTCGTAGCCCCAGCCGTTGAAGCCCCAGTCGGTGATGGTGAGGCGCTCGTTGCGGTCGTAAACGAAGATCGGGCCGTTGTCGCGCACCCAGACGTCGTCGGTGGGGCGGATCAGGAAGCTCACCTTGGCCATCGGCACGCCGGCGCCGACCAGCAGGTTGCGCACGCGGGTCTGCTCGTTGGCGTCGTAGACGATCAAGTGCACGTTCTCGCTGGCGACCAGGGCGCGGGTCATCGCCACCCAGGTCGGGTCGAGGCGGTCGCGGTAGGCGCGGCCGTAGGTGTAGGCGTGCGGCCATTGCAGCCAGGTGCCTTCGTGGCGCGCGGTCTCGTCGGGCATGTAGCCCGATTGGGCCTGCGCGACGCCCGGGGCGGCGAGGCTGGCGGCGGCGAACAGGGCGCCGGCGATCAGGGCGAACCAGCCGCTGCGCGCGGCAGGGAGGGGGAGGGCGGTGTGCATGGGATTCTGCTCGGGTGGTGGGCCTGGGAGCGCACCTTAGGCAGCGAAGCTGACATCCAGCTGATATGGGCGTTGGGCGGCGCCGGATCTGGTCGACGGCCCGGCCGTGGCCTCGGTACGGCGGGCGCTAATGACGCCTGAGCGCTGTGTTCGCGATGATGTGGTTATCACCGCATCAAACCTAACCGCCGTAGGGTGTGGTGAGCCGGAGGCGAACCGCACCATCGCGCCGCATCGGATTCGCGACGATGCGGTTGCCGCCGCATCCCACGTGGCCCGATGCCGTGCCCGGTGTCGCGGCGACGCATCGCGCTAGAGCAACAGTTCCACCCTCGCGCCGCCGCCCTCGCGATTGTGCAAACGCAACTCGCCGCCGTGCAGCTGCGCGATGTGCTGGACGATGGCCAGACCCAGCCCGGTGCCGCGGCTGGTCGGGCCGGTCACGAACGGCTCGCGGATGCGTTCCAATAGCGCCTGCGGAAATCCCGGGCCGCGGTCCTCGACGATCACGCTGCGGCCGCTGACCGTCACGCGGACCGGTTCGGCGGTCGCATCGGCGGCGCCGTGCAGCCGCGCGTTGTCGATCAGGTTGCGCACCGCGGTCTGCACCAGCCGCAGGTCCGCCTCCACCACCGACTCGGTGGCCTCGAAGGCGATCTCGTGCTCCTCGGGCAGGATCGCCTCGACCAGCAGGTCCAGGCGCACGGGTTCCTTGCGGACCGGCGCGGCCGCCGCGTCCAGGCGCGCCAGCAACAGCAGCTGATCGACCAGGCCGGCGGTCTGGCCGGCGACGCGCTCGACGCGCGCCAGTATCTGCGCCGGCGGTTCGCGGCCGTCGTGGGCGGTTTCGCACAGCGCCTGCAACCGCGCGACCGGCGTGCGCAGTTCGTGCGCGGCGGCGGCGATGAAGCGCTCCTGCTGTTCGAACGAGGCGATCGCCGGGCGCAGCGAGCGCCGCGACAGCAGATGCCCGACCAGGATGCCGAACGCCGCCAGCGCGGCCGCGATCAGCAGCGTCCAGCGCACGAACGCGGCGTGGGTGGCGTCGCGCGCGCTGGGGTCGGCCAGCACCAGGATCGCCGCCACCGGCCGGTCGCGATCGTCGTAGGTCACCTTGGTCTGCAGCAGGTAGGGGCGGCCGCGTCGGTCGCGGCCTTCCTCGGCGGCGTCTTCGCCCTCGCGCAGCACGCGTTGCGCCAACGCCGACGGATCGGCGAGATCGAAGCGCGCGCGATCGGGGCGCAGCAGCACCTTGGGCGGCGGTCCGCCGGCGATCACCCAGATGTCGCTGCCGGCGTCGAGCACGCCGGGCTCCTTGCGCAACAGCGCATCGTGGAAGCGCCCGTCCGCGTCGAACCAGGTCAGCCCGTACACCGCCGTGGCGCGCAGGCGCGCGCTGGAGGCGAGGTCGAGCTGGGTCAGCCGCGCATGCGTGGCCACCGCGACCGCGCACAGCACGATCACGCACAGCAGCCAGGCCGCGGTCCAGATCGCGGTCAGGCGCAGGTGCAGGCGCCGCAGCAGCGCGTCACGTGCGCGCGGCATCGGCTCCGTCCAGCAGATAGCCGGCGCCGCGCACCGTGCGCAGCAGCGGCGGGTTGCCGAGCTTACGGCGCAGCGCGGCGATCAGCACTTCGTCGGCATTGGACGCCGGTGCCTGCTCCTCGCCCCAGCAGGCGGCGACGATGTCGTTGCGCGCGACCACCTGGCCGGCGCGCTCGGCCAGCAATTGCAGCAGCGAGAATTCCTTGGGCCGCAGCGGCAGGGCGATGCCGCCGCGACGCACTTCGCGGCGCCCCAGGTCGATCTCCAGGTCGGCCACCCGCAGCACGCTGGGGCGGATCGTGCCGCCGCGACGGCCGATGGCGGCGATGCGCGCCATCAGTTCGTCCATCGAGAACGGTTTGACCAGATAGTCGTCGGCGCCGCCGGCGAAGCCGTCGATGCGGTCCTCGACCGCGTCGCGCGCGGTCAGGAACAGCGCCGGCGTGCCGATGCCGCGCTGGCGCCACTGTCGCAGCGACGCCAGCGCATCGCCGTCGGGCAGGCTGCGGTCGAGCACGAAGGCGTCGTAGGCGTACGACCGCACGTAGGACTCGGCGTCGGCCAGGTCCGCCGCTTCGTCCACCGCGTGCCCGTGCGCGCGCAGGCGACCGGCGACGGCTTCGCGCAGATCGGTCTGGTCTTCGAGTACGAGCAGGCGCATGGACGAAGCTTACTGCGCCGGCGTGGACGCAGCGGCCTGCGGCAGAACGGTGATGCCGGCCCGCCGGATCGGCGCGCGCATTGTTAAGCTCGCAACGCGCGCGGCCGACGCAGGGCAGGAGCCCTGGCCGCGACGCATCCACGCACCATCCACAGGAGCTACACGATGCAAGGAAACTCCCTCAAGCGCGCCGCCTTCACGGCGACCGCGCTGGCCCTGGCCTGCGCGGCCCAGGCGCAAACCCCGCCGACCCCGCCCAAACCGGCGGTGAACTCGATCATGACCACGCGCGTCGACAGCGAGATCAAGATCGACCCCAGCGGCGCATTGGTCGAGTACCGCAGCGAAACCCCGCTACCCGACGACGTCCGCATCAGCCTGGAACGGCAGGTCCGCGCCTGGCGTTTCGAACCGGTGCTGATCGACGGCAAGGCGGTCACCGCCAAGGCGCGCATGCGCGTGACGCTGGCCGCGCGCCAGCTGGGCGAGGAACGCTACGCGGTCACCGTCGACAACGTGACCTTCCCGGCCACCGGCTACGGCGTGCTGCCGGATGCGCCGCCGGCCGCGGTCACCGTCAGCAGCCGCAAGATCCTGCCGCCTGCGTATCCGCAAGGCTTGGCGCGTGCGCGCGTCGGCGGCGTGGTGCTGCTGTACCTGCGCCTGTCGCCGGAAGGCCGCGTGCTGGAAGCCACGCCGGTGCAGACCAGCCTGCTCAACGTCTACGGCAGCGACAAGACCCTGGCCCAGGGCGTGTCGGCGCTGGAACAGGCGACCGCGCGCGCGGCGCGCAACTGGGAGTTCAACGTCCAGCTGCACACCGACCATCCCAGCGCCCGCGATCTCACCGTCAGCATGCCGGTGGAGTTCCAGGCGCCGGGCATGCGCGAGACCCGTCCCGGTCAGTGGCGCACCGAGGTCCGCGGTACGCGCCGCGAACCGGCCTGGCTGCGCGGCGAAACCGGCAACCAGCGCATCGGCGTGTCCGATGTCGATTCCGGCGACGTCGTGCCGCTGGCCAGCGCGCTGAAGCTGACCAGCGAAGTGCAGGGCGTGGCGCTGTAATCCACCACGGCCGCCGGGCTCCGCGCCCGGCGGCTGTCCGTCGCCGCCCCGTCACTACGTCCGTCTAGGTGGGACGGCCACGAAGGAGCGCAGCGATGAACACACCACGGAACCTGGGCGGATTCGCGCTGGCGCTGGCCTTGCTCGCGGCCGGTGCCGCCCAGGCACAGAGCGGATCGGGGTACTTCCGCTATGGCGATGCGCGCCTGGCTTTGAAGCACGCGATCGCGGTGGCTGAAGATCCTTCCGATCCGGCCGACGAACCTCGCACCCTGGTGTTCCTCAGCGCACAACCGCTGGACGCGGCCGCGGTCGCGGCCGCCTTCGATGCGCTGGACGCGGTGCGCGAACAAGCGCCGGCCGGCGGCTACGTGCGCGTGTGCATCGCCGCCGACGGCAGCGAATGCGGCCTGTTCTATTCGCCGGAAGGTTTCAACAGCGGCGGTTACGGCGAACTCGCGCTGCAACGCGACGAGCCTGCGCACGTGGCCGGCCGCTGGCAACTGGCGCAGGGCGAGTTCCTCGGCACGCCCTACGATTTCGATCTGCGCTTCGACACCGCGATCACCCCCGCGCCCGGCGACGCCCTGCCCGCCGGCGGCGGCGCGCCCGGTGCGGCTTACAACGCCTGGCTGGCCGCGCTGGCCAAGGGCGACGTCGCCGCGCTGCGCCGCATGGGCGGCGACGACGCGCGTGGCCGCTTCCCGGAAGACGATCCAGGCACGGTCAAGGAATCGCTGAAATCCCTGCGCGACGGCGAGCCGCTGCAGGCGCAGATCGCGCGCGGCCGTCAGCACGGCGACCAGGCCGTGCTGTGGGTCGAGGGCGTGGACCGCGACGACATCCGCCGCCGCGGCCGCGTGCTGATGCGCCGCAGCCAGGCCGGCTGGCAGCACGTCGAGTCGGACCTGGACAGCGTCGAGGAATAAGTCCGCCGCGGAAGCGTCGGCGTCCGATAACCCAGCTTGGGCGCGCCCGCGCGCGTGGGCGCGCGCTGGCCCGCCGCCGTCGCGCGCGGGTTGCCGATGGACCATGCGCCCAGCCGGTGGCGTCGACATGGCCGCCGATCGCCGCCAATAGCAGTGGAATCGCGACCGATCGGCGCCGATCGGCAGGAGCGCCGCGTCCGTCTCAGCCCACCATGCGCCCCCGAATTGCCCCGGTCATGGGACGGGCGCATGATGCAGCCTCGACCCTGGGCCGGAGTGCCCGTGGGTTGGTTCACCAGGAGCTAGTTCACCGGACAAGGAGTAAGTGCTAATGAATGCAGTAGTCGATTCGATTTCGGACGACAGCGGCACGCGTGGCGGCAGCGCCACCGTCGCCCGTCGTTGGTATGCCGGACAGGGGGCGCCGCAGGACCGTCCCCTCAATTACACGGCGCTGTTGCCTGCCGACGACGAATGGTCGCGCGACACCGTGCTGCGCGCGATGGTCGCCGACGCCTTGCAACGCAACGGCCAGGTCGTGGACGAGGACACCCTCGAAGCCACGGTCGCCTCGGTCTCCGGACCCGGCGGCGCGCTGGCCCAGACCGCCCTGACTTGGAAGCTGTACCCGGGCGAGACGCGCGCCGACGGCCGCGTGTCGCCGCCGTTCCACGGTTATGCGGTGGACATGCCCGCCAGCCTGCAGACCTCGCTGGTCGGTTACGCCAAGAGCTGGTCGGCGCAGCGCGACGCCAGCCCCGAGGCGCCGGTGGACAAGCCGCTGGCCGAGTTGCAGCAGCTGGCCGCCAGCGGCGGTCACGCCGACGTCGCCCAGACCCTGGCCGCGCTGGAGGCCGCGATCAAGGCCGGCACCGCCGCCAGCCAGGCCGGACAGCCGGTGGATGCGGTGGCGATGGCGGCGGTGCTGCAGTTCGCCACCAGCACCGGCCGCGAACGCGAGGCGGCCAAGATCCTGGAGCGCTACAGCGCGATCAAGGGCGTAGCCAACGACGCCAAGGCCATCGGCCAGGATGCCGAGCGCGTGTTCAACGGCCGCGATCCGATCACCCGCAAGCCCATCGACACCGACCGCCGCGTCGATGCCGCTTTCGACCTGCTCGGCAACGGCTTCAAGATCGCCGGCGACGTCGGCGCCACCGCGCTGCTGCTGGGCGCGCGCAACTCCGGCCTGGTCGGCGGCCTGATCGGCGTGGCGCCGGTGGGCATGGCCGTCGTCGCCTTCGCCGCCGGCGCGTATCAGTTGATCAAACACATCCGCGAGGAAATCCTGGCGCCGCGTTGGGACGAGTTCCGCGAGCGCTTCCCGTTCGCCGAAGGCCTGGAACCGCGCAAGGCCATCAACGGCGTGATGCGTCAGATCTCGGGCATGCCCACCGACGCCGGCAACGCCCTGTCCACCGCCACCCGCGTGCTCGATGCCATGGGCGAAAACCCGGAAACGCGTGAGCGCTTCCTGGCCTTCCTCAAGCAGAAGGTGCAGCCCGAGTCGCTGGTCGACATCCTCGCTTCCGGGCAGGGCCTGGAGCGCTTGAACGCGCAGCAGGCAATGGACCTGGCCAAGGCCGCCAAGGGCTCCAGCCGCGAGTTCCTGGACCTGGAGCTGCAGGACGTGAAGCGCTACGTGCGCGATCGCGACGGCGACCGCGAACGCGGCACCTACCTGCTGCCGGCCGCGCAACAGGAAGCGGCCAACCGCAACACCAACAAGGTCGGCGGCGCGGTCGACGAAGGCCTGCGCGTGGCCGGCGTGCTGACCAGCGGCGCCAACGCCTTGAACGGCATGTACAAGGACATGCTGGACAAGCTCAAGGGCGTCGACACCGGTCAGGTCAAGCTGGATCCCAAGCAGCAGCAGAACCTCGCCGCGGCGCTGGTGCCGGTCACCCGCGACGGCGGCCTGACCCAGGTCGATCATCTGTTCGCCAGCAAGGACGGCAGCAAACTGTTCGCGGTGCAGGGCGATCCGCTGGCCGCCAACCGGCGCATGGTCTCGATCGACGTCGCCGCCGGCTCCAGCCAGAGCCTGGAGCACAGCAGCCAGCTCGCGGCGCGCAGCATGGCGACGGGCGAGGCGACGCAGCAGCAGGCGACGCAGGGCGGTGGTCGCGGGCTCTGATCGCGCCGAGCGGCCGTAACACCGAAACGCCCCGTTCGCGCGGGGCGTTTCTTTTTTGTCTCCAGCGCTGTCTGTAGGAGCGGCGTAAGCCGCGACCGCGCATCCTCGGCTGCGTCGTAAATCAAGAGCATTCGCGCTGCGCGCTCGCCGCCCGACCATCCGCGCAAACGAAAACGCCCCGCACAAGGCGGGGCGTTTCGCGACAGCGGCGAGGCGAACCTCAGCGCTTCATCGAACTGAAGAACTCGTCGTTCGACTTGGTCGTCTTCATCTTGTCCAGCAGGAACTCCATCGCGCCGATCTCGTCCATGCCGTGCAGAAGCTTGCGCAGGATCCAGATCTTCTGCAGCAACTCCGGCTCGATCAGCAGATCCTCGCGGCGGGTGCCCGAACGGTTGATGTTGATCGCGGGGTAGACGCGCTTTTCGGCGATGCGGCGGTCCAGGTGCACTTCCGAGTTGCCGGTGCCCTTGAACTCTTCGTAGATCACCTCGTCCATCTTGCTGCCGGTGTCGATCAAGGCGGTGGCGATGATGGTCAGCGAGCCGCCTTCCTCGACGTTGCGCGCGGCGCCGAAGAAGCGCTTCGGACGGTGCAGGGCGTTGGCGTCGACGCCGCCGGTCAGGACCTTGCCCGAGGACGGCACGACGTTGTTGTAGGCGCGGGCCAGGCGGGTGATCGAGTCGAGCAGGATCACCACGTCCTTCTTGTGTTCGACCAGGCGCTTGGCGCGCTCGATCACCATCTCGGCGACCTGCACGTGGCGGCCGGCGGGTTCGTCGAAGGTCGAGGAGACCACTTCGCCGCGCACGGTGCGCTGCATTTCGGTCACTTCTTCCGGACGCTCGTCCACCAGCAGCACGATCAGGTGCACGTCGGGGTGGTTGGTGGTGATGGCGGTGGCGACCTGCTGCATCATCATCGTCTTACCGGCCTTGGGCGGCGAGACGATCAGGGCGCGCTGGCCTTTGCCTTGCGGCGCCATCAGGTCGAGGATGCGGCCGGTGATGTCCTCGGTCGAGCCGTCGCCGCGCTCCAGGCGGAACTTGCGGCGCGGGAACAGCGGCGTCAGGTTCTCGAACAGGACCTTGTTCTTCGACGCTTCCAGCGGCTCGCCGTTGATGGTGTCGACGATGGACAGGGCGAAGTAGCGCTCGCCGTCCTTGGGGAAACGGATGCGGCCGGACAGGTGGTCGCCGGTGCGCAGGTTGAAGCGGCGGATCTGGCTGGGCGAGATGTAGGTGTCGTCCGGGCCGGCCAGGTAGCTGGCCTCGGCCGCGCGCAGGAAGCCGAAGCCGTCGGGCAGGATTTCCAGCACGCCGTCGGCGGCGACGCCTTCGCCGTGGCGGGTCAGCACCTTGAGCAGGGCGAAGATCACGTCCTGCTTGCGCGCGCGGGCGACGCCTTCCTGGATGCTCAGCTGGTCGGCGATTTCGAGCAGCTTGGGCGCGGGCATGCGCTTGAGGTCGCCCAGCGAGTACTGCGGGAAGCCCTCCGGCACCTGCGGGTGCGGGCGCGGGACGAAGTTCTCGCCGTTGCCGCCGTCGTTGAACATGCCGTCGTCGCGCGGACGGCCGCCACGGTCGCGATCGCGGTCGCGGCGGTTGCGGAAGCGGTCGCGGCGGTTGTTGCCGCCGCCGCGGTTGTTGTCGTGGCCGCCTTCGCCGCGCTGGGCGTTGCCGCCGCCGTCGTTGCCGCCCTGCGGCGCGCCATCGGCGCCGGACGAGGCCGGTGCGGAGTCGCCAGCGGAGGGGGCGGGGGCTGCGGGAGCGGCCGGCGCGGGGGCCGGGGCCGCAGGCGCGCTCGCGGCGGGCGCGGCGGCAGGAGCGGGAGCGGGAGCGGGAGCGGGAGCGGACGGGCTGGCGGCGGGAGCGGTGTCGGCTTTGGCGACACGCGGCTTGCGCACGCGCTTTTCGGCGATATCGCCAGCGTCGGGGGTGTTATCGGACAAGCAGGGAATCCTCGCTAAGGGCGAGCGCTCGCAGGCAGCGAGCGGGACGTCGGGGACGTGGGTGGATGATGGTGTTGCGAGAGGGGGTGCGGCGCTGCCAGTGCTACGGTTCGGCGCCGGGTGCAGCGAAACTAGCACTGCTGTTGCGTGGCGGCAAGCGTTGCGGGGCCTGCCGTTCACGTTGCCGGGCGGGCCGGCGGCCTACGCCCGGCGTGGGGCGGGCGTAGGCGAGGGGGCGATCAGATCGCCTTGTCGATCATCTGGGTCAGCAGCGACTTGATGTTCGGCGGCGCACCGAGCTGGCTGGAGTGGACCTGGCCGTCCTTGAACATCAGCAGCATCGGAATGCTGCGCACGTTGTAGCGAACCCCCAGCGACGGGAACTCCTGCACGTCGACCTTCACGACCTTGGCTTTGCCTTCGTACTGGTCGGCCAGCTGCTCGACGATCGGCCCGATCGCCTTGCAGGGGCCGCACCAGGGGGCCCAGAAGTCGACCAGGACGGGCTCGGCCGACTGCAGCACGGTGGCATCGAAGTCGGAATCGCCTGCATGCAGAACTTTTTCGCTCACGGGGATGATCTCCTGCGGGGTACGCGCCCGTACGGAACGGGCTCATATTGAATGGTATCCCCGGGCGGGCCGTGCCGGGCGGGGGCTTACTGTAAACTGGGGCGTTATCGCGGCACCTTCAAGGGCTGCGCCACGGCCTCATCCGAGGCAGAACGTCGGGTCGCCATGGGGGCTGCCCGGCCCCGGCAGTCTGCTTCGCCGACGCCACCCACGCAAGCGCAGTTCTGCGCGCGGACCCTTAAGACGCATGAGCGACAAGCCTTTAACCGATGTAACGTTTTCCTCGTTCGACCTGCATCCCAGCCTGCTCGCCGGCCTCGAAGCCGCCGGCTTCTCGCGCTGCACGCCGATCCAGGCCCTGACCCTGCCCATCGCCCTGACCGGCCGCGACGTCGCCGGCCAGGCGCAGACCGGTACCGGCAAGACCCTGGCCTTCCTGGTCGCGGTGATGAACCGCCTGCTGACCCGCCCGGCCCTGGCCGAGCGCAAGCCGGAGGATCCGCGCGCGCTGATCCTGGCGCCGACCCGCGAGCTGGCGATCCAGATCCATAAGGACGCGGTGAAGTTCGGTTCCGACCTGGGCCTGAAGTTCGCCCTGGTCTACGGCGGCGTCGATTACGACAAGCAGCGCGAGCTGCTGCAGAAGGGCGCCGACGTGATCATCGCCACGCCCGGTCGTCTGATCGACTACGTCAAGCAGCACAAGGTGGTGTCGCTGCACGCCTGCGAAATGTGCGTGCTGGACGAAGCCGACCGCATGTTCGACCTGGGCTTCATCAAGGACATCCGCTTCCTGCTGCGGCGCATGCCGATCCGCACCGAGCGTCAGACCCTGCTGTTCTCGGCCACGCTCAGCCACCGCGTGCTGGAGCTGGCCTACGAGCACATGAACGAGCCCGAGAAGGTCGTGGTGGAGACCGAGTTCATCACCGCGGCCAAGGTCCGGCAGAAGGTCTACTTCCCGGCCGACGAAGAGAAGATTCCGCTGCTGCTGGGCCTGCTGTCGCGCAGCGAGGGCGCGCGCACCATGGTGTTCGTCAACACCAAGGCCTGGGTCGAGCGCGTGGCGCGCGCGCTGGAACGCGGCGGTTACCGCGTCGGCGTGCTGTCCGGCGACGTGCCGCAGAAGAAGCGCGAGTCGCTGCTCAACAAGTTCCAGAAGGGCCAGCTCGAAATCCTGGTCGCCACCGACGTGGCCGCCCGCGGCCTGCACATCGACGGCGTCAGCCACGTCTACAACTACGACCTGCCGTTCGATGCCGAGGACTACGTCCACCGCATCGGCCGCACCGCGCGCCTGGGCGCCGAGGGCGACGCGATCAGCTTCGCCTGCGAGCGCTACGCGATGAGCCTGCCGGACATCGAGACCTACATTGAGCAGAAGCTGCCGGTGGCCACGGTCGACGCCGACCTGCTGGTCGCGCTGCCGCGTACGCCGCGCGAAACGCCGGCGGGCGAGGAAGGCGAGGAGAACGAAAGCATCGGCGCGATCTTCAAGGAAGCGCGCGAGCAGCGTGCTGCCGACGACGCGCGCCGTGGTGGCGGCGGTCGCGGCCGCAGCGGCGGCGGTTCCTCGCGCGACGGCGGCCGTCGCGAGGGCGGTCCGCGCCGCGAAGGCGCGCGCAGCGAACGTCCGCGCCGCGAGGCCGGCGATGCGGCGGCTACCGCCACCGAAGGCGCCGCGCCGCGTCCGCCGCGCGAGCGCAAGCCGCGTCCGGAAGGCGAGGTCGCCGCGGTCGCCGCAGCGCCCGCGAATGCGGTTGAGGGCGAGCGCGCGCCGCGCAAGCGCCGTCGCCGTCGCGGCGGTCGCCGTGTCGAAGGCGCCGAGGGCGCCAGCGTCCAGGCCGCCGCCACTCCGGCCACGCCGTCGGCCAAGCCCGCCGAGGCCAAGCCGGCCGCGGCGGCGTCGGGCGAGGCCAAGCCCGGTCTGCTCGGCCGCATCGGCCGCGGCCTGAAGTCGCTGGTCACGCGCGCGCCGCGTTCGCAGCACTGACGCCGGCGGGCCCCGGCCCGCTACGCGACACGATTCGGGCGCCCTGGGGCGCCCGTTTTCGTTTCGGTCCGGCGCGTACGGTGCGCGCGAGGCGGCGCCGCTACAGCGCCCGATTGAGGAACACCGTCCAGGTGTTGGGCGCGGTCTCCAGCAACTGGAACACGTCCAGGTCGCCGTCGCTGTCGACGTCGAGCGACTGGAACTGATTGCCGTAGTTCGGCGGCGGCGGCCAGCCCACGCCGAAAGCGCCGCCCAGGTTCGGCCAGGGCGCGAACACGCCGCCGCCGCCGGGTTCGAAGTGCGTGCGCCGGCCAGCGCCGGCGGCGCTGCACCAGATGGTCAGGCGCCAGTTCGGCGGCGCGCTGCCCCAGGACGGAAACACGAGGAAGCGGGCATTACCGTAGCCGGTGGAACCGGCCGGGCAAGCGATGCTGCCGATGTTGAGCGGCGGGTCGTACTGCTCGGCGCGCACGCCGTGGCTGCACAGACCGAAGCCCAGGGCCAGGGCCAGGGCGATGTGGTGCCGGGTCGTTCCCATATTCCTTCTCCTTAAGAAATTGAAAGCCGGGAAACCGCACGCCCGCCCGTGTGCTCGCGCGGGCGGCGGCCGATCGTGGTGCCTTCCTGGTTGCACGGGATCAGGACACATCCCGATGGCGGATGCGCGCGATCGCCGATGGCGAACCGCGTGTCCGTCCTGCGCCGTGGACCGATGCCGCCGTCCCGCGGCGCGGGCGCGCCCGCGGAGGCCGGAGAGGGGCGGGTGTGCGGGGCGTCGACGACCCCGTTCTCGCGACCGTCGTCCATGCCGACCGCGCGACCACGCTAGTGCAAGCGCTGCCCCGGAAACGTGATGTGTTCTCGCGAATCGCGCATCTGCGATACTTCGGCCATGACCGTCCTGCGCTTCGACAACGTCAGTAAACGTTACAGCGGCGGCCACGAGGCGCTGAGCGAAGTCAGCTTCGATGTGGCCCCCGGCGAAATGCTGTTCGTGACCGGGCATTCCGGCGCCGGCAAGAGCACGCTGCTGAAACTGATCCACCTCAGCGAGCGGCCCAGCCGCGGCGCGGTGCTGTTCGGCGACAAGAACCTGCTGAAGGTGCGCGGGCGCCGCATCGCCCTGCACCGGCGCGAGGTCGGCGTGGTCTACCAGGACCATCGCCTGCTCGCCGATCGCAGCGTCGCCGACAACGTCGCCCTGCCGCTGCTGTTGCGCGGTTTGCGGCGTGGCGACATCGCCAAGCGCGTGCGCGCGGTGCTGGACAAGGTCGGCCTGGGCGCGCGCGAACGCGCGCTGCCGGGCGAGCTGTCGGCCGGCGAGCAGCAACGCGTCGGCATCGCCCGCGCGATCGTCTGCGAACCGCGCCTGCTGGTGGCCGATGAACCTACCGGCAATCTCGATCCGACCCTGTCGGCGGAAATCCTGGCGCTGTTCGCGTCCCTGCCCGAACGCGGCACCAGCGTGCTGGTGGCCAGCCACGACCTCAGCTTGGTCAAGCGCATGCGCAAGCGCGTGCTGGTCTTGAACCAGGGCCGCCTGGTCGACGACATCTCGCCGGAGGATCTGGCCGAATGAACGCCAAGTCCGCCGCACCCTCCGATTCGCGCTCGCGCCTGGGCACCTGGATCGACCACCACGTCTACAGCCTGGTCGCCAGCCTGGGCCGCATGCTGCGTAAGCCGTGGGCGACCGCGCTCACCGTCGGCGTGATGGCGGTGGCGCTGGCCTTGCCGCTGGGTCTTTGGGCGGCGCTGGCCAACGTCGAACGCTTCACCGGCGACGTCGAGCAGTCGCGCCAGATCGCCGTGTTCCTCAAGCCCGGCCTGACCGCGCAACGCGCCAGCGCGCTCGCCGACGAGCTGCGCGCGCGCGGCGAGATCGCCGCGATCGAGCTGCGCACGCCCGAGCAAGGCCTGGCCGAGTTGCGCGAGAAGAGCGGCCTGGGCGACGCGATCGCGACCCTGGACGGCAATCCGCTGCCGAGCCTGCTGCTGATCACGCCTAAGGGCGACGAACTGCTGCTGGCCGAGTCGCTGAAAGCCCTGCCCGACGCCGACCTGGTCCAGCACGACGCCGGTTGGCGCCAGCGCCTGGACGGCTGGCTGCGTTTCGGCACTCGCCTAGCCTGGGTGCTGGCGGCGCTGCTGGGCCTGGGCGCGCTGCTGGTGGTGGGCAACACGGTGCGCCTGGACATCCAGTCGCGGCGCGAGGAGATCGGCGTGCTGCAGCTGTTGGGCGCGACCGACGGTTTCATCCGCCGGCCGTTCCTGTACCTGGGCGCCTGCTACGGACTGGCCGCCGGCGCGCTGGCGCTGGCGCTGCTGACCGCGGCCGACTTCGCCTTGCGCGAGCCGCTGGCGGAACTGGCGCGCAGCTACGGCAGCAAGTTCGCGCTGCAGGGCTTCGACCTGCGCTACGCCGCGGCGATCGTCGCCGGCGCCGCCGTACTGGGCTGGCTGGGCGCGGGCCTGGTGACCGGGCATTACCTGCGCCAGACCCGGCCCACCGATACCTGATCGCCGCCGCGGAGATCGCCGCCGCGGATCCTGCGGCCCGCCAGGCTCCTTCGGTCGGCCGATTTGACCGGGACGGAACCCGAGACTCGGAATCGGCAGCCGTTCGCGCCTACACTCGGAGTTCCCTCGCGCCGTCCTCGCAGCGACCCGATTCGTCCCGCATGCACAGCCACGATCTACGCCATTTCGACAACGCCGCGCCCCGGGTGATGGTGGTGGACGGTTCCAAACTGGTGCGCAAACTCATCGGCGACGTGCTCGCGCGCGAGCTGCCCAATGTCGAGGTCGTGCCCTGCGGCAGCATCGCCGAGGCGCGCGCGGCGCTGGACGCCGGCGCGGTCGATCTGGTCACCACCTCCCTGGTCCTGCCCGACGGCGACGGCATCGGCCTGGCGCGCAGCGTGCGCGAAGCCGGCGGCCAGGCCTACGTGCCGGTGATCGTGGTCTCGGGCGACGCACAGTCGCACCTGGAATCGCGCAGCTTCACCGAGGACGTCACCGACTATTTCGACAAGGCCCTGGGCCACGGCGCGCTGGCCGCCTTCATCCGCGGCTACGTCCAGCCCGAACCGATCCCGGGCGCGCGCGTGCTCTACGTCGAGGACAGCCGCGTAGTCGCGGTGGCGACCAAGCGCATGCTCGAACGTCATGGCCTGCAGGTGCTGCACTTCATCGGCGTCGAGGAAGCGCTGGAGTACATGGAAACCCACCGCGGCGCCGAGGATGTCGGCGCCGACCTGGTGCTTACCGACGTGTACCTGAAGGGCGCGCTTAGCGGCAACGACCTGCTCGAACGCGTGCGCCAGGACTTCAAGTACGGCAAGCGCCGCCTGCCGGTGCTGGTGATGACCGGCGACGCCAACCGCCACAACCAGAGCGAGCTGCTGCGCGCCGGCGCCAACGACCTGGTGCTCAAGCCGATCGAGGAACGCCTACTGGTCACCAAGACCCTGTTCCAGCTGCGCCTGGCGCGCCTGCCGGAGCGGCAGGCGTCATGAACGGCGACGACGGCGAGCGCGTCAGGCTGGAGCCTTCGTGGAAGGCGCGTGTCGGCGACTGGTTCGCGCGCGAGGACATGCGCGCGCTGTCGGCGTTCCTGCGCGAGCGCAAGGCCGCCGGCGCCCGCATCTATCCGCCCGGTCCGCAGATCTTCGCCGCTTTCGACGCCACGCCCTTCGACCGGGTCAAGGTGGTCGTGCTCGGCCAGGATCCGTACCACGGCCCTGGCCAGGCCCACGGCCTGTGCTTCTCGGTGCAGCCGGGCGTGCCGGTGCCGCCGTCGCTGCAGAACATCTATAAGGAAATCCACCGCGACCTCGGCCTGCCGCACCCGGATCACGGCTATCTGATGGCCTGGGCGCACCAGGGCGTGCTGCTGCTCAATGCGGTGCTGACGGTCGAGGACGGTCGCGCCGGCAGCCACCAGGGCAAGGGCTGGGAGGGCTTCACCGACCACGTCGTCGATACCCTCAACCGCGAACGCGACGGCCTGGTGTTCCTGCTCTGGGGCAGCTACGCGCAGGCCAAGGGCAAGGTGATCGACCCGCGCCGCCATCGCGTGCTCAAGGCGCCGCATCCCTCGCCCTTGTCGGCCCATCGCGGCTTCATCGGCTGCGGGCACTTTTCGGCGGCCAACGAGTATCTGAGCCGCCAGGGCCAGGCGCCGATCGATTGGTCGTTGCCGCCGCGCAGCGCACTTTGAGCTGCGGGCGCCGCGGCGCGTAAGGCCGGGCAGTGGATCGTCAGCGCCGGTCGCGTCCTCCGGCGTAAGGCAACGGACGCCCGCGCGGGCGTCGCCGGTGGTTCAGTCGTGGGCCGCGGCCCGCATGGCGCGGTTCAGCGGGCGCCTTCGCCCGCCATCAAGGCTTCGATCACGCTCTGGTCGTCGTCGGTCGCGCTGATCCCCATCACCGTGGCCGCCTGCGAATCCGGCCCGATCACATAGGCATGGCCCATGTTGGAGTCGATGTAGACCGACTCGCCCTGCTGCAGGGTCAGCGGGTCGTAGAACTCGGTATGCAGCACCACGGTGCCTTCCAGCACGTAGATGAACTCCTCGCCCGGATGGCGGATGAAGGGGCCGAACTCCTCCAGGCTGTGCGCCCGCAGCCGCGCCACGCTCGGCAGCATGCGCTTGCGGCGCAGCTCCGGACACAAATAGAAGTATTCGTAGTTCTTGCTGTCCACGCGCACCGCGTCGCTGAGGCGGCCAACGCTGCGCCGCGCCGTCACCGCCGGCGTGCCCACGTCCTCGTTCTCGGCGAACAGCTCCGACATGCGGATGTTCAGGCGCTCGCTGAGCTGCTGCAGCCGGTCGTAGGTCAGCGACAAACGGTCGTGCTCGATCTTGGACAGGGTGGACAGCGGGATCCCGGATCGCTCGCTCATCTGCTTCAGCGTCCACTTGTTGCGTGCGCGCAGGGAGCGCAGCAGGCCGCCGATGGTCGGGTGAGACGACTTCATGGAATGTGGGTCTCCGCAGCGTGGAAGCGGTACCGGCCGCCCCCGGCGAGGCGCCGGATGCGGCGTCGTCCGAAATGGGCCTTCGGTTCAGCTTGTGAAAAATACACAAGACTGATGCAAAAAGTCAGTCTAACTCCTTGTCAGGCTGAGATTTTCTGATCGGGACGGGTGCGGGGTGGGCGCGTAACGATGCCTTCGCCTCGTGCCGCACGCAATTGGCATGCGTCCGGTTGATTTTGACATGACTAAGGTCGCGCGAATTCAGTTCGCGGGGGTGAATTCCTGTGCCCGATCACGAGGCACAGGCCCGGTGAACCTGAATGCCGGCGGTTGTGCCCTCCGGCTGTCCGGCAGATGTCCTCATCGTGCTCGGTTCGGCGATCCGTATCACCAGGACAGGTTTTTTCGTCGGGCTCGGTACGGAACCGGAGCGTTTCCGGTGCGGCGTGGTGCCACTCGGCTCGCCTGCAGGCACGCGCTGCCTTGTTCGGCGAATTGGCAAATAGCGTCCTGAAGTGACAAAGAGCGTCCGGAAATGCGTGACGGCCCGTTGTGGCCGGTCACGCATCGGCGGCGGGTCTTGCTGGCACGTGTTTTGCTTGTTCAGAAATATATGCGTCGATATGTCCTGATCAGGATCGTATCGGCTTGTGCGGGTAGTGACGCCGTTCATTGCGCCGATGGCGCCGGACGGCGCGTCGGTAGGGTCAGGGGGAGTGCAACACGTGGCTGCAGACATTCATCGAGTGCTGACTTCGGTCGGCCGCCACCTACGTCGGTCCGTGTTGCTGCTGCTGTTGGGCGCGATCGCGCTGCCGTCGGCGGCCCAGAACGCCGTCAATAGCGCCAATGTCGCGCCGCCCACGGGCGTGCAGAACTCGGGCACCACCTGTATCGCCACCAACGGCGCGGTCAACTACAACGCGACCACCGGGGTGTGTACCGCGATCGATAGCGACCCGATCCAGCCGCGGCTGACCCTGCTCAAGACCGTCGTCAACGACAACGGCGGCCTCGCGCTCGACACCGCCTGGACTCTGACCGCCACCGGCCCAGCCACCATCAGCGGCACCGAGGGCGCCACCGCTATCACCAACGCCTCGGTGCCCGCGGGTACCTACGCTCTCAGCGAAAGTGGCGGGCCCGCGGGCTACGCCGCCTCCACCTATAGCTGTGTGGTCAACGGTGCGGCCGCAGTGTCCGGCAACAACCTGACGCTGGCCGCCGGCGATGTCGCCACCTGCACCATCACCAATGACGACCAGGCCGCGACGCTGACCCTGCTCAAGACGGTGGTCAACGACAACGGCGGCGTCGCCGTCGACACCGCCTGGACCCTGACCGCCACCGGCCCGACCACCGGCGTGACCGGCACCGAAGGCCAAGCCGCCATCACCGGCCGCGCCGTTGCGGCCGGCACCTACACGCTGACGGAAACCGGCGGCCCGGCGGGTTACACCGCGGGCAACTGGACCTGCACCGCCGGCACGCTCACCGGCAACAGCCTGGTGCTGGCCAACGGCCAGACCGCGTCGTGCACCATCACCAACGACGACCAGGCGGCTTCCCTCACCCTCGTCAAGCGAGTGGTGGGCGGCACGGCCGATGCCGCGGCGTTCGGTATCTCCACCAGCGCGGGCGCATTGACGTTCGGCGCCAACAGCGGATCTTCCGAGAACCGCGTCTACACCTCCAATACCTTGAGCGTTTCCGCCGGCACTTACACGCTGGTCGAGAACGACGTCGCCTTGTACACCGAAGGCGCGTGGAGCTGCACCGGCACCGGCGCCAGCGGCGTGGTCGGTGCCTTCGGTGCCGGCTCGGTGACGCTGGCCAACGGCGCCAGCGTGACCTGCGAGATCACCAATACCGCGCTGCCGGTGATCAGCAGCAGCAAGTCGTCGAATCCGGCGACGGGCACGACGGTGACCCCGGGCGACACGATCACGTACACGCTGTCGACGACGGTGGGCACGGCGGCGCTGACCGCGGTGTACACGCTGACCGACACCCTGTCGGGCGACCAGACGTTCGTGACGGTGACCAATGCGGGCAGCTACACCTGCACGGGCACGGGCCCGCTGGTGTGCACGCTGCCGGCGGGCACGCTGCCGGGCACGTACACGCTGAGCTACACCACCACGGTCGACGCTGACGCGTCGGGCACGGTGGGCAACAGCGTGTCGGGCACGGGCGGCGGCGACCCGACGCCGGAGTGCACCGACTGCACGACCACGCATGACGTGGCGCTGCCGGTGATCAGCAGCAGCAAGTCGTCGAATCCGGCGACGGGCACGACGGTGACCCCGGGCGACACGATCACGTACACGCTGTCGACGACGGTGGGCACGGCGGCGCTGACCGCGGTGTACACGCTGACCGACACCCTGTCGGGCGACCAGACGTTCGTGACGGTGACCAATGCGGGCAGCTACACCTGCACGGGCACGGGCCCGCTGGTGTGCACGCTGCCGGCGGGCACGCTGCCGGGCACGTACACGCTGAGCTACACCACCACGGTCGACGCTGACGCGTCGGGCACGGTGGGCAACAGCGTGTCGGGCACGGGCGGCGGCGACCCGACGCCGGAGTGCACCGACTGCACGACCACGCATGACGTGGCGCTGCCGGTGATCAGCAGCAGCAAGTCGTCGAATCCGGCGACGGGCACGACGGTGACCCCGGGCGACACGATCACGTACACGCTGTCGACGACGGTGGGCACGGCGGCGCTGACCGCGGTGTACACGCTGACCGACACCCTGTCGGGCGACCAGACGTTCGTGACGGTGACCAATGCGGGCAGCTACACCTGCACGGGCACGGGCCCGCTGGTGTGCACGCTGCCGGCGGGCACGCTGCCGGGCACGTACACGCTGAGCTACACCACCACGGTCGACGCTGACGCGTCGGGCACGGTGGGCAACAGCGTGTCGGGCACGGGCGGCGGCGACCCGACGCCGGAGTGCACCGACTGCACGACCACGCATGACGTGGCGCTGCCGGTGATCAGCAGCAGCAAGTCGTCGAATCCGGCGACGGGCACGACGGTGACCCCGGGCGACACGATCACGTACACGCTGTCGACGACGGTGGGCACGGCGGCGCTGACCGCGGTGTACACGCTGACCGACACCCTGTCGGGCGACCAGACGTTCGTGACGGTGACCAATGCGGGCAGCTACACCTGCACGGGCACGGGCCCGCTGGTGTGCACGCTGCCGGCGGGCACGCTGCCGGGCACGTACACGCTGAGCTACACCACCACGGTCGACGCTGACGCGTCGGGCACGGTGGGCAACAGCGTGTCGGGCACGGGCGGCGGCGACCCGACGCCGGAGTGCACCGACTGCACGACCACGCATGACGTGGCGCTGCCGGTGATCAGCAGCAGCAAGTCGTCGAATCCGGCGACGGGCACGACGGTGACCCCGGGCGACACGATCACGTACACGCTGTCGACGACGGTGGGCACGGCGGCGCTGACCGCGGTGTACACGCTGACCGACACCCTGTCGGGCGACCAGACGTTCGTGACGGTGACCAATGCGGGCAGCTACACCTGCACGGGCACGGGCCCGCTGGTGTGCACGCTGCCGGCGGGCACGCTGCCGGGCACGTACACGCTGAGCTACACCACCACGGTCGACGCTGACGCGTCGGGCACGGTGGGCAACAGCGTGTCGGGCACGGGCGGCGGCGACCCGACGCCGGAGTGCACCGACTGCACGACCACGCATGACGTGGCGCTGCCGGTGATCAGCAGCAGCAAGTCGTCGAATCCGGCGACGGGCACGACGGTGACCCCGGGCGACACGATCACGTACACGCTGTCGACGACGGTGGGCACGGCGGCGCTGACCGCGGTGTACACGCTGACCGACACCCTGTCGGGCGACCAGACGTTCGTGACGGTGACCAATGCGGGCAGCTACACCTGCACGGGCACGGGCCCGCTGGTGTGCACGCTGCCGGCGGGCACGCTGCCGGGCACGTACACGCTGAGCTACACCACCACGGTCGACGCTGACGCGTCGGGCACGGTGGGCAACAGCGTGTCGGGCACGGGCGGCGGCGACCCGACGCCGGAGTGCACCGACTGCACGACCACGCATGACGTGGCGCTGCCGGTGATCAGCAGCAGCAAGTCGTCGAATCCGGCGACGGGCACGACGGTGACCCCGGGCGACACGATCACGTACACGCTGTCGACGACGGTGGGCACGGCGGCGCTGACCGCGGTGTACACGCTGACCGACACCCTGTCGGGCGACCAGACGTTCGTGACGGTGACCAATGCGGGCAGCTACACCTGCACGGGCACGGGCCCGCTGGTGTGCACGCTGCCGGCGGGCACGCTGCCGGGCACGTACACGCTGAGCTACACCACCACGGTCGACGCTGACGCGTCGGGCACGGTGGGCAACAGCGTGTCGGGCACGGGCGGCGGCGACCCGACGCCGGAGTGCACCGACTGCACGACCACGCATGACGTGGCGCTGCCGGTGATCAGCAGCAGCAAGTCGTCGAATCCGGCGACGGGCACGACGGTGACCCCGGGCGACACGATCACGTACACGCTGTCGACGACGGTGGGCACGGCGGCGCTGACCGCGGTGTACACGCTGACCGACACCCTGTCGGGCGACCAGACGTTCGTGACGGTGACCAATGCGGGCAGCTACACCTGCACGGGCACGGGCCCGCTGGTGTGCACGCTGCCGGCGGGCACGCTGCCGGGCACGTACACGCTGAGCTACACCACCACGGTCGACGCTGACGCGTCGGGCACGGTGGGCAACAGCGTGTCGGGCACGGGCGGCGGCGACCCGACGCCGGAGTGCACCGACTGCACGACCACGCATGACGTGGCGCTGCCGGTGATCAGCAGCAGCAAGTCGTCGAATCCGGCGACGGGCACGACGGTGACCCCGGGCGACACGATCACGTACACGCTGTCGACGACGGTGGGCACGGCGGCGCTGACCGCGGTGTACACGCTGACCGACACCCTGTCGGGCGACCAGACGTTCGTGACGGTGACCAATGCGGGCAGCTACACCTGCACGGGCACGGGCCCGCTGGTGTGCACGCTGCCGGCGGGCACGCTGCCGGGCACGTACACGCTGAGCTACACCACCACGGTCGACGCTGACGCGTCGGGCACGGTGGGCAACAGCGTGTCGGGCACGGGCGGCGGCGACCCGACGCCGGAGTGCACCGACTGCACGACCACGCATGACGTGGCGCTGCCGGTGATCAGCAGCAGCAAGTCGTCGAATCCGGCGACGGGCACGACGGTGACCCCGGGCGACACGATCACGTACACGCTGTCGACGACGGTGGGCACGGCGGCGCTGACCGCGGTGTACACGCTGACCGACACCCTGTCGGGCGACCAGACGTTCGTGACGGTGACCAATGCGGGCAGCTACACCTGCACGGGCACGGGCCCGCTGGTGTGCACGCTGCCGGCGGGCACGCTGCCGGGCACGTACACGCTGAGCTACACCACCACGGTCGACGCTGACGCGTCGGGCACGGTGGGCAACAGCGTGTCGGGCACGGGCGGCGGCGACCCGACGCCGGAGTGCACCGACTGCACGACCACGCATGACGTGGCGCTGCCGGTGATCAGCAGCAGCAAGTCGTCGAATCCGGCGACGGGCACGACGGTGACCCCGGGCGACACGATCACGTACACGCTGTCGACGACGGTGGGCACGGCGGCGCTGACCGCGGTGTACACGCTGACCGACACCCTGTCGGGCGACCAGACGTTCGTGACGGTGACCAATGCGGGCAGCTACACCTGCACGGGCACGGGCCCGCTGGTGTGCACGCTGCCGGCGGGCACGCTGCCGGGCACGTACACGCTGAGCTACACCACCACGGTCGACGCTGACGCGTCGGGCACGGTGGGCAACAGCGTGTCGGGCACGGGCGGCGGCGACCCGACGCCGGAGTGCACCGACTGCACGACCACGCATGACGTGGCGCTGCCGGTGATCAGCAGCAGCAAGTCGTCGAATCCGGCGACGGGCACGACGGTGACCCCGGGCGACACGATCACGTACACGCTGTCGACGACGGTGGGCACGGCGGCGCTGACCGCGGTGTACACGCTGACCGACACCCTGTCGGGCGACCAGACGTTCGTGACGGTGACCAATGCGGGCAGCTACACCTGCACGGGCACGGGCCCGCTGGTGTGCACGCTGCCGGCGGGCACGCTGCCGGGCACGTACACGCTGAGCTACACCACCACGGTCGACGCTGACGCGTCGGGCACGGTGGGCAACAGCGTGTCGGGCACGGGCGGCGGCGACCCGACGCCGGAGTGCACCGACTGCACGACCACGCATGACGTGGCGCTGCCGGTGATCAGCAGCAGCAAGTCGTCGAATCCGGCGACGGGCACGACGGTGACCCCGGGCGACACGATCACGTACACGCTGTCGACGACGGTGGGCACGGCGGCGCTGACCGCGGTGTACACGCTGACCGACACCCTGTCGGGCGACCAGACGTTCGTGACGGTGACCAATGCGGGCAGCTACACCTGCACGGGCACGGGCCCGCTGGTGTGCACGCTGCCGGCGGGCACGCTGCCGGGCACGTACACGCTGAGCTACACCACCACGGTCGACGCTGACGCGTCGGGCACGGTGGGCAACAGCGTGTCGGGCACGGGCGGCGGCGACCCGACGCCGGAGTGCACCGACTGCACGACCACGCATGACGTGGCGCTGCCGGTGATCAGCAGCAGCAAGTCGTCGAATCCGGCGACGGGCACGACGGTGACCCCGGGCGACACGATCACGTACACGCTGTCGACGACGGTGGGCACGGCGGCGCTGACCGCGGTGTACACGCTGACCGACACCCTGTCGGGCGACCAGACGTTCGTGACGGTGACCAATGCGGGCAGCTACACCTGCACGGGCACGGGCCCGCTGGTGTGCACGCTGCCGGCGGGCACGCTGCCGGGCACGTACACGCTGAGCTACACCACCACGGTCGACGCTGACGCGTCGGGCACGGTGGGCAACAGCGTGTCGGGCACGGGCGGCGGCGACCCGACGCCGGAGTGCACCGACTGCACGACCACGCATGACGTGGCGCTGCCGGTGATCAGCAGCAGCAAGTCGTCGAATCCGGCGACGGGCACGACGGTGACCCCGGGCGACACGATCACGTACACGCTGTCGACGACGGTGGGCACGGCGGCGCTGACCGCGGTGTACACGCTGACCGACACCCTGTCGGGCGACCAGACGTTCGTGACGGTGACCAATGCGGGCAGCTACACCTGCACGGGCACGGGCCCGCTGGTGTGCACGCTGCCGGCGGGCACGCTGCCGGGCACGTACACGCTGAGCTACACCACCACGGTCGACGCTGACGCGTCGGGCACGGTGGGCAACAGCGTGTCGGGCACGGGCGGCGGCGACCCGACGCCGGAGTGCACCGACTGCACGACCACGCATGACGTGGCGCTGCCGGTGATCAGCAGCAGCAAGTCGTCGAATCCGGCGACGGGCACGACGGTGACCCCGGGCGACACGATCACGTACACGCTGTCGACGACGGTGGGCACGGCGGCGCTGACCGCGGTGTACACGCTGACCGACACCCTGTCGGGCGACCAGACGTTCGTGACGGTGACCAATGCGGGCAGCTACACCTGCACGGGCACGGGCCCGCTGGTGTGCACGCTGCCGGCGGGCACGCTGCCGGGCACGTACACGCTGAGCTACACCACCACGGTCGACGCTGACGCGTCGGGCACGGTGGGCAACAGCGTGTCGGGCACGGGCGGCGGCGACCCGACGCCGGAGTGCACCGACTGCACGACCACGCATGACGTGGCGCTGCCGGTGATCAGCAGCAGCAAGTCGTCGAATCCGGCGACGGGCACGACGGTGACCCCGGGCGACACGATCACGTACACGCTGTCGACGACGGTGGGCACGGCGGCGCTGACCGCGGTGTACACGCTGACCGACACCCTGTCGGGCGACCAGACGTTCGTGACGGTGACCAATGCGGGCAGCTACACCTGCACGGGCACGGGCCCGCTGGTGTGCACGCTGCCGGCGGGCACGCTGCCGGGCACGTACACGCTGAGCTACACCACCACGGTCGACGCTGACGCGTCGGGCACGGTGGGCAACAGCGTGTCGGGCACGGGCGGCGGCGACCCGACGCCGGAGTGCACCGACTGCACGACCACGCATCCGGTACTGGTGGATCCGTCTCTGACTATCGTCAAGACCGCCGGCGCCCCCAGCAGCAACCTGGGCGCCAACCCGGCGGTGACGGACGCGGGCGACACCATCGCCTACAGCTTCGTGATCACCAACACCGGTAACGTGAGCCTGACCGGTGTGGTGGTGAACGATGCGCAGCTGGATGCCGCGGCGGTCTGCGACAGGACGACGCTGGCGCCCAACGAAGTGGCCAACTGCACGGGCACCCACACGATCCGTCAGGACGAGGTCAACGCCGGCAAGTCGGACAACAGCGCGACCGCCAGCGGCACGCCGCCGTCGGGCAGTCCGGTGACCAGCCAGCCCTCGACCACCTCGACGCCGATCGCTTCTACGCCGGCCCTGAGTTCGGTCAAGACGATGACGGCCAACGCCGACGAAGACGGCAACGGCGCGGTGAGCGTGGGCGACACCCTGACCTACACGGTGACGGCGACCAACACCGGCAATGTCAGCCTGACGGACGTGGTGGTGACCGACAACAAGATCACCCCGGCCAGCATCACCTGCGCCACCGTGGATCCGGCCGCCACCTGCGTGCTGACCGGTACCTACCGCGTGACCCAGGCCGATGCCGATGCCGGCCGCGTGCTGAACACGGCCGTGGTGACCACCGCCACGCCGAACGTCTGCCCGCCGGGCTCGACCGCGCCGGAATGCAACCCCAGCGTGACCGTGCCCGTGAGCCAGCAACCGTCGCTGACTTCGGTGAAGGCCATGACCGCCAATGCCGACGAGGACGGCGATGGCGCGGTGAGCGTGGGCGACACCCTGACCTACACGGTGACGGCGACCAACACCGGCAATGTGACCCTCAGCGGTGTGGTGGTGACCGACAACAAGATCATCCCGGCCAGCATCACCTGCGCCACCGTGGATCCGGCCGCCACCTGCGTGCTGACCGGTACCTACCGTGTGACCCAGGCCGATGCCGACGCCGGTCAGGTGCTGAACGCCGCCGTGGTGACCACCGCCACGCCGAACGTCTGCCCGCAGGGCTCGACCGCGCCGGAGTGCAACCCGAGCGTGACCGTGCCGGTGAAGCAGGAGCCCAGGCTGGCTTCGGTGAAGGCGATGACCGCCAACGCCGACGAGGACGGCAACGGCGCGGTAAGCGTCGGCGACACTCTGACCTACGCGATCACGGTGACCAACACCGGCAACGTGAACCTGACGGACGTGGTGGTGACCGACACCAAGATCACGCCGAACAGCGTCACCTGCGCCACCCTGGCGCCGGCCGCGACCTGCGTGTTGACCGGTACCTACCGCGTGACCCAGGCCGACGCCTCGGCCGGTCAGGTGGTCAACGCCGCCGTGGTCACGACGGGCACGCCGGGCGTGTGCCCGGCCGGCTCGACCGCTGCGGAGTGCAACCCGACCGTGACGGTGGATGTGATCGGCCGCCCGGCCATCGCCGCGACCAAGACCGCGACGCTGACCACCGACCTGGGCACGCCCGGCAAGGGCAACGTCGGCGACGTGATCACCTACGCGGTCACGGTGACCAACACCGGCGATGTGACGCTGACGGGCCTGCAGACCATCGACACCTTCGAGAACGGCACGCCGACCACGCTGACGTGTGCGCCGACCACGCTGGCGCCGGGGGCCATGGCCACCTGCAACAGCTACACGCACACCATCACCGAGGCCGAAGCCAATGCCGGCGGCACGCTGGACAACGTGATCGTGGCCAGCGGCGTCTATGGCACCACCACCCAGACGGTGACGGTCACCGCGACCAGCACCGCCGTGGTGACGGTGGAGCCGGAGCCGACCGCGTTGCGGGTGAGCAAGCAGGCCAATCCGCGCGACGTGAAGGTCGGCGACCTGGTCCGCTACACCGTCACGATCGAGAACCTCGGTCAGGCGGCGGCGAGCGACGTCACGATGATCGATACGCCGCCGGCGGGCTTCAGTTACGTCGACGGCAGCCTGCGCGTCGCCGACGGCGACAACGCCGGCCGCCTCGTGGGCACGTTCCCGGTTCGCGTCGACCAGATCGATATCGCAGCCGGCGAACGCGCCACGGTGGTGTACCTGCTGCGTGTCGGCGCCGGCGTGCGTCCGGGCGTCCACGTCAACCGCGCCTACGCGGAAGACGGCGGAGTGCGCTCGAACGTGGCCACCGCCGAGGTGCAGCTGGTCGCCGATCCGCTGCTGGACGAGTCGCTGATCCTGGGCACCGTGTTCGACGATCGCGATGAGGACGGCTGGCAGGATCCGGCCGAGCTCAGCGGCGTCCGCGTGCAGGGCGGCTTCGCCGCGGGCGCCTACGTCGCCAACTCGACCACGGTCGACCGCGGCAACGGCCCGGCGCCGGAACCCGATGCCAGCTCGCCGATGCTGCACGGCATCGAGCTGGGCAAGATCGCCGGCCGCCAGTCCGACGCCGATCCGGTCGCCGCGCATACGGTGGTGATCAGCCAGAAGCTCAGCGCGCTGGAGTTCACCGACGACTTCGCGATGACCACGGCCCAGGGCCTGACGCTGCGCATGGACCGCGCCGGCAACAGCCGCGTCGAACGCAGCGGCGACGCCGGCAAGGGCCTGACCGGCGCCGACCCGAAGGTCGAGCGTCGCGTCGCCCAGGTCGAAGGCGGCTACCGGGTCGACTACATCGTCAGCAATGCCGGTGTCGACGAGCGCGGTATCCCCGGCGTGCGCCTGGCCACGGTGGAAGGCCTGCTGATCGAGACCGATCAGTTCGGCCGCTATCACCTGGAAGGCGTGCCGGGCGGTGTCTGGGAGCGTGGGCGCAACTTCATCGTCAAGGTCGATCCGGCCACCCTGCCGCCGGGCAGCCAGCTCACCACGGACAACCCGCTGGTGCGCCGTATCACCCCGGGCGTGCCGGTGCGCTTCGACTTCGGCGTCAAGTTGCCGCCGGGCGAGATTCCGGGCGGCAAGGAAGAGGTCGAGATGCGCATCGGCGAGGTCTTCTTCGCCCCGGGCAGCGCGGCGGTCACGCCGCAGTACCTGCCCGCGGTGGAGAAGATGGCCGAGAAGGTGCGCGAGTACGGCGGCGGCGAAGTGGTGATCGTGGCCGAGGGCGAATACGAAACCCTGGCCATGGATCGCGCGATCGCCGTGCGCAAGGCGCTGGAAGCCAGCCTGACCGCCGAGCAGTTGAAGGCGCTCACGGTCAGCGTGCGCACCCAGGCCGACTTCCCAGAGTCGATGGTGGTCGGTTTCTCGGAATGGCCGCTGCTGGGCGAGGTGCTGTTCGACACCGACCGCAGCACGATCAAGACCAAGTACCAACCGCTGATCGCGAAGATGGCGGCGGCGATCGAACAGATGCGCGCCACACGCATCGTCATCACCGGTCACACCGACAAGCGCGCTTCGGACGACTACAACGTCGCCCTGGGCATGCGTCGCGCCAAGGCCGTGTACGACGCCATCGCCGAAAAGATCAGCCCGGAGTTGCGGGCCAAGTTCCGCGTCGATCTCAGCAACGATCCGGCAGCCCCTGCCGGCAATGAGAAGTGAAGGGGGATGCCATGAAGATGAAACTGCTCGACTACACCCTCATCGGCATCCTGGCCGGTCTGTCCGCGGTGGCGTCCGCCCAGGAGGCCGGCGCGCCGGCACCCGCGCCGGCGACGTCGCGCGATCCGGATTCGGCCCCAGCCGCGCCCGCCGGCATGAACTGCGGCGACAGCGGCTGCAGCAACGACGACGGCCTGCTGTTCGAATTGCGCACGCGTGGCGAACGCAAGCCGCTGACCCATGGCACCAGCGACCGTTCCAGCTCCGAAACGCTGCAGCCGGACCGCCGCGTCACGGTGGAAGTGGAGGAGTCGCGCTCGCAGTGGCAGGACGCGCTGAAGCCGGGTCAGGCCATCGCCATCGGCAAGTGGTCGCTGCAAC